>JBPCWZ010000079.1:0-23860 GCA_051009015.1 Gammaproteobacteria bacterium | reverse complement strand
ATCGCCGATGCCAAAATACAAAACCGCATTTGCCGCCAGCCCGTCGCGTCCGGCGCGCCCCGTTTCCTGATAATACCCTTCAACATTCTTCGGCAGGTCAAAGTGAGCGACAAAGCGCACATCCGGCTTGTCAATGCCCATCCCAAAGGCAATAGTCGCGCACATGACAATGCCGTCTTCGTGGGCAAAACGCTCCTGACTTCGCTCGCGGTCGGCTTTGAGCATTTTGCCATGATAGGGCAGGGCGCGGATGCCTTCTTTTTCCAATGCCGCCGCCGTTTCTTCGGTCTTGCGCCGTGACATGCAATAGATAATACCCGAATCGCCATTGTGATTCTTGCGGTAGAAATCCAAAAACTGCACCCGCGTGCCGCCGGAAGTTTTCGGGCGAATGGCATAACGGATATTGGCGCGGTCAAAACTCGCCACTATCTCGGCGGCATTATGCAATCGCAGTTTGCCGCTAATCTCCTGTCTTGTGCGGGCGTCCGCAGTCGCCGTCAATGCCAAACGCGGGATGCCGGGGAATGCATCGGCAAGTTGCCCTAACTGCAAATACTCGCGGCGAAAGTCATGCCCCCATTGCGATATGCAGTGTGCTTCGTCTATGGCAAACAGCGCTATCCTGGCGGCGCGCAACATTTGCAAACACGGCTCGGTCAAAAGCCGCTCCGGCGACACATACAACAAATCCAACTCTCCGGCGGCAAAGCGCGCGCATACTTCGTCCGATTGCTTCGTCGTTTGCGTTGAGTTCAAAAAAGCCGCCCGCACTTGGTTTTGCAAAAGCGCATCAACCTGGTCTTTCATCAAGGCGATAAGCGGCGAGACAATAATGCCGGTGCCTTGTTTGACAATCGCCGGTATTTGATAACACAGCGATTTGCCGCCGCCGGTCGGCATAATAGCCAAAACATCGCGCCCGTCAAAAACCCCGGCGACAACTTCCGCCTGCCGCCCGATGAAATCGCCATAACCGAAAACGCGGCGCAACACTTCCCGCGCTTGCGCCATCTCCGCCGATGCCGCCGTTATTTTGCCGCCGCCCGCCGCCGATGCCGCGCGGGCATTGCCAAAAAGTTCCGCCGTATTATTATCTGGCATTGCGGTTTTATATTATAAACGAAGGATTATAATAACTTTAATGCCCGTGTTTTTATTGCGCCTGCTTTTTGGCAAACACTATCGCGCCGCCGCCCGCCTGCATTCGCACAAAGGCGCGCTCGTCATCGCCGCTTGCGGCACATCGGCTTTTGACGGCTTTCGCATCGGCGCGGCACTTGCCGCTTGCGGGCGGACGGTGTTATATCCCGCGCCGCCGGTGAAGATACTGCACAAGTTATTTGGCATTGCCTACCCGCCCGGCGACGAACAAAACCCGCCGCCGCTGCGCGCGCTCATCAAACAAATGCGCGAGTTGCCAAATGCCGCTTTGGTTGTCTTTCCCGATGGGACAAACAATAGCAACCCCAAAGCATGCGGCGGCGGCATTGACCTGTTGATGAAAAACATCCCCGCCGCAAAACTCGTCTGCGCCGCCGCATTGCCAAAGCGCCTTTATTTTGGCGACATTGTTAACTATGCCCCGCCCGAAGCCAAAGCCGCCCGCGCGCATTATCTTTTGCGCTTGCTGGAAGATGGCGCATGCGCGGCGCAAATAGCCGGAGAAAAAAACCTGACGACAATGCTGGCAAATGCCGGTCGGCGTTATGGTTTTGGCAAGCGGCTTTTTTCGCAACTGCCGGGGACGGCTTTGACCTACCGGACTTTATGCCGCGCCGCTTTCGCACTCGGGGCAAAACTGCCAACAGCAGAAAAGCGCATTGGCATTATGCTGCCATCGTCAATCGCCGCTTGCGCGCTTTTCTACGCCGCCCAAACGCGCGCCATTACTCCGGTAATGCTAAACCCGGGCGGCGGCGGGCGGCAAATCATCGCCGCATGCCAAAAGGCAAAACTGACAACCATTTACACCGCCCAACTTCTACTGGACAAATCACCGCAAGCGGCAAAACTCGCCGGGGCAATGCGCGCCGCAAAAATCAATGTCGTCCTTTTGGAAAACCTGCGCCAAACCATCGGCATCGGCACAAAACTAAAAGCCGCGGCGATGGCACTGCTGCCGGGTTTGGCATTAAAAACCCGGCCGGGCGCGCGCGCCAAACAACAAGATGCCGCATGCATTCTTTTCACATCCGGCTCGGAGAGCGAGCCGAAAGGGGCGGTATTGAGCCACGGCAATCTGATGGCAAACTGCCGCCAAACACTTGCGCGGCTTTCGCTGCCGCCGAACGAGCGGATATTGAACACGCTGCCGCTTTTTCATTCTTTCGGCTTGCTTGCCGGTGCGGTTTTGCCGGTCGCCGCCGGTGTTGAGGCGATGCACTATCCGACTCCGCTTCACTATTCCGTCATTCCCAAAGTCATCTACGCCCGCGCCATTACCGTCTTTTTCAGCGCCGACACTTTTTTGGCAAACTACGCCAAAAACGCCGCGCCGGAACAAATGCAATCGTTAAGATTAGTAATCGCCGGTGCCGAAAAACTCAAACAATCCACGCGCCGGTTGTGGCGGGAGAAGTTTAATATCGGCATTTGGGAAGGATACGGCGTTACCGAAACTTCGCCGGTCATCGCCTTCAACCGCCCGGGTTATGCCAAAGACGGCACGGTCGGCATAGCACTGCCATTGATACAAACGCGCATTGTCGCCGCCGCCGGCGTCAAAGAAGGGGGCGTTTTGCATGTCAAAGGTCCCAATGTAATGCGCGGTTATCTTGCCGATAATGACGATGGCGGCAATGACGGCGATAACAATGACGACAATGATGGAAACGAAAAACTGACTGTCCCGCCGGACGGATGGCACAACACCGGCGATATCGCATTGATTGACGATGAAGGATATGTGCGCATTATCGGCAGGCAAAAGCGCTTTGTCAAAATCGCCGGAGAGATGGCGGCACTGGACGCCATAGAAGAGAGTTTGAAAAAACGATGGAATGCATATCACTTTGCCGTTGTCGGCATCGCCAGCGACAAGCGCGGCGAAGAAGCGGCACTTTTGACGACATTACCGCCGGATATTGCCACACGCGAAAACATTGGCACGGCACTGCGCGAGGAAGGGTTGCCCGAGTTATGGACGCCCCGCCGCATCATAAGCACCGCCGAAATCCCCATCCTGCCAACCGGCAAAACCGATTATCCCGCAGTCCAAAAACAACTGAGCGACCGATAAAGCCATCGCCGCGAAGCGGCGCATACTTAAAAAGGAGATTCCCGCTTGCGCGGGAATGACGAGGGCGGCAATGGCGGATTATGACGATGGCGGCAATGGCGGATTTTTTTTTGGCGGATATGGCAAAACGGGCTTTTTTTGTGTTATACTCTTTGGCGATGCTACTGAGCATGTTTAACTTGTCGTTTATCATTGGCGCACGGCGCACGGCGCACGGCGCACGGCGCACGGCTTAGACCTTTGCATAATCCCGTTATCGGCAAAAGCCGCTAACCCCCGCCCCGCCCCCCTTGTCATTCCCGCGAAAGCGGGAATCCCCCTCTTTTCCCTTTGTCTCTTTTCGCGCCAGCGCCAACGGCGACTTGTTGCCGCAAATGGCAAAACACGAATCAAAAGCCCGGCAAGGGCGCCTTTGCGGGCGCGTTGGGATTCCCGCTTTCGCGGGAAGGACGGGACTTTTTTAATGTCATTCCCGCCCTCTTCGTCATTCCCGCCCCTTTCGTCATTCCCGCCCCTTTCGTCATTCCCGCCCCCTTCGTCATTCCCGCGAAAGCGGGAATCCATCTTTTTGCCGTTTGACCATTTGCGCGCAAGCACAAACGGCGACTTGTCGCCGCAAATGGCAAAACACGAATCAAAAGCCCGGCAAGGGCGCCCTTGCGGGCGCGTTTGGATTCCCGCTTTCGCGGGGATGACGAAGAACTGTCATTCCCGCGAAAGCGGGAATCTCCTAAACCATCGCCGCAAAGCGGCGCATTCTTATAGCCCTGTAAGGGCGTCCTGTTCATAGCACGGGGCAAAGCGCGAAAGCGCGCCGCCCCGTGAGTCGGCATTGTTAAGAATGTAGCCCTGAAAGGGCGTCCCGTTCTTTTGCGGGGCAAAGCCCGGCAAAAACCGGACAAACAACCGCAACCGCCGCCATTGTTTTCGGTCGCCCTTTCAGGGCTTATTTGTTTCATAATGCCGATTCACGGGGCGTTGCCCCGTGCTATGAACAGGTCGCCCTTTGCAGGGCTTTTATAACGCGCCGCTATCGCGGCGATGGATTCCCGCTTTCGCGGGAATGACAATTAAACCCGCCCCCAAAACAACAAACTATTCCAAAGACGACTGCCGCGGCTTAAGCAAACCGGTAATGGTAAGCACAAGTAGCGAAGTAAACACCCAGCCGGCGATTATTTCAATCCAATACCATATCGGCAACAAAACCCGCCAAAGAACATGGGCATTCGCGCTTGGTTGCGGATACCAATACTGCTCTTGATGTAAGGCGAAAAACGGGATGAAAACATCCAAAGAATAAGTGAGCGAATAAAACCTCGGATACTCCGGAATAAGGCATTTCACGACCTCGGTCGGGCGCTTTTTGCTCGCGCACTCGCCGCCTTTCTGCACTTTTACGCTCTCCTGCATCATCTTTAACACCACCGGCTGATGCGGAACAATGTGGCGTGATTCATTGGCGATGTAAAAAATCGCCGCACCCGCAAAAACAATCCCCGCCGACCAAGCCAGCGTCCGCCGCAACCGATAACCATAACCGGCAAGCCAACTCCAAACCCACCTTATGGGTTTATGTCCACTGGGCAATTTGCCATGCTTGGTAAGTCGTCGCTCTTTTGCCCATAAAACCGCCCGGGCATCGTTATTATGCCCCATCGCAAACAACACTTTCGCCGCCTGCTCAAATGGCTGCGGCGAAAAATCAATGTCATCTGGGTGCTTGTCCAACCATTTCTTAATGCGAACTTCTACTTCCCCGGGTGTGCCAAAGCGTTGATACGAAAATCCGCCCAAGCGAAAGGCAAAGTTTTCACGGGACTTTTCGTCATCCTCCAAAACATCCGTAGCAGCAAACGACAAATCAACCGTGCCATTCCCTTCCAAATTACGGAGGTACAGGAAGTTTCTAACTCTCGCGGCTCTTGCGTTAAGCCCTCTCTTAAATTCGCTGCTTATGCAGTACAAACTACCATTAATATCGGCGGCGGGAAGTCGCACTGTGCCATCAGCGGAGAAGCCGCTACGCAAGGAAAAATTACCACCCACTTTTATTTTGTCGGCAGCAAGGGCATCGCCTTTTTCATTCCTCAACTTGCTACTGTTACAATACACATCCCCGCCAATATCGGCGCTAAGCAAGCGAATCTCGCCCTCGGCGGTAAAATTATTTTGCATGGAAAAATTGCCGCCCACTTTTATTCTGTCGGCGGCAAGAGCAATGCCTTTTTTGTTTATAAACTTGCCGCCATCACAATCCACATTTCCGCTAACATCGGCGCCAAGCAAGAGAACCTCGCCCTCGGCGGTAAAATTATTTTGCATGGAAAAATCGCCGCCCACTTTTATGCCGTCGGCGGCAAGAGCAATGCCTTTTTTGTTTATAAACTTGCCGCCATCACAATCCACATTTCCGCCAATATCAGCGCCAAGCAAACGAACCTCGCCCTCGGCGGAAAAGCCGTCTCGCATAAACATATCGCTGTCTATACGCATCCCGTAGCCATTTAATCCATGAGGCAAATAAGACCCGTTCAAGTGCAGAGAACGAAATGCCGCATGTAGCATCTTAACGGGGGCGTCAAAACGACAATCTATAAGAGCGAGTGCATAAGGCGAAGAGACAAGAACCAAATCCAGCGCTCCGGATATATGCGCGCCGCCCAAGGTGATGGTGTTGCCTGCAATCGGGTCATCCTTACTGCCGCCCCAAACGAAGAAGCGAATCACATCGGCGCGGATGACATTGGCGTTGTCGCCTTTGTTAATCGCCTCGGTGGGGCGTTTTGTGCCAATTTCGCATTTCCCGCCTTCCGCCATGCATTGCACAAACTTGCGCTCCGCCGTGTTCAATTTCTCGGGCAGGGAAATCGGATTGATGAAAGTTGGTTCTCGCATGCCACTTATTGTAGCGCGTTTTGCGGAAAAATCCCACATCTCGGGCGCAAATATTCCAAATTTGGTAATTTTGCCGCAAATTTCGGTATAATAAATCCCGCTACATTATGTTAAGGGGCTACTCGGCTTTGCCGGGTGGCTCGTTGAATATAATATCCACTGACGCTCGGCATAATTAACCGGGCGGGAAAATAGACGGGTGTTTCTGCCCTTTGGCATACATGTAGCCCGCCCGGCGTTTGGCGCCGGAAATCGCTACATACATCAAAGGAGCCAACATGCCCACATTGTCCATTCCGCGCCGCTTGGCGCACTTTTCCGCCAAAGCGGCGGTTGTTGTTTTGTTTGTCGCCTCGCTTGCCACTTGCGGCGGCGGCGGGGGTTCGGCTTCCGCGCCGACAATTGATACGCCCGCGCCGCCGGTTGTTACGCCGCAACCGACAAACCCGCCCGCCGCATTGCCGCGCGATTTTGGCGCGGCGCCATCTTCGGCGGCTTCAGAGGGCGGGCGGGCGTCAAGGCAGATAATTACCGAGTTGCCGGCAGAGGCGGGCGAAGGCATGGTTTCAATCGCCGTTGCCGGGGTGAGTGTCAATATTCAAGTTCCAAATATTCCTCATTTTGAGGATGATTTGCGTAATGATTTGCTCAATCCGGCAGTTTCCATTATCCATGATTCCGTGGCGGGCGGGATTAATGGGCTGGTTTCGGTAAGGCTGCTGACGACGATGATAAGGACCGAGTATACGGTAGTTGCCCCGGTGACTAAGACAGTCGCACATCTTTTACATGGTGGAGATACCCCTCCCCATCCATCTCAAGTAATTAGTACAAGAATAATAACAGTCACACCCCCGAATGTCTTTCCCCCACATACGAACACATACCTTCTCTACATATCTACCGTCGCCGGTATAACGGTAAGAACCGAAACAGAAACCTCCCCCGGGAGAACGGTAGTAATCAGTGCAACACGGGTCACCACAGTTATGGGAACGACAATAAGACCCGGCAGACCAATCCAAATTGTCGTTACCAACACTACGGGGGGCGGAGTTATCACAAATGTTGCGGTGGTGCCAAACCATTTTACAACAACCGGCTTGCACAATGTCCCCTTGCCGCTTGCCGAGGGTGTGCATATTGTGCATTCCAACTATGACTGCACGCATTCCACGACTGATTGCTACCGCCATTTGCGAGGAAGCGGACGGCAGGGCGAAGAGGCAGATGGACAAGCGGCGGAGGCGTCTTTTGTTCATCATGTTGTAAATACCGATGTCGCTTATATTTGGGCGGCTTTGCCGACGCAAACAACAACCCGCGCCGCCGGTTTTTGGGCGAGCGCGCCGCGCGCATTCCCGCAACTTCGCGGGAAGTGGATTGTCGCCGCCGCCGCCAATGTTGTCCCCGCTACGGTTGGCAACAATGTGAATCTTTTTGCCGCCCTGCGCGACCGTAATGCATCTTGTTATGGCATTGGCGATTGGTGCCTTGTTGCAAATGCCGAAACCCCGCACGAAGCCGCCGCCAAAACAAGCGGCGCGCTTGCTTTGTTGAAACAGCGAAGTTATGACGCGCCGATGAGCGTGCTGGTTAACATTCTGCTTGCAACGGCGGACGAAGTGCGGGCGGGCGCGCGCGATAATGCGCCCGCTTTGCAACTGTTCGGGCGCGGCATTCTAAACCCCGAAGCGGCAATGGCGGCGGCGGATAATATGCAAACAGCCGAAGGTTTGCCTTTGACAAAAGCGGGGATTAATCTGCCGCCGCTTATGGGCGGTTTGGCAAAGGCGCTGCAGGGAGAATCCATCGCCGTGCGTTATTTGCATAATCGTTATTACGACCATCCGCTCGCCGGTTTTGTCCGCGCCGAAAATGCCCCGCCTTTGCGTTTGGATTCCGATGATATTTGGGACCGGCGCGATTCTACTTATGACGAGCGGTTTTTTGCCGCATATGACGGCGGCGGAAAACTGCGGGCGGCGGGAATGCGACTGGGCGCATTGGAGTTTCGTCATTCGCAATATTCCGCACCTTCGGCATTGACAAGCGGCGAAAATACACTGCCTTTCTTTGCCGCAAACGGCGGCGATGATATGCAAATGCGCATGCATTTTGGCGGCGGCTTTTCCGGCTTTGCCGCAAACGGCGATGACTATTGGCAAAGCGGCTTTTTGTTTGAACGCGACTTCGGGCGCATTGGCTTTGCATCATCATTCTCGCGCATAAACGAAAACAACACACTATTCGGCGGCAGATGGGACGGCATCGCGCCATTGTTGCGCGGCGGCGAAAGCATGCAAGCGCGGGCGAAAATGTCATTCGCCGCCGGCGAACAATGGACACTCTTTGCCGCCGCCGAACAAGCGCGCACAAAAGCAAAAACCGGCGGCATCATCCGGCGCATTGACGGCTTGCGCGCTTTTGGCTGGCAGGCGGGCGCGGCGGCAAAAAATATCTTTCGTTATGGCGACAGGTTGCGCTTTGGCATAACGCGCGAAACTTCGCTATCGGGCGGCACCGCCATTTTGCACTTGCGGCAAAGCGCCCCCGGCGGATGGCAAGTTGTTGAACGCCCCGTGTCGCTGGCAAGCGAAAAACACCACATCATCGCCGCCGGTTATGGTTTTGCATTATCCGAAAAAGAAAGATGGTCATTCGCCGCCGCCCATCGCATCGGCGGAAAATCCCGCATTCATCTTCAATGGCGGTCGGAGTTTTGACGGATAAGTTTGGCGGGCAGGGTGGAAATGACGGAGTTATTTGCGCCGCGTTTGTGTTTGTTTTTTATTGCCATGCTTTTCGCATGAGTGCCGCGCCCTGGGCGTTGTGGCGGCGGGCGGTTTGGATGTCGGTTTTGGATAATCCGCCGAGGGCATATACCGGAATGCCGGTATTTGCCGCCAATTTGGCAAAACCATTCCAGCCCATCGGCGCGGCATCAACATGCGTTAATGTTTTTGCCACCGGCGAAAGGACGGCAAAATCCAAATTCAAACTTGCCGCCATTTGCAGTTGCGCGCTGTTATGACAAGATGCCGCCGCCCAGGCAAAATCGGGGCGGCATTTTGCTTCGGCAAGTTTGACACTGCTCAGATGCACGCCGTCCGCATTAATATCGCGGGCGAGTGTTTCGTCGTCATTGATAAGCAGTATCGCTTTGTGTTTGCGCGCCATCGCCGCCGCTTGTTCGGCAAAACTCCGGCGTATTTGCGGCGGCAGGTTTTTGTCGCGCAACTGCACTAACCGCAACCCGTTGGTAAAGGCGTTTTTCATACTTTTCAGTGATTCTTCAACGCCCATTAATTCCGCCGCCGTAATGGCGCAAAGAGGCGGAAGTTTCAGCCATTTCCAAACGGGAATATTTGCCGCCAGCATTGGCTCCGGCGGCGCGTCAAGATGACAAAAATAACACTCCTGACCTTCGCACCCGCGCGGGATGCCGCGCCATTGATTAACGCGAAAAAAATGCAAAACAATACCGGCATCCGGCAACGCGCGCCGCAGCCACGGGGTAGCGTCTTTTGTTGTTATGCCGGTTTCTTCCGCCAGTTCGCGCGCCAGTGTTTGCATTGGCGATTCGCCTTTTTCGCTTTTGCCGCCGGGAAACTCCCATCTGCCATCCTTGCGCTGTTGCACAAAAACGCGCCCCTCAATGTCTTGTAATATTCCGGCGGCGACTGTTTGCATTGTTGCCTTTTGGACTTTTTATTTTTGCGCCGCCGCCGCAAGGGCAAACTGCTTTGCGACTCTGCCGCTCCTTCCGCCGCGCCTGTCGGCATACGCCCGCGCCTGCCGAAGCAATGACGGCGATGGTTTTATGCCATAGCGGTGCAGCCAATCGGCGGTGATGTCTTCGTATTCCCCGACTTCCGGCGGGTATATTCGCAAACTTAAACCAAACCGGTCGGCAAGGGCGAGTTTTTCATCTTCGGTTTCGCCGGGGTGGATGTCATCGGCATCCGAAAACATACTGCGCGATAAATGGCGACGGTTTGCCGTTGCATAGATTAATACGCGGGCATCGGCAAAAAAAGATCCTTCCAATGCGCTGCGCACCAAAGCCGGGGGCGATTCGGTGGCAAATGACAAATCATCGCAAAATACAATAAAGGCGTCTTTTGTCTGCGCCAGCGCCGCCAGCAAAAAAGGCAACTTTGCCAAACCTTCGCCGTCCGTTTCCATCAACTTCCCCCCTTTTTTGGCAAAGCCGGAAAGGACGGCGCGCATTACGGAAGATTTGCCGCAGCCGCGCGCGCCGCTTATCAATATGTTATGCGCCGGTTTGCCGGACAAAAAGCGCGCAGTGTTATCGCGCACGGCGTCGGTTTGTTTTTGCAAGCCGCGCAAATGTTCGGCTTTTTCGCTTTCGCCCGCCGCCGCCATCGCCGTCAAAACACCGCCCGCTTGCGCCGCCCGCCACCGGTAATAACTTCCGCCATCGGCAAGTGCTTGCAATATTCGCTTTGGCGGCATTCCGGTTTGTTGTTCGGCGCAATCCGCAATGCGTGAGAGCGAATCGGCAATGCGCGAAAGGGTGTTTTCGTTGTCGGATGTTTTTGTCATCGGTCTTTGCCTTTTGTTTCAGGAGCGGTAGGATGCGTTAATCTTTATGTAATCTTCGGTCAAATCGCAAGTCGTCAATGTCGCCGATGCGCTGCCGCCGTTGATGGTAATATCCACCGCTATTTCTTTTTGGCGCATGATATTCGCCACCGCCTTTTCGTCATAACGCGTATCCATCCCCCCGTTTCGGATAACCGGCATTTTGCCGATGCTTACCATTACTTTGTTGGCGGCAAAACCGCCGCCCGCATTGCCTATCGCCATCAACAATCTGCCGACATTGGCATCGGCGGCGGCAAGCGCCGTCTTGACAAGCGGCGAGCGGCAAACGGCATCCGCCACGCGGCGGCAAACGGCAAAACTCTTCCCGCCCGATACGCGCACGGTCATTATTCTCCCCGCCCCTTCGCCGTCTCTGACAATGGCAAAAGCCAAATGGGCGCAAACTTCGTTAATGGCGGCGCGCAGTTTGCCGAGCGCGCTTTTGGATGGTTTGCCCGCCGCGCCGGTAGCGACGAGCATAAAAGAATCGTTTGTTGAAGTATCGCCATCAACACTGACGGCATTAAAAGTATCCGCGGATATCTCCCGCTGCCATGCGCGCAGTGTCGGCAAATTGATGGCGGCATCGGTAGCGACAAAAGCCAGCATTGTCGCCATTTGCGGGTGAATCATCCCCGCGCCTTTTGCGATGCCCGTGATGGAATAATCGCGCTTGCCGTCTGTTATGCGGCGGCTGACGGCTTTGGCGACGGTGTCGGTTGTCATCATCGCTTTGGCGGCGCGCAGCCATCCGTTTGGCTGCAAACAACTGACGCATTTGTGCAAACCTTCTGCATATTTTTGCATCGGCAGCCGTTCCATAATAACGCCGGTGGAAAAAGGCAAAACTTCAACGGCGCGAATGTCCAGCATTTTCGCCAGCAATGTGCAGCATTGGCGGGCATCGGTCAAACCTGCCCCGAGCGTTCCGGCATTGGCGATTGACGCATTGACGGCAAAAGCGCGCGGGCGAATGTTGGCGCGCAAACGGCTGCGGCACAATGCGACCGGCGGCGCCGGAAAGCGGTTTTTGGTAAAAACTCCGGCAACGGCGGCATCGGGCGGAAAAGTTATCACCGTCAAATCATCGCGCTTTTTGCCCCGCCCCCCGCCATCGCGCAAACCGGCGGCGGCACTGCCGAGCAAAACCCCGCCGACCGGCAAAAGCCCGACGGGAGGCGAAAGATTAACAGCCATCTTTGTCCGGCGAAGTGTTGCGGTTTGTTGTCTGCCGCCCGAAAGCCGCGCAAACTGACAGCCCGCCGCGCGGTGCCCGGAGCCGGACTCGAACCGGCACGCTTTTGTAAGCAAAGGATTTTAAGTCCTCCGTGTATACCAATTTCACCATCCGGGCATCCCTCCGCCTATTCTATCAAAGCCCGCGCCGTTGTCTTTTTGATTTATTATAAAAAATAATGCTTTTTATTACCCGATAGCGGCGATGGTATGATACAATAACACTTCGCCGGATGCGGGCTTTTGTTCGCCGCCGGGTCCGGGTTCAATCACACAAACAAAAGGAGAAAACAATGTCAGTTGCCAAATTTACCAAGCGCGTCAAGAGCGAGAAAATCGCCTTTGTGGATTTTCGCTTTACCGATATGCTCGGCGTGTCGCAACATCTTACGATTCCCGCCGCCGCCGCCGATGCGCATTTGCTCACCGAAGGAAAGTGCTTTGACGGCTCGTCCATCGGCGGCTGGCGCGGGATTGAAAGTTCCGACATGCTCATGCGCCCCGATTTGTCCACAGCCGTGCGCGATCCCTTTGCCGAAGAGCCGACTCTCATCGTCTTTTGCGACATCTTTGAGCCGGACAGCAAGAACCCCTACAACCGCTGCCCGCGCGGCATCGCCGCCAAAGCATTGCGGGCGCTTATCAAATCGGGCATCGGCGATGCGGCGATATTTGCCCCGGAGCCGGAGTTTTTTGTCTTTGATTCGGTGCAGTGGGAGAACGAAATGGGCAGGGCGAGTTATCGCATCATCAGCGAAGAAGCGGTTTGGTCTTCGCCGCTGGAAATGGAAGGTTTTAATAGCGGGCATCGCCCCGGCGTCAAGGGCGGCTATTTTCCCGCGCCGCCGGTGGATTCGCTTTCCGACCTTCGCGGCGAAATGTGCCTGAAACTGAACGAATGCGGGATAACAACCGAAGTGCATCACCACGAAGTCGCAACGGCGGGACAATGCGAGATAGGAGTCGCCGGAGGTCCGCCGGTGCGGCGCGGCGACGAAGCGCAACTTTTCAAATATGTCGTGCACAATGTCGCCCATCAGTTCGGCAAAACGGCGACTTTTATGGCAAAGCCGCTTTCGGACGACAACGGCAACGGCATGCATGTCCACCAATCGGTCAGCAAAAAGGGGCGTAATATTTTCGCCGGCAACGGCTATGCCGGAATGTCGCGCGAGGCGCTTTGGTATATCGGCGGAGTGCTAAAACACGCCCGCGCGCTCAATGCCTTCGCCAATCCGACGACAAACTCCTACAAGCGTTTGCTGCCCGGTTTTGAAGCGCCGGTCAATCTCACATACTCGGCAAAAAACCGCTCGGCGGCGGTGCGCATTCCGCATGTTACCGATGCCAAAGCGCGGCGTTTTGAAGTTCGCTTTCCCGACCCGGCGGCGAATGCCTATTTGTGTTTTGCCTCAATGCTGCTTGCCGGAATGGACGGCATCAAAAACCGCATAGACCCGGGCAAACCGGCGGACTATAACCTCTACGCCCGCCGCCGCTCGGCGGACTTGGCGGAGATGCGAAGCGTATGCGCGACTTTGCCGGAAGCATTGTCGGCATTGGACGCCGACCGCACATTTCTGACGGCAAGCGGCGTTTTTGACAACGACATGATAGACGCCTACATCGCCCTGAAAATGTCGGAAGTAGACAAATTCCGCAAAGCCCCCCTGCCGGTGGAGTTTGAAATGTATTACTCCCTCTAACTCCTCCCCTCGTCATTCCCGCCCCCGTTTGCACGAGGGCTGGCTACGGCAGGAATCTATCATTCTTCTACCCCCCGCTTTCAACGAAAACGAGGGCGGGGTTGCCAAAGGCAAACTCGCGGGGGCGGCAAGCGGCGGTTTCCCAATGTCATTCCCGCGCATGCGCAAATCCATAACTCGCCGCCCAATGCTATTTGCCGCCCTGCTTTTCCATCGCCTTTTGCAAGGCGCGCGCGATATCGCTGTCTTTGCCCTTATTTTCTATGGCAATATCCAGCGGTGTTTTTCCGTTGTCGTTTCGGGCATGCAAATCCGCCCCCGCTTTGACAAGAGCAAGCGCGGTTTCAGTTGAACCATACACTGCCGCGGTATGCAAAGGCGTTGCGCCATCGTCGGCTTTTGTGTCAATATCCGCCCCCGCATTGACAAGGGCAAGCGCGATTTCGGTGTGACCATTCCACGCTGCAAAATGCAAAGGCGTAAAGCCATCTTTGGATTTTGCGTTAATATCCGCCCCCGCATTGATAAGGGCAAGCGCGATTTCCGCATTGCCTATTATTGCCGCGATATGCAGAGGCGCTCCGCCCTCTTTTCTTTCCGCATTAACATCCGCTCCCGCTTTGATGAGGGCAAGCGCGGTTTCGGTTTGACCATTCCCCGCCGCAATATGCAAAGGCGTCACGCCTTCGTTGTTTTTTGCGTCAATATTCGCCCCCGCTTTGACAAGGGCAAGTGCGGTTTCGGTTTGACCGTGTTCTGCCGCAAAATGCAAAAGCGTAAAGCCCTCGTTATCTTTTTCCTCAATGTCCCCCCCCACTTTGACAAGGGCAAGTGCGGTTTCGATTTGACCGGAATATACCGCACTATGCAAAGGCGTTGCGCCACCGTCGGCTTTTGTGTTAATATCCGCCCCCGCATTGACAAGGGCAAGTGCGGTTTCAGTTGAACCATACCCTGCCGCAGTATGCAAAGGCGTTGCGCCATCGTCGGCTTTTATGTCAATATCCGCCCCCGCATTGACAAGGGCAAGCGCAGTTTCGGTTTCACCTGCCGCTACCGCAATATGCAAAGGCGTAAAGCCCCCGATACTTTTTTCCTCAATATTCGCCCCCGCATTGACAAGGGCAAGCGCAGTTTCGGTTAGACCGAAAAGTGCCGCAAAATGCAAAGGCGTGTTGCCCTCGTTATCTTTTGCGTCAACATCCGTCCCGCCGTCAAGAAGGCGCTTGACTTCGGCAACATCGCCTTTCTCCGCCGCCTGACGCAGAGCCGACGAATCGCCATCACCGCCGTTGCCGCAAGCGGCAACAGCCGCCACAAACAATATCAGGCACAAGGTGCGCAGAGAGTTAATCATGGTTGTTTTCCCCTTTATTTTTGTCATTGATGGCAAACTGCCGCCATTATACACCACACCAGACATCCCCCGCCAAAAGCAAGGGCGGGGATAGCAAAAAGGGCAATTACTTATTATCGCCCGGTTTGCCGCCGCCCCGCCGGACAAGATTAAGCAATTGCCAAACGACGCTGTCATCGGTTTTGGGCTTATTTTCAAGGTCAATAACCAACCGCGGACTGCCGCGCAGGGAGTGGTGGTCAAAAAGTTTCTTAACCAATTCCGCCCGTTCTTTTTCGGGCGTGTCATATATTAAAAGCGCCATCAGTTTATTGGCGTAGGCATTTTCGCGCAGGGCGAAGTGCCGCGTTTTTTCGCGGTTAAGAATCCGTGACGCCCAGATAATCGGCGAGGATGTCAAAAATATCACCGGTATCCACGGCAAAATTTCCGAAGCATCGGGGGCGTTTGCCTTGCAGCAGTCAAATAGCCCAAAGCAATACGCAAGCAACACAAAGGCGCCAGCGTAAAAAACAAACAGCACACCCAACAACCCGTTCGCCCAATTCCCCGCGCGCGCTTGCGCCTTTTTGTGTTCTTCTTCCCTGCCCTCAAACCCCTTCGCCGATTTCAATTCTTCGGAAATTTGTTTGTGCAACCATTCCGCCGACTTTATTTCAGTGAAAATGCTGTCTTGGATAGCCGCGTTATTCGGGGCAAGTTTAATCGCCTTTTCCCAATCAGCGAGCATTTTGTCATCCTTGCCCTTTTTGGCATAAGCGTAGCCGCGAAAGTAGTATGCCATAGCATAATCGGGCTTCAACTCTATCGCCTTGTTGAAATCGGCGATGGCGCTGTCATACTCGCCTTTTCGGTTATAAACCTTGCCGCGATTGTGGTATGCCGTGGCATTATCGGGTTTCAATTCTATCGCCTTGTTGAAATCGGCGATGGCGAGGTCATGTTCGCCTTTTTCGTTATAGGTGTAGCCGCGATTATTGTATGCCGTGGCATTATCGGGTTTCAATGCTATCGTGTGGCTATAATCGGCGCTGGCGAGGTCATGTTCGCCTTTTTGGGTATAAGCGTAGCCGCGATTATTGTATGCCGTGGCATAATCGGGTTGCAACTCTATCGCCTTGTTGAAATCGGCGATGGCGAGGTCATGTTCGCCTTTTCGGTTATAAACCCTGCCGCGATTGTGGTATGTTACGGCATCATTGGGTTGCAACTCTATCGCCTTGTTGAAATCGGCGATGGCGAAGTCATACTTGCCTTTTTCGTTATAGGCATAGCCGCGATTGTGGTATGCCGTGGCATAATCGGACTTCAACTCTATCGCCTTGTTGAAATCGGCGATGGCGAGGTCATACTTGCCTTTTTCGTTATAGGCGCAGCCGCGATTGTGATATGCCGCAACATAATCGGGCTTCAGCTCTATCGTCTTGCTGAAATCAGTGATGGCGCTGTCATACTCGCCTTTTTCGTTATAGGCGTAGCCGCGCATAAGATATGCGACGGCTTTTTCGGCGCCGGTTTTCAGCGTGGGGATGACCGAGGACGATAGCGATATCACATCATCCCATTTTTGTTGGTCCCGAAGCGTCCGCGCCTGCTGCTCCCAGTCGTCCGGGGTGTTTTCGGTTTTGTTGGTGAAATCTGCCATTGTTTTGTTTTCGGTTTGCGGCGGGTTTTTGTCCGCCTTTTTTGATTGTATCATAAAGTGTTTATAATGGCGGTGTTATGGGCGGGGCGGTTTAATGGCGGGGAAAACGGGCGGCGGGGGTGTTGTGCGGGTGGCTGTTGTGCAGATGGCTTGCGGGGGGGATATTAATCACAACTGCGACAAAGCCGAGAAGTTTGTGCGCGATGCCGCCGGGGCCGGGGCGGATATTGTTTTGCTGCAGGAGTTGTTTTCGTCTTTGTATTTTTGCCCCGAACAAAACGGCGCGCATTTTGACAAAGCCCGCGCGCTCGGCGAAAGCGAAATCGTGGCGCGCTTCCGGCAAGTCGCCCTTGACACCGGCGCGGTTTTGCCGGTTAGTTTTTTTGAGCGCGCCAATAACGCGCACTACAACTCCGCCGCCGTCATAGATGCGGACGGCACAATTCTCGGCGTCTATCGCAAATCGCACATTCCGGACGGTCCCGGCTATTGCGAAAAGTTTTATTTCAACCCCGGCGATACCGGCTTTCGCGTCTGGCAAACAAAAGCCGGAGTCATCGGCGTCGGCATTTGCTGGGATCAGTGGTTTCCCGAAGCGGCGCGGGCGATGGCTTTGATGGGCGCGGATATTTTGTTATACCCGACCGCCATCGGCAGCGAACCGCAAGATGCATCTTTGGATTCCTCCGCCCACTGGTTGCGGGTTATGCAGGGGCATGCGGGCGCAAACTTATGCGCCATCGCGGCAAGCAACCGCACCGGAATGGAAGAAGTCGGCGGCGTGAAGATGAAGTTTTACGGCAAATCATTCATAACGGGCGCGCACGGCGAAATGCTTGCCGAAATGGATGATGAAGAAGGTTTTGTAATGGCGGAATTAAATCTCCCCGACATTCGCACCCGCCGCCGCAACTGGGGAATATTCCGCGACCGCCGCCCGTCTTTGTATAAAACACTCCTGACTTCGGACGGCGGCGGGTAATAGCAGAGTGTTATTTTTCGGCGTTTAGTTTTTTTGCCGTTGCTTTGAATATGCCGCGCAGAAGGCGGACTTCGCTTGCCGTCGGGGCGGCGCGGTTTATGATGCCGCTCAGGCGCGTTAGTAATAACTTGCCTTTGCCGCGCCGCGGCATTTTTGCCATTGTTATCACTTCGGCGGCGTGTTGGTGCAGGTTTTGCAACTCCTGTTGCGTCGGCATTTCATGCGCTGCCGGAATAAAACCGGGGGATGTTATCAAAGCGCGGCGCAAATCATAAACCGCTATTTGCACCGCCATTGCCAGGTTCAGCGATGAATAATGCGGGTTTGTTGGTATTTCCACCGCGTAAGTTGCGGCGCGAATGGAATCGTTGTCCAGCCCGCTTTGTTCGCCGCCAAAAAGCAATGCTATCTTTTCGCCGCGCCGGATGTGGCCTGCGGCAAGTTCGCCCGCTTTTGCCGAATGTATTTGCGGAGGAGAAAGATCGCGGCGGCGCGCAGTGTAGGCAAAAACCGCCGTGCAGTCAAAAATCGCATCGGCAAGGGCGGGGCGGGTTATTGCGCCGTCCAAAATATCCGCCGCTCCCGCAGCCATCGCCCGCGATTGGTTATCTATAAGCGTGCGCGGCGATGTCAATATCATCTTTTGCAAGCCGCAGGTTTTCATCGCCCGCGCCGCCGAGCCGATATTGCCCGGATGCGTGGTGTCTTTGAGAATCACCGCCGCATTGTTTGATAACTTATCAACGGCGGTTGTCATTGCACACCGGACATTTTGGATCTTGCGGCAGTTTTATCTCCCGAATCTGCATTGCCCGCGCGTCTATCAACAACAAACGCCCGGCAAGAGTCGGCGCTTGCGGCATTGCGATGAGTTTTAGCGCTTCCGCCGCCATGACCGCCCCGACAATGCCGACAAGCGGGGAAAAAACGCCCATCAACGCGCACCGGGTTTCTTCCGCTTTGTCGCTTTCGGAATAAAGGCAGTTGTAGCATGGCGCGTTTTTGTCCCTGCCGTCAAAAACCGACACTTGCCCTTCCGTAGCCATCGCCGCGCCGAAAATCAAAGGCGTCTTCGCCCGCCGCACCGCGCGGTTGGCAAGATGGCGCGTGGCATAGTTGTCGCTGGCGTCAATGATGATATCCGCCGCCGCCGCAAGTTTTGCGGCGTTTGCATCATCAAACTTTTCGCCGATGGCACGGGTTTGGATGTGCGGGTTTATCCTCCGCATTGTCGCCGCCGCAGTTGTGCTTTTGCTTTTGCCGATGTCGTCGGTAGCGTATAAAATCTGCCGCTGCAGATTGGTTTCGTCTATGTTGTCGTCGTCGCAAATGGTCAGATGCCCGATGCCCGCGGCGGCGAGATAAAGCGCAACCGGCGATGCCAAGCCGCCCGCGCCGATAATCAGCACTTTGGCGCGGTTGATATTCTCCTGCCCGCTTATGCCGATGTCATCCAGCATAATGTGGCGGCTGTATCGGTTTAGCAAATCGTCCCGCATTGTCTTTTGTCAATGTGCTGCATTAATATAACGAAGGTTGGCAGCGCGGGCAGTAATAAGTCGTGCGGTTATTTTGCCGGATGGCGGTAATGCGCGAAGGGCAGCGGGTGCATTGCATTCCGCCGCGTTCATAAACCCGCCACTGCATCTGAAAATGCCCGGCTTCGCCGTCGCTATTGACAAAATCGCGAATGGTGGAGCCGCCCGCTTTTAGCGCATCGCGCAAAATGGTTTTTACCGCTTTGGCGATTTGGCGGCATTGCGAAAGCGTGAGCAAACCGGCGCGAATGGTCGGGCAGATACCGGCGAGAAAAAGCGCTTCCGCCGCGTAGATATTGCCAATGCCCGCGACAATGCCGCCGTCCATCAGCGCGCTTTTGACCGCTGTTTTTTTGCCGCGCCATTGTTGATGCAAAAACGCGCCATTAAAAGACGCCGCCAAAGGTTCCCTGCCGATGGCGCGAATAAGGGGGTGGTTGCCGGCATCGTCCGAAAGGAGTATGCAGCCAAAGCGGCGCGGGTCGCGATAAACAAGATATTCCCCGTCCGGCAGCAAAAAGCCGATATGCTCGTGCTTCGCTTTGACCGGCTTGCGGGCGGAAAAAAACAACGCGCCGGTCATTCCCAGGTGAACAATCATCGTTGTCTTTTCGCCTTTGTTGTTTTGCATGTCGGCGAGCAGGTATTTGCCGCGCCGTTTGAGAGCGCAAAAAACACACTCCTTAACAAGTTGCGAAAAGCGCGGCGGCAACTTGTAGCGCAAATCATTGCGCCGGACAACAACGGCGCAAACGCGCATGCCGACAAGGCGCGGCGCCAAACCGCGGCGGACAGTTTCAACTTCCGGCAGTTCGGGCATCAGGGATTGACGGCAAGCATTATTCTGTCCGTTCCGGCGTAATCTTTCATCTCCCGAATGCCGCAAAAACCGGCATCGGCGAATAACTTGTGCGCCGCTTCGCGCTGGTCGTGCCCGTGTTCCAAAAGCAACACGCCCCCCCGCCGCAGATGACGGCGCGCGCCGTTGATGACTTTTGTCATCGCCCGCAAGCCGTCGCTGCCGCCTTGCAAAGCAAGGGGGGGTTCAAAGCGCAAATCACCGGCGGCAAGATGCCAATCGTCATCGGCGATATAAGGCGGGTTGCAAACAATGCAGGCAAAGGGAGGTTCATCCCGCGCCGCGCCAAACCAATCGCCCAAACAAAAGCGGACATTTTTCGCGCCGAGTTGTTTGGCGTTTTGGCGGGCGAGTTGCAAAGTATCTTCGGCGACATCGGCAAGCAGCACTTCGCAAGCGGAGCGGTGTTTGGCAATGGTAATGCCGACAGCACCGCAACCGGCGCCCAAATCCAAAACCGGCAATGCCAAACCCGAAGGCAAATGCGCCAATGCCGCTTCGGTCAGTTGTTCGGTTTCGGGGCGCGGTATTAAGGCGGCGGGCGTTGTGCAAAAGGAGAGTCCGAAAAACTCGCGCCGCCCCAGAATATACGCGACCGGCTGCCCGCTTTGGCGCAACTTGACATATTCGGCAAACTTCTCCCGCGCTTGCGGGGGGATGGCTTCGTCATCCCGCGCCAGCAAACTTGCATAATCCGCCAGCCCCAGACAATCCAGCATTAGCGCGCGCGCATCTATCGGCGCGCCGAGTTTTGTTGCCGCATCATTTAATAATGCGCCGATGGTTTCGCCTTTTGTCATTGTTATTTTATGCGCCGCCGCATTCCAGCCGGTCGGCTTTGGCAAGGGCGTCAATAATGCCGCCGATGTCGCCTTCCATAATCGCGGAAAGTTTGTAAAGAGTCAAACCGATGCGATGGTCGGTCATTCTCCCCTGCGGGAAGTTATAAGTGCGAATGCGCTCGCTGCGGTCGCCGCTGCCGACTAACTTGCGCCGTTCGGAAGTTTCTTTTTCCAGTTGTTCGCGGCGGCGGCGGTCGGTGATTCTTGCCTTAAGCACCGCCGCGGCTTTCTCCCTGTTTTTGTGCTGCGATCGTTCGTCCTGACATTCGGCGACAACGCCCGTCGGCAGATGGGTTATGCGCACCGCCGAGTCGGTTGTATTGACATGCTGCCCGCCCGCGCCGGATGCGCGAAAAGTTTCAATGCGCAAATCATTCGGCAGCAATACAATGCCGTCTTCGGCGCTCGCCTCGGCAAGCACGGCGATAGTGACGACAGAAGTATGCACGCGCCCTTGCGATTCGGTTGCCGGAACGCGCTGGACTCTGTGCGCGCCGGATTCGTATTTGAGTTTTCCGTAAGCGCGATTGCCGCTGATGCGGGTGATGGATTCTTTGTATCCCCCAGCAATGCCGTTGGAAGATGACAAATGTTCCAGTTGCCATTTTTGACTTTCGGCAAAGTGCGCGTACATGCGCAAAAGATCCGCGGCAAAAAGGCACGACTCATTGCCGCCGACAGCGGCGCGAATTTCCAAAAGGCAGCCGCGGGCGTCCGCGGCGTCTTCTTCCGGCGCGAGGATTTGCTGCAGGTTGTCATTTGCCGCGTTTTCGGCGGCGCGAAGTTCGGCAAGTTCGGCTTCGGCTACGGCGCGAAGTTCCGGGTCGGCGCGAAGTTCGGCAAGTTCGCTTTCGGTCGCAAGAATGCGCGCTTTCAACGCTTGCAATTTATCCGCCGCTTTGACCATCGGCGACAACTTGCCATGCTCGCGCATGAGCGCCCCGACATTTGTGCCGCCTTCGCCGATGGACGATTCCAAAACCGCCAATCGCTTGCGCGCTTCGTCAATGCGTTTTGCCGCCTTCGCCGCCGTCATCGGTGATGCCGCTGTTAAGAGTGTGGGCGTGATGCAAAAGTTTGCCGGTTAACCTGCGCGACAACGCGCCGATGATTTTGGCGGGGTCTTCTCCGGCGGCGAGTTTGCCGAGTGCCGCATCGGTTTCGGCTTGCCTTGTGCTTTCGGCGCGGCGGCGCAACTCTCCGGCTTTTGGCGCATTTTGGCGGCTGTGCAGCCAGCGGTAGAAAGCATCAACATGCTTTTCGGTCAGCGCGGCGGCGGCGGGAAGTTGCAGATGACGCAACTGCTGCGATGCTTCGGCGCGCCTGCCAAAATGCGCCAGGTCATAAACATATACATCGTCCATCGCGTCTATCTCCCCTTCCAAATCGCGCGGCGATGCCAGGTCGGCAAACATCATCGGCTTTTTGCGCCGGGCTTTGACGGCGCTTTCCACCGCGCCCTTGCCGATGACCGGCACGCTGCTCGCCGTTGAGGATATTACGACATCAAACCCGGCAAGGCGCTTTGGCAAATCTTTGATAACAAACGCTTCGCCGTTTTTATAACCGGCGATGATATTTTGCGCCTTTGCCAAATCGCGCCCGGCGACTGCTATTTTTCGCGCGCCGCGGCGGGCAAAAAGCGGCGCGCCGGTCAATGTCATCTGTCCGGCGCCGACAAACAAAACCGACATATCATCAAACGCGCCGAAAATGCCGGTCGCCGCCTGCGCCGCCAAAGCGGGATAGGACAAGGAATGCCGCCCGATGGCGGTTGCGGTGCGCACGGCTTTTGCCGCCGCCAGCGAAGAATCCAAAAGGCGCGACATAACGGCTCCCGCGCTTCCGGCTTCGCGCGCGCTTGCGGCGGCTTTTTTGATTTGCCCGATGATTTCGGTCTCGCCGATGATTTGCGATTCCAACCCGCCGGCGATGCGAAAAAGGCGCGATACTGCGGCGCGGTCTTCCAGATGGAATAAGCCGTTTGTCATATCGTCATTTCCGCCGCCGCCCGCCAGCCATCCCGCCACACGGGCGCGGGCGTCTTCGCCGCCATCGGCGACGCAATACACTTCGGTGCGGATGCATGTTGATACGATGGCGGCTTCGCGCACGGCGCGGGTGGCAAGTAGTTGCCGCAGCCGCCCGATGACATTTGCCGCCGGCACGCCGATGCTGTCCAAAAGCGCGCGCGGTGCGGTGCGAAAATCCGCCCCGATGGAAAAAACTTGCGACACATCGCCAATTATACTCCCGGCGGCGAATGTCAATATAACCCGTCATTCCCGCGAAAGCGGGAATCCATAAACCGCCGATAGTGCTATTTGCCGCCCTGCTTTTCCATCGTTTCCCGCAGGACGTGTGCGATTTCGCTGTCTTTGCCATGCTTTTCTATGGCAATATCCAGCGGCATTTCTCCATCACCGCGTGCAAACACATCCGCCCCCGCTTTGACAAGGGCGGGCGCGGTTTCGGTTTGACCGTACCATGCCGCCGCAAGCAAAGGCGTGTAGCCCGTATTAGTTTTTGCCTCAATATCCACCCCGCCGGCAATCAGGCGTTTGACTTCGGTGATATTGCCGTCTTCCGCCGCTTGATGCAGAGGCGTTGAGCCGTCATCGGCAAAAGCCGCCCCGCCGATGATGACAAAAAGCCCCGCCAAAATGGCGACGACGATAAAGTTGCGAATTGTCGTCATTTGCGTGTTCATCCTTGTGAGTATGCCATTATGCTAACACAACAACCGCCGCCCGAATTGGCGGAATTTGGCAAAAGGAGCTTCCCGCTTTTGGGGAATGACGGGTTTTTGCGCGGGGGTTTGTTATATCCTGCCTTCGGTGATGGCGTGGCAGGCGGCTTTTCGGGTTGGGGTTATTTGCTGCAGTTTCGGCGGCGGCGGCATTTGGCAGTTGGCGGCGGCGTTCGGGCAGCGGGGGTGAAAAAAA
>JBPCWZ010000078.1:0-5022 GCA_051009015.1 Gammaproteobacteria bacterium | reverse complement strand
GCACAAATCAATACGCGGTTCCGACCCGGATGCCGCGCTTTACTGGCTTTGCCGGATGTTGGATGGCGGTTGCGACCCGCTTTATATCGCGCGGCGGCTGAGCCGAATGGCAAGCGAAGATATCGGCTTGGCGGAACCGGGCGCGCTTGCGCTTTGTCTTGCCGCCGAGCGCGCCTACCGGCGGCTGGGTTCGCCGGAAGGAGAGTTGGCGCTTGCGCAAGCGGCGGTGTATTTGGCATGCGCGCCAAAGAGCAATGCGGTTTATACGGCTTTTGGCAAAATGCGGCGTTATGTCAAAAACGACCGCTCGCGCGAAGTTCCGCCGCACTTGTGCAACGCCCCGACAAAACTCGCCCGACAAACCGGCAAAGGCAAAAACTACCGCTATGCGCATGACGAAGAAGGCGGATATGCCGCAGGGGAGAACTACTTTCCGGAAGGAATGTCGCCGTTGCGATATTATGAGCCAAGCGGGCGCGGGTTGGAAGCAAAGATAAAAGAAAAACTCAACATTCTCCGCCAGCGAGACGCCGCCCACAAAGCCAAAAAATAACCCCTCGTCATTCCCGCAAAAGCGGGAATCTCCAAATCATCGCCGCGATAGCGGCGCATTCTTAAAGCCCTGTAAGGGCGGAATGTTATAGCACAGGGCAACGCCCTGTGAATCGGCATGATAAATTAATCAAGCCCTGTAAGGGCGGCACACAACAATAGCGGCGGTTGTTTGCGTATTGATGGTTTTGCCGGGCTTTGCCCTGCAAAAGAATGTGTCGCCCTTACAGGGCTATCTATTAATAACACCGACTCACGGGGCGTTGCCCCGTGCTATAACATTTCGCCCTTACAGGGCTTTAACTATCAAAAGTTGCGCGCACCTTTGCAAAACTCCGCCGAAGGCATGTTTTCGGGCAATTCGGGCGTTAGATATGCTATTATGACTTTTATGACTTTGGGCGGCTTGTCGCAAAACACAACAACACACAAACAAAAACCAAAGGAGAAAACCATCATGGGTAAATCTCTGCGCTACTTCGGCGTGACCGTCCTTGCCATCCTCGGCATCATATACATTGCCGCCCCCTATTTGGTGAAGACCGATTGGGGGAAGTCCGAGATGTTGTTTTTGGCGGCATACGATGGCGATACTGCCGAGCTCAGAAGCCTGATAGACGAGGGGGCGGATATTGACGCTAAAAACGACGATGGCTTGACGCCTTTGCATGTTGCGGCAGGGCAAGGTCAAACCGAAATTGTGCTTGCCCTTGTCAATGCGGGGGCGGCTATTGAGGCTAAAATGAACGGGGGTTCGACGCCTTTGCATGTTGCGGTAATTCATTTTGAAACCGAAACCGCGCTTGCCCTTGTCAAAGCGGGGGCGGATATTGACGCAAAAGATGAATATGGCGAGACGGCTTTGCATTCTGCGGCAAGGGAAAGTCAAGCCGAAACCGCGCTTGCTCTTATCAAAGCGGGGGCGGATATTGAGGCAAAAGATAACGAGGGCGTGACGCCTTTGCATGTTGCGGCAGCGACAGGTCAAACCAAAAATGCGCTTGCTCTTATCAAAGCGGGGGCGGCTATTGAGGCAAAAGATAACAGGGGCGTGACGCCTTTGCATGTTGCGGTAGTGACAGGTTAAACCGAAACTGCGCTTGCCCTTATCAAAGCGGGAGCGGATATTGACGCTTTTGCTCTGGAAATTGCCATAGAAAACCATGGCGAAGACAGCGAAATCGCGCGCCTCTTGCAGGAAGCGATGGAAAAGCAGGACGGCTAATGGCATTAGCGGCGGCTTTGTAGATTCCCGCTTTCGCGGGAATGACGAAAGAGGCGGGAATGACGAAAGAGGCGGGAATGACGAAAAAGGCGGAATGACGAAAGGGGCGGGAATGACGGGGAGGGGTGGGAATGACGAAAGGGGCGGGGGTGTTTGGATGTTGGGCTTTTTTGCGATGGCGGGATTTTTTGACATGTTATGCATATTCGGATGGCAAATGTGCTATTATTGGCATTGGCGATTTGCCGCAAAACAACAAGGAGAAAACGATGAAACAACTGAAACTGATTCTGACGGCGCTGACGGCGGTTTTTGCCGTTTTCGGGCGGCTTTTTGCCTTTCGCGCGGTGCGCGGCGGCGGCAACTTCAACTTCGGGCGCGCTTTTGGCGCGGTGTGCCTGTCCGCCATTCTCGCCATCGGCAATGCGGCATTTGCCGCCAATGCGCCATTTGACAATGCGGCATTCTCCGGCGGCGGGCAAAATGCGACAGACGGACGCACAGACATCGCCTACGAATACAAACATCGCAGCACCTACAACGGGCTGAGCAAAGCGGAACTCAACAAAAAAAGAGGGTCATCCGGCTGGACTTATCTGCACGAATTAGCAGCGAGAAACAACCCGCGACAAATGCGCGAGATTATCCAGGGCGGCGGAGATATCAATATCAAAACTTCCGCGCGCGGCTGGTCGGCTTTGCACATTGCGGCGGAAAAAGGTCATCGCGAAGCAGTCCAAACACTTGTCAAGGCGGGCGCGCTTACCGAATCGCCCGACAAAGAAGGCAGGACGCCTTTGCATCTGGCGGCACAAAAAGGCAACTTTTCTTCTTTGGATGTGCTTGTCAATCATCGCGCCAATGTCAATGCCAAAGACAAAGAAGGCAGGACGCCTTTGCATCTGGCGGCACAAGCAGGCAACCCCAAAAAACAACGCATGATGGAATGGCTTATCCGCAGAGGTGCGGATGTCAATGCCAAAGACAAAGAAGGCAGGACGCCTTTGCATCTGGCGGCGGAAGCGGACAAAGTCAAGGTTGTCAAGTTTCTCATCAACAAGGTCAAGGCAAACCGGAGTATCAAAGACAAAAAGGGCAAAACCGCTTTGCAAGTCGCGGCGGAAGCCGGTAGCACCGATGTCGCCAAAGTGCTTGTCGGGGATTTTAAGATGAATGCGGCGTTTGTCAATAAAAAGGGCAAAGATAAGATGACGCCTTTGCATTATGCGGCGAAGAATAACAACGGCAAAGCCGTCAAAACCCTTCTGGAACTGGGGGCGAGGACAGAGGCGAAAGATTCTCTGGATTATACGCCTTTGCATTGGGCGGCGCGGACGAACAACACCGAAGCGGTGCGCGCCCTCATCAAAAAAGGAGCAAACATTCATGCCAAAGCCAAAAACTATTATGGCAGAACGCCTTTGCATGTCTCGGCAAGATATAACGCTACCGATGCGGCATGGCATCTTCTGGAAGCGGGGGCGGATGTCAATCTCCGCGATGGCGAAAGAAACACCTCGGAAAATCTGGCAGGATATCATCACGGCTATTTCAGCGGCATCGCCTATCTCATGCGTAAGGCAAGATGCAACGGCAGTATCTTTTGCCTGTGAGTTAGTCCGTCATTCCCGCTTTTGCGCGAATGACGGAAGATGCGCGGATGACGATAAGGGGCGGGGGTGTTTGGATGCTGGGCTTTTTTGCGATGGCGGGATTTTTTGACGGATTATGCACATTCGGATGGCAAATGTGCTATTATTGACATTGGCGACTTGCCGCAAAACAACACAACAAGGATAAAACGATGAAACAACTGAAACTGATTCTGACGGCGCTGACGGCGATTTTTGCCGCTTTCGGGCGGCTTTTTGCCTTTCGCGCGGTGCGCGGGGGCGGCAACTTCAACTTCGGGCGCGCTTTTGGCGCGGTGTGCCTGTCCGCCATTCTCGCCATCGGCAATGTGGCATTTGCCGCCAATGCGCCATTCGCCAATGACGAGCGGCATACAACGCATGCAACGGACTGGCGCATAGACATCGCCTACAAATACAATCCCCGCGACTGGGTGGAGGACTTGCGGAGTTCGGTACTCAACAAAAAAAGAGGACCCGACGGCTGGACTTACCTGCACGAGATGGCGGCGCGCAACGATACCGGCCAGATGGGCGAACTTATCAGGAGCGGAGGTGATACTGAAGTCCGCACGACCACAGGCCGCTGGACTGTTTTGCACATTGCGGCATCCAAAGGTCATAAAGACGCCATACTGCTGCTGTTGCGTCAGCCATCGCATCGCCGCGCCCGCATTGACGCGTGGGACCAGGAGCGAAAAACACCTTTGCATCTGGCAGCGCAAAACGGACATTATTACGCCGTGAAGGCGCTTACCGAAAATCGTGCCAATGTTGCGGCGCAAGACAACAAGGGCAGAACGCCTTTGCATCTGGCGGCGCAAACCGACGCCGACTACTCAAAACGACTCCGCCCGATACCGCCTTTTGGATTGATGGAATGGCTTATCGCCGTCAAGCGAGCCGATAAAAATGGCAGGGACTACGAGGGCAGAACGCCTTTGCATCTGGCGGCGCAAGCGGACAAAACCAGGGCTGTGAAGTTTCTCCTGCATAATATGAAAGCGGACAAGAATGTCAAAGACAAAAAGGGCAGAACCGCTTTGCATCTGGCTGTGGATGCGGGCAGCACTTTTGCCGCGAAGATGCTTGTCGACGAATTCAAGATGGACGCTTCGTTCGTTAATAAAAAGAACAAGGACAAGGAAAATATGACGCCTTTGCATCTGGCGGCAAAGAATAACGGCGTAGCCGTCAAGACCCTTTTGGCATTGGGCGCGAAGACCGAGGTGAAAGATGACCGGGGGTACACTCCTTTGCATTGGGCGGCGCGGACTAACGACCTTGAAGCCGTGAAATCCCTTGTCGCGTATGACGCAAATGTTCTTGCCAAAACCAATCAAAAAAACTATCGCGCAACGCCTTTGCATTTTGCGGCAAAATATAACGCGGTTGATGCGGCGAAGTATCTCATCAAAGCGGGCGCGACTCCTGTTATCTACGACAGTGCCAGAGAAACGCCGGAAAGTATCGCCTATAAGAATCACGGAGAATCCAGCGAAATCTGGCAACTGCTGCGCGATGCGGCGCGTGAAATGAGATGCAAGGGCCACCCCGGACTTTGCCGCAAATAATAATGGCAAAGCCCCGAAGGGGCGCCCTTGCGGCTGCGTG
>JBPCWZ010000077.1:0-19185 GCA_051009015.1 Gammaproteobacteria bacterium | reverse complement strand
CCGCATTAGATTCCCGCTTTTGCTCTTCGCCCAAAGTCCAAGCATAGCCGATATCGCCGCCAAAGTTTTCGCTTTCGCTGTCATAATACAAACCAAAGCGCAGGGCGGCATTCGGTTGCACTTCCACGCCATAGCGAAAGCCGCTTTCCGCTTTTGTGTCGCCTTTGCCGTCAAAATGGTAATAATCCACCACCGCTTTTAATGCCCGATAGCGCGGGGCGGATATCCGCAGTTGTGCGTCATAACCCTCGCGGCTAAAAGCGGCAAGCGTCATATTCATCTTGCGGTTATCCGTTTGCGGAATGTAGTAGTTTGCGGCAAGGGCAAAGATGGAATGCTGTAATTCGCCGCCGATGGAATAGCGAAAGAAGTTGCCGTAGTCGTGCTTTTCATAATCGGCAAAGGCATTTGCACCAAAAAGCATATTGCCGCTTGTTTGCCGGTAGAAAACACCGGCATTTGTGCCGCTGTTAATATCTTTGCCGCCGTAAGCGCGAAGTTGCCAGCCAAAAGCGCGGTTTTCACTTTCGGCAAAAGCACCGATAAGATTAATGCCGATATTGCCATTCCTGCCGCCTATCGTGCTTTGGAAGTCAATGCCAACTTTGCGCACGGCGGCGAAGTTATCGCTTATCGCCTTTTCCGCCTGTGTCGCCAATGTGCTGTCAATCGCCGCCAAAAGCCGCGCCTGTTGTTGTTTGCGGAAGTCGGCAAAGCCGCCGCCGCTTTCCGCCGTGTAGGAAATGGAAGTTTGCGGAAGTTGTTGCGCCGATGCCTTGTCGGCAAAGGTCAAAGTGCAAAAGCCGCCAATTAAGGCAATGACGGCAAAAGCCGTTTTGCCAAAGGTCTCAGCCGTGCGCCGTGCGATGATAAATGACAAATGTCAAACATGCCCGCGAACATGCCAAACATTCTAAACCAAAAAAAGCCCGTTTTGTCAAACTCGCCAAAAAAAATCCGCCGCCGTGCGAAAAAACCACCATTGCCGCCCATCTTCGTCATTCCGGCGTACGCCGGAATCTCCCAAACAGACGGCGGCAACAACGGAGATTCCGGCTTACGCCGGAATGACGGGGTTTTGTTGGATTCCCGCTTTCGCGGGAATGACGGGAGGGGCGGGAATGACGAAAGGGGCGGGAATGACGAGGTCAAGCCCCTTTATAGATTATCAAATGCACGCGCAAGGGACCGTGTGCGCCGAGTGTTATTGTTTGTTCTATGTCGCCGGTGCGCGATGGTCCGCAAAAAAGTGATGCGATGAGAGAGTTGTCTTTTGCCTTTTGCATTCTCCGCCAAACATTCGGCAAATCCGCCACGATGGCATCTGCCGGAAATGTGGCAATATGCATCGGCGGCAATAAACTGTGCGTTAGTTGATAGGGCGTTTGATTACTGACAAGCATCGCCCCGGTATCGGCGGCGGCGGCGATGATATCGGTAATGGCGCAATGGTCGTCGCTTGTCGCCGGACGGCATTCGGCGGAAAGTTTGGCATTTTGCCAATCCAACTTTGCCAGCGAAGGGCTGCACAAAAGTTTCGGCGGGATGTTGTTATCGCGCATATAAGCGGCGGCGGCGGACGGCACATTTTCCAAACCGCCGACTTCGGCTATCGTCGCCGCATTGTTTTTTGCCGCAATGCAAAAGCGGCGCAACAAAACATCCGGCGGCGGCGTTGTCAATGCCGAAGTAGCGGCGGTTTCGGCGGTATGCTTTTGTCGCATATCGTCCGGCGGCGGTTTGTTTGCCGACAAAAGCGCAAGCACCGCTTCGCGGTCGTCTTTGATGGTTGTCATTGTTTATCCAGCATTTCGGCAAGCGATTTTCCCGGCGGCGCAGCCAAATCGCGACCGGCAAACCAGCCGGGCAAAAAAGGCAAGCGGCGAATAACACCGCCGCGCCCGGCAAAACGCAACAAACGGGCGGCAATGGCGGAGGCAAAAGCATACAAGCGCGGATGCATTACCACAAAACTCCAAAGCAGCACCGCCCATTTTTCGCCGGGCGGGCGGGTGTTTGCATCAACTTGCCGCTCGCGCAGTTTGCGCATCAAATCCGGCAACGGGATTTTTACCGGACATACAACGGCGCAAGCACCGCACATTGTCGCGGCATGCGGAAGGTCGCGGTTGTCGTTTTCGTTTGCGCCTTGTTGCAGTGCCGGGGTTAGCACTTGTCCCATCGGTCCCATATACACCGCGCCATAAGAATGCCCGCCGATGGCATGATAAACAGGGCAGTGATTCATGCAAGCACCGCAGCGGATGCATCTTAACATTTCATACAATGCGCCGCCGCGCATTTTTGCCCTGCCGTTGTCAAGCAGGACGATGTAATGATGCCGCGGTCCTTCGCCGCTTTCATCGTCTTTATGATTGTCTTTGTTTTGCGCGCCGATGGCGATGGTTACATAGTTGGATATTTTTTGCCCGGTAGCGGAGCGGGTTAGAAGTGCCAGCAAATCGGCGCTGTCGGCAAAACGGGGGACGATTTTATCCACACCGGCAAGGGTTATGCGCACTTTCGGCAAAGTGGCGACAAAACGCCCGTTGCCTTCATTGGTCACAATCATCACCGCGCCGTTGTCGGCAAACAAAAAGTTCGCCCCGCTAATGCCGATGTCGGCGGCAAAAAACTTCCCGCGCAGATAATCCCGCGCCGCCCGTGTCAGGGAGGTAATGTCGTCATCGCCGGAATGAATGCCGGCGGCGGCGAAAAGTTTGGCGACTTCGGCGCGCGTTTTGTGCATCGCCGGGGCGATAATGTGCGAGGGTGCTTCGTTGGCAAGTTGCACGATAAACTCGCCCAGATCGCTTTCCACCGCTTCAACACCGGCGGCGGCGAGGGCGGCGTTTAATCCTATCTCCTCGCTTGCCATGCTTTTGGATTTGACGGCGGTTTTTGCCTTGTGCAAGCGGGCGATGTCGGCAATAATCCGGCAAGCCGAAGCGCCGTCTGCCGCCCACAAAACGCAAGCACCGGCGGCGGCGGCATTTTGTTCAAACTGCCGCAGGAGTTTTGGCATGTTGTCAATGCTTTGGTTGCGGATGTTTTTGCCGCGCTCGCGCAGTGATTCAAAATCGCCGTAATCTTCCGCCGCCGCCGCCCGCGCGCCGACAAAATGCCCGCGGCTGACAGCCATCGCCTCGCGCAAAGACGCATCGGCAAGCGCCCGATGCGCACGGGCGGAAAAACGAACCGGCGCGGTTTGCATAATATCTTCAATCAAAAAGCGCTTCGCACCAATGCATTACTTTTGTCCGCCGCCGCAAGCGCAAAAGCCGCCCTTCCAAATGCAAAATGCATCCGGTATCGCCCATCGCCACAACTTCGGCATCGCCGATATTGTCGCATTTTTCATCGGCAAGCGCCGCCGATATGCCGCCAAACTTCTCGGCAAAAGCGCCGCCAAAACCGCAGCATACTTCGCAATCTTTCATTTCATTGACTTCAACACCGGCGCGGCGCAACAACGCGCGCGGGGCGTCTTTAATTCCCAACTCGCGCAAACCGGCGCAACTGTCGTGATATACCACGCTCAAAGCCGAAGCGCGGCGCGGCGGCGTAAAGTTTTCTTCGGTCAAAAACTCGCTCAACTCGGCGCACTTGCCGGCAAAGCGGACAACTTCCTCCCCGGCGATATCGGCAAGCCCCGGCGCATGCTTGCGCAAAAAACCGCAACACGACCCGGATGGAATGACAACCCTGTCGCATTCGGCAAAAACACGCGCGCAATGGGCGGCGGATGCGGCGGCTTTGGCGCGAAAACCGGCATTATGGGCGACTTGCCCGCAGCAGGTTTGGCGGCGCGGAAAAACCCACCGCCGCCCGGTAAGATCCAGCGCCTTCGCCGCCGCCAGCCCAACGGACGGACGGGCGATATTGACAAGGCAGGTTGCAAAAAGACCGACGGTCATCTGTTATTGTTTTTGATTTTACCGCAAATGGCGTATAATGCCGCTTTCCGCCGCCGGACTTTCCGATGGCAAAAACCCACCACCAAACGACGACAATGAAAAAAGACATTCACCCGCCGTACCGCCATGTCACCGCAACTTGTTCGTGCGGCAACACGCTGCGCATCGGCGGCGTTTTTGCCCAGGACACGCTGCAGTTGGATGTTTGCGCCAAATGCCACCCGTTCTATACTGGCAAACAAAAACTTGTTGATGTATCGGGCCGGGTAGAGCGCTTCCGCCGCCGCTTCGGCGGCTGACTTCCGCCCCCGATTAAAATACGCCGCAGCGCAAAATGATGCGGGCGGGGTTTTTGTTGCCGGGGCCGGGCGGTGCGGTTTTGCAAGCGCCGGTGCGGGCGCGCAAGCACTGCCTTTATGCGCTGATATGTTTGTTGTGGATGTTGCCCGGCTTGCTCGGGCGCGCGCCGTGGCATCCGGATGAACTTTTTTTGACGACCATTGCCGCGCAGATGGCGCGCGATGGTTTGCGTTTTGTGCCGCATCTTCTGGGCGAGCCTTTTTTGGATTATCCGCCTTTGTATTTGTGGCTGGCGGCGTTGAGCGCCAAAGTGTTTTCGTTTTTGCCGCCGCACGAAGGCGCACGATTGGCAAACATTCCGCTATTGACTGCCGGCTTCGGCTTTTTGTATCTCGCCGGTGCCAGGCGCTACGGGGCGGCGACCGGCTGGATAGCGGTTTTGTTCGCTTTGGGGACGGCGGGGTTTATGATTCGCGCGCACTTGCTAACGCCGGGCGTTGCCGCTTTTGCCGCTTCCGCCGCTTTGTTGTGGGGCGCGATGCTTGTGAAAAAGCGGGCGCTTTTTGGCGGCGCGGTTTGCGGCGGGGCATTGGGTTTTGTTTTCTGGTCGGCGGGCGTTGCGCCCGCTTGCGCCGCCTTTTTGTTTTTGGCATTGCTTTTTTTTCACCGGCAGTGGCGTCATAGCGCCGCCGGATTACTGGCGGCCGTTGCCGTCGCTTTGCCGTTGCTTTTGTTGTGGCCCGCTGTTTTGGCGCAGCGGCATTTGCCATTATTCGGGCAGGCGCTGTCTTCGGCATTGCCGCCGTTTGCGCCCGATGCGCTGATAACTTTTCCCGCGCTGTTTGGCTGGGCGTTGTTTCCGGCTTTGCCGATAACGCTTGCCGGTTTGATTTGGTTTTGGCGGCGGGCGGAAGTTTGGCATGCGGACGGGGCGGCGGACGACAAAGCCGCCGCTACTTCGGTTGTATCGCGTTTGTTATCCGGCGGCGACGGCGCGCTTTTTGCCGCCGGATTGTTGTTTGTCGCCGCTTCGCTTTCGCTGTTGTGGGGCGATGGCGGGACATCGGAGGAAGATTTGTTTTTTGCCCTGCCGCCGCTGTCGTTTATCGCCGCGCGTTTTATGCGCAAACTGCCGGACGATGCCGCGCTTGTTTTGGATTGGTTTGCGCTTTTGGTTGCCGGTGTTTTTTGCACCGGCGCGGCGTGGGTTTTGTGGCTGAGTTTGCTCGCCGATGCGCCGGCTTTTGCGGTCGGGTATCTGGCGCAAGTTTTTCCCGGCTATGTTTTGCCGTCGCCGTCTCCCTTTGCGGTTTTTGCCGCCTTTGTCGTTAGCGCTTTGTGGTGCGCGCTCATCGCAAACTTCGGCAGGTCAAACGAGCGGGCTGTTGTCAATTGGAGTTGCGGGGTGACGGTTGTGTGGTTTGTCTTCAATGCCCTGTGGCTGGGTTATGTGGATTCGGCAAAATCCTACCGCACGCCGGCGCAACAAATCGCCGCGCAGATGGACGGCGGCTGCATCATCAAAAGCCAAAGCGATGCGCCGATGCCGATGCTGGCGCAACTTTCCTATTGGGGGGCGGCGGTCGGCGGCGGGGAGTGCGCTTTTGTCTTGCGGCGGGGCGAAAACGGCGGCGGCGGCGCACAAAAATGGCAGGGCGGGCGCCCGGGCAAAACAAAATACCGGCTTTATCAAGTAAAATAACGGGTTTGCACACAACACCGAGGAAAACCAAACAATGGCCGTTCAACAAAACAAAAAATCACCTTCGCGGCGCGGACACCGCCGGTCGCATGGCGCGATTTCGTCGCCGGCGCTCAGCACCGATTCGCTAACCGGCGAATTGCACCGCCGTCATCATCTGACAAAGGACGGCTACTATCGCGGCAAGAAAATATTAGCCGCCGTGGTCAATCCGCTGCCGGAGAAGAAAATCATCAAGCGCAAGCCCAAAGCGGACAAGCCCGCCGCCCAAAGCGCGCCCGCGATTGCCGACAAAACCGCCGCCGCCAAAGCCGCGCCGGTTGTCGCCGCTAAGGAGAACAAAACCGCCGCGGCAACAAGCGAAAGCGCGGATGCGAAAACCGAAAGCGAAAACAAAAGCGCATCGCCCGGCAACTGACGACCGGCTGCATTGATGGCAAAGGTGTATTCGGCGATTGCCGGCGTTGGCGGTCATCTGCCAAAGCGCCGCGTTAGTAATGACGCATTGCGCGAGTGGGTTGATACAAGCGACGAATGGGTGCGCTCGCGCACCGGCATCCGCCATCGTCATCTGGCAGCCCCCGGCGAGTTGGCGAGCGATCTGGCTTTGCCCGCCGCGCAAAAAGCGCTGGCGGCGGCGGGGGTTGGCGCTTCGCAGTTGGATGCGATTATCTTTGCGACAACAACGCCCGATAGGATATATCCGGCATCGGCGTGTTTGTTGCAGGCGGCATTGGATGCTGCGCCGTGTGCGGCTTTTGATGTGCAGGCGGTTTGCAGCGGGTTTTTGTATGCGCTGACTATCGGCGATGCGATGATTCGCGCACAGGCGGCGCGGCGGGTTTTGGTTGTCGGGGCGGAAGTTTTCTCGCATATCATAGATTGGCAGGACCGCGCTACTTGCGTTTTGTTTGGCGACGGCGCGGGAGCGGCGGTTTTGGTCGCATCGGACAAGCCGGGCATTGTCGCCGCAAAAATCGCCGCCGATGGAAAATACGCCGACAAACTGACGGTAAAAGCGCATGTCAAAGACGGCAAACTGGAAGGCGACCCTTATACCAGAATGGACGGCGCGGCGGTTTATCGTTTTGCCACCGAAAAGATGACCGAGTCATCGCGCGAAGTTTTGCGTCATTTATCGGGCGAAAGCCCCGATTGGTTTGTCCCGCATCAGGCAAACAGCCGCATTATTGACGCCGTGCGCAAGCGGCTGAATATCGCCAGCGAGCGGACATTGTTTTCGGTATCCGACCACAGCAACACTTCCGCCGCATCCGTGCCGCTGGCGATGGCGGCGGGTAATTTCCAAAGCGGCGATTCAATATTGCTTGCGGCGGCGGGCGGCGGCTTTACCTGGGGCGCGGCTTTGCTGATATGGTAGGCGGGCGGCGATGCGCGGTTGTTTTTCCCGGGCAGGGGTCGCAATCGTTTGACATGCTTGCCGGTTATGCGGCGCACCGGCAAGTTGCCGACACTTTGCGCGAGGCATCCGATATCGCAGGTTGCGATTTCATTAAGATGATAGACGGGCGCGATGATGCCCTTCACGACACGGCAAACACGCAACCCGTAATGCTGGCGACGGATGTTGGCGTTTATCGCGCTTCGGGCTTAACGGCGGCGGCGGATGTTGTTGTTGCCATGGCAGGGCATAGTTTGGGAGAATATGCCGCATTGGTTTGCGGCGGAAGTTTGGAGTTTGGCGCGGCGGTCAAACTTGTGCGGCGGCGCGGTGAGTTGATGCAAAACGCCGGCGGGGCGATGGCGGCGGCGGTTGGCATCGGCGGCGATATTGCCGATAAACTTTGCGCCGGTTTTCGGGAGAAGAATATTATGGTCTGGGCGGCAAACTACAATGCGCCGCAACAAACCGTCATCGCCGGAGAAAGCGAAGATCTGGCACGCGCCGAAGAATCATTCAAGAATGCCGGGGCAAAACGATTTATTCGTTTGCAGATGAGTTGTGCTTCGCATTGCCCGTTGATGAAAAACGCCGCGGCGATGATGGGCGAAGAGTTGGACAAGTTGGCGATAACGATGCCATCGCCGCCGGTTATTCACAATGTATCGGCGGCGGCGGCACAAAACACCGGCGATATTTTGGCTTTGTTGCGGCGGCATTTGACAGAGCCGGTCGGCTGGGTTGGCAGCGTTAATAAAATTGCCGATATGGATATTGGCGTAATATACGAATGCGGTCCGGGCAAAGTGCTGACGCAGATGAACAAGCGCATTGCCGCTGATGTTGAACATTTGCCGCTGGCATCATCTGCCGATTTGGCGGGGTTGTCATGATAGTCATAAATCCCGATGCCGCCGCGTTTTGCCGCTATGCCGAGGCGCAGGGCGATGCCATTTTTCCGCTGGTGTTTTGCGCGCCGGTGGATAATCTTTTTGTCTGGTCGGCTTTTGAAAACATAGAGCAAAACAGCGAATGCGCCTTTTTGCTGGAAAGCGCCGATGTCGGCAAAAACAGCCGCTACAGTTATATGGGCGCATCGCCGCGCCGCTTGCTGACTCTGCAAAACGGCATCTTTTGCGTGCGCGACAAAGATGGCAAAGTGATTGAAGAAAAACCATGCGCCGACCCGCTGGCGGAATTGGAAAAGCGCATGCGCCCTTATTTGCGCGCGCCGGTGGCGGAGTTGCCGCCTTTTCTGGGCGGCATTGTCGGCTATGCCGGTTATGATTGCGCGCGCTATTACGAACCGATTGGCGATGAAAACCCGGACGAACTGGGCATTCCCGATATGGCATGGATGGAAACCGAAACACTCCTTATCTTTGACCATCACCGCCATAATCTTTATATCGTGCGCAACTGCCGGCGCGAAGAAGGGCAGGGCGGCTGGCAGAAGTTTTATCATTCCGCGCGCCGTGACGCCGAGCAACTGCTTGCCGCCGCCGCCAAAAAACCAAACGCGCCGCCGCCGCAAATCCCGCATTCCAACGCCGCGCCGCCGCCGCTGAAAACAAAAAGCAACTTCTCGCGCGCGGAATACTGCGCGGCGGTGGAGCGCGTCAAAAAACACATTGCCGCCGGTGATATCTTTCAGGCGGTGCCGTCCCGCCGTTTGTCTTTTGCGCAGCCCGCGCCCGCTTTTCATCTCTACCGCAGTTTGCGCCGCGTCAATCCTTCTCCTTATATGTTTTATTTCAAGTGCGGGGGTTTTGTCGTCGCCGCATCGTCGCCGGAGTTATTGGCATCGTGCGAAAACGGCAAAGCGATGATTCGCCCGATAGCGGGAACGCGCCCGCGCGGCAAAACTGCCGCCGAAGATTTGCGGATGGAAGAGCAACTTCGCAATGACGCCAAAGAGCGCGCCGAACATTTAATGCTGGTGGATTTGGGGCGCAACGATATCGGGCGAGTGGCAAAGATAGGCACGGTCGCCGTGCCGCCGCACAAGTTTTGCGCGATGGAACGCTATTCGCATGTTATGCACATGTGCTCCGATGTTAGCGGCGAAATGGCGGCGGGCAAAAGCGCTTTTGATTTGGCGCGGGCGGCTTTTCCGGCGGGGACGCTCAGCGGCGCGCCCAAAGTGCGGGCGATGCAAATCATAAACGACATTGAACCGTGCAAGCGCAATGCCTACGGCGGTTTTGCCGGTTTTTTCGGCTATGACGGCAATATGGCGACTTGCATTGTCATTCGCGCGATGGTTATCAAGGACGGCGTTTGTTATGCACAAGCGGGCGGCGGAGTCGTCGCCGATTCCGACCCGCAAAAAGAATATGAAGAAACGGAAAGCAAAGCAAAAGCCGTTTTGCGCGCCGCGCAAATGGCACAAGCCGCGCCGGGGGAATAACAATGATAGCGCTGATAGACAACTACGATTCTTTCACCTATAACCTGTTTCAGTATCTCGGCGAACTGGGCGCGGAAGTGCGGGTATGGCGCAACGATGCCATTGGCGCCGAAGCATTGCTTTCGCAAAACCCGCGCGCGATTGTCATCTCGCCGGGACCCGGACGCCCCGACTCGGCGGGCATTACCAAGGATGTTTTGTCCGCGGCGGATAACATTCCGGTGCTGGGCGTGTGCCTCGGTCATCAGGCACTGGGCGAGACCTTCGGCGCCAAAGTTGTCGCCGCCCGGCATTTGATGCACGGCAAAACTTCGCCGATAAAACATGACGGCAAAACTATCTTTGACAACCTGCCGTCGCCGATGACGGTAATGCGTTATCATTCTTTGGCGCTTGCCGAGGATTCCATCCCCGCTGTTTTTGAGATATCGGCAAGGGGCGGCGGAGAAGTAATGGCAATGCGCCACAAAACCCTGCCGCGCGAGAGCGTGCAGTTTCATCCCGAATCCATAATGACACCCGAAGGCAAACCGCTTTTGCAAAACTTTTTGCGTCACTACCTCGGTGCATAATCACTCGAAAACGCCCGAAAACAAAAACCCCGTTATTCCCGCAAAAGCGGGAATCTACAAAGCGCCGCCAATGCCATTAACCGCCCTGCTTTTCCATCGCTTCCCGCAGAATGCGCACGGTTTCGCTATCCCAGCCGCCACTCGCTGCTAAGGCTCTCTCTAACGGCGTTCCTCCCGAATCCCATCGCGCAAACACATCCGCCCCTGCTTTGACAAGGGCACGAACGGTTTTGGTTTGACATTCTACCGCCGCCCAATGCAAAGGTGTCAGTCCACGGTCGTCTTTTGCGTCAATAGCCGCCCCCGCTTCTATAAAGGCAAGCGTAATTTTGGTTTGACCTCTCACTGCCGCAAAATGCAAAGGCGTCTTGCCATTGTTATCTTTTGCGTCAATAGCCGCCCCCGCTTTGACAAGGGCAAGCATCGTTTCGGCAGGACCATACATTGCCGCCAAATGCAAAGGCGTTGCGCCCTTGTTATTTTTGGCGTTAATATCCGCTTTGGACAAGGTAACCCAAAATAAAAAGGTAACCCAAAATGAACTTGCGTATCGGCATTTCGCCGCCGCAAGATGAAGAGGCGTATCGCCCTCATTATCTTTTGCCTCAACCTCCGCCCTCGCCTTGATAAGGGCAGATGTGATATTACCCCGGCCATTCCCTGCCGCAAAATGCAAAGGCGTCACGCCAAATTGCGCTTTGGCGTTAACATCCGCCCCCGCTTTGACAAGAGCAAGTGCGATATCGCCTCGGCCGCGCTGTGCCGCAAAATGCAAAGGCGTGTAGCCATTGTTGGTTTTAGCATCAACACGCGCTCCCGCATTGATAAAAGCTCGCGCATTTTCTGTTTTGCCGCGCTGTGCCGCAAAATGCAGAGATGTCCAGCCATATTTATCTTTTGCGTCAATATCCGCCCCCTCTTCGGCAAGGACAAGCGCGGTTTCGGTATGTTCTTTCCATGACGCAGCACGAAAAGGTGTCATACCACTTTTGCTTTTCGCTTCAATATCCGCGCCCGCTTTGACAAGGACACGCGCGATTTCGGTATGACCGTACATTGCCGCAAGATGCAAAGGCATCCAGTCGCGATTATCTTTTGCGTTGACATCCGCCCCGCCGTCAATCAGGCGGTTAACTTCGGCGGTATTGCCCAAACACGCCGCCGCATGCAAAAGCGTCAAATTCGGTTGTGTCATTGTTGTCTCCTTGTAATGTGTTGCGGCGGTTATTGCACGGCGATATGATACTACAAGATTCGCCCAAAATGCCATTTTCGGCAAAACCCGCCAAATTCCGTCATTCCCGCAAAAGCGGGAATCTACTAAACCATCGCCGCGCAAGCGGCGACATTATAAAAGCCCTGAAAGGGCGACCGAAAACAACGGCGGCGAATGTCAAACGGGCGGGACGCCCTTACAGGGCTATGGATATAAAAGCGCCCACTTTGGCGGGCGCGGCATTGTTGCTTTGCAACAATGCGACAGATTATCGCTAGCGCGATAATCAATAACTATTATGATGCCGTCACGGGGCGTTGCCCCGTGCTATGAACAGGACGCCCTTTCAGGGCTTTAATACCGTCATTCCCGCCCCCCTCGTCATTCCCGCGAAAGCGGGAATCTCCTACCTCATCGCCTCCCAAGGCGGCGCTTTCCCCAAGTCCTGCCAGGCCGACCTGCTCATAGCACGGGACAGCGCCCCGTGAATCGGCATATTAAACAAATAAGCCCTGAAAGGGCGACCGAAAACAATGGCGGCGGTTGCGGTTGTTTGTCCGGTTTTTGCCGGGCTTTGCCCCGCAAAAGAACGGGACGCCCTTTCAGGGCTACATTCCTAACAATGCCGACTCACGGGGCGGCGCGCTTTCGCGCTTTGCCCCGTGCTATGAACAGGACGCCCTTTCAGGGCTATAAGAATGCGCCGCTTTGCGGCGATGGTTTAGGAGATTCCCGCTTTCGCGGGAATGACAGTTCTTCGTCATTCCCGCGAAAGCGGGAATCCAAACGCGCCCGCAAGGGCGCCCTTGTGGGGCTTTTGATTCGTGTTTTGCCATTTGCGGCGACAAGTCGCCGTTTGCGCTTGCGCGCAAACAGACAAATGGCAAAGAGTTGGATTCCCGCTTTCGCGGGAATGACGAGGGGGGCGGGGCGGCGGTTAGCGGCTTTTGCCGATAACGGGATTAGGCAAAGGTCTAAGCCGTGCGCCGTGCGCCGTGCGCCGTGCGCCGTGTAATGCTAAACATGTGTTTGTGCATGTCCGTCTTTTTCATCATCGGCATAACTCCCGCGATTATACACACAATATCCGCCCTGTCAAACATTTTTGACATTTTTTTCATCTTTTTGCCTTTTTTGGCATTTTCGCCCTTTTCGTCATTTCCGCGAAAGCGGCGCATACTTAAAAGGAGATTCCCGCTTTCGCGGGAATGACGGGGGAGGCGGTGTTTTTGGCGGTTGCCGGTTGTAGAATTGGCGGGTATGAAGTTGCCGCCGGTTATTGCCATTGACGGGACGGCGGGGTCCGGAAAGGGGACGGTTGCGGCTATTCTCGCCCGAAAGTTGGGGTTTCATCTTTTGGAATCGGGGCGAATCTATCGCGCCGCCGGAATGATGGCGCTGCAAAGCGGCGAACTCTCCGCCGATGATTTGCATAAGACCGACAACCCGCAACTGCCGCGCATCGCCGAAGATGCCGCCCGCCGGCTGATATCCGCCATCGGGGAAAATGCCGGCAGAAGTTTGGAACAAGTGTTTGATGCGCTTTTTGGCGGCGAAGATTTGGACAGCGAGCGGGCGGGAAAGGCGGCGTCCGTATTGGCGTCCGTTGCCGAAGCGCGGGTTGCGCTTTTGCCTTTGCAGCGGGCGGCGAGAAAGCAGCCGGGGCTGGTCGCCGAAGGGCGGGATATGGGCACGGTGGTTTTTGCCGATGCCGCCGTAATGTTGTATCTGGACGCCGACATACAAGTGCGCGCCGCCCGCCGTCAGAAACAATTGCAAAATCGCGGCGTTGGTGCTACAATTGCAGATGTGCGCGCCGGTTTGGCTGCGCGCGACAGCAAAGACAAAAGCCGCGCCTGCGCGCCCTTGCGTCGGGCATCCGCCGCCGTTGTTATGGACAGCGCCGAATGTTCCGCGGCGCGGATAGCCGAAGATGCGGCGCGTTTGTTTTTTGTTGCCGCGCGCGCATCCGGCGCCGAATGACCAAACAACAACACGAGGCACCTTTTATGGACAACTCACCCCAAACAAAAGATACCGGCGAAACTTTTTCCCGGTGCTTTGAAGAATTTATCAAAGACCGCAAAGTGCGGGAGGGCGAAGACCTTACCGCCAAAGTCGCCGAGCGCAGCGGCGATTTCTTTATCTTGCAGGCGGACGGCGTGCTCAAATCCGAGGCGCGCGTGCCGGTGGAAGAGTTTCTGACCGACGACGGCGAAATGGAGATAAGCCCCGGAGACGCCATCGGCGTTGATGTTGAACTGGAAATGCTGGACAACGGGCGCGGCGATACTTTGCTGTCAAGGCGCAACACCCGCCGCAAACAGGCGTGGAAGAAAATACAGGAAGCATTCGCCGGAGACGGCATTATTGAGGGCGTCATCCAAAGCCGCGTCAAGGGCGGCTTTTCGGTCATGTGCGACAATGTCCGCGCTTTTTTGCCGTGGTCGCTGGTTGATGTTTTTCCGGTTTCCGACCCGGCTTCGCTGCTCGGCACGCGCCAGCAGTTCAAAGCCATCAAGATTAACAACAACAAGCACAGCGTTGTGGTGTCGCGGCGCGCGCTTTTGGAAAAGGAAATGCTGGAAGGCAAGGAAGGCGGCGGTTTTGCCGAAGGCGTGCAGGTCAAGGGAGTCGTGCGCGCGATTGTGGATTATGGCGCGTTTGTGGAGATTCGCAGCGGCGTTTTCGGGCTTTTGCACATTACCGACCTTTCGTGGCGGCATGTCAATGCGGTTGAAGAGTTGATTAAGGCGGGCGATGAGATTGATGTTGTCATCCTGCGCGTTGATACCGAAAAAGGGCGCATATCGCTGGGAATGAAACAAATGCAGCCGGACCCGTGGGAGTATTTTCATCGCACTTCGCCGGTCGGCTCGCGCGTTTTCGGCAGGGTTGTGAAGATGATGGATTTTGGAATGTTTGTTGAGATTGGCGACGGCGTGCAGGGTTTGGTGCATTCGTCCGAAGTCAGTTGGCGGCGCAAGGATGCCAATTGGGACAATCTTTACAAACCCGGCGACGAAGTGGAAGTGATGGTTTTGGAGATAGACCGCGAACGGCGGCGCATCTCGCTCGGCATCAAACAATGCCAGCCAAACCCGTGGCAGGATTTTGCCACCGCCTACCGCAAAGGCGACAAGGTCAAGGGCGTCGTCCGCTCTATTAATGAGCATGGCTTGTTTGTGGAGTTGTCCGGCGAGATTGAAGGGTTGGTGCGCCCGGCGAATGTTTCTTATGAAGACGAAGAAAAGGCGATGCAAGCATACGACAAAGGCGCGGAAGTGGAAACGGTGGTGCTTTCCATTGATGTGGAAAAAGAGCGCATCGGGCTCGGCATCAAGCAGTTGGCGGACGGCGATTTTGAATCATTCCGCGAAAGCACTCTGAAGGGCTCGCTTGTGCGCGGCACGGTAACCGAGATATCCGGCAAGGGCGGGGCGAACATATCGCTGGGTACGAATATCCGCGCGTTTCTGCCTATCAGCGAAGTGTCCGAAGAGCGGGTGGAAAGCGCCGCCGATGTCGTCAAGGTCGGCGATGAGACGGAGTTTGTCCTTATTGACATTGACGACAAAAACCGCCGGGCGATAGTTTCGCTGAAAGAGAAAAACCGCACCGACCGCGACAAGCGCAAAACCTCGCAACCGACAACAAAACTCGGCGCATTGCTGCAGGCAAAACTCGGCCAAGCCCGCGCCCAAAATGCCGAAAGCGACGAAGGCGATGACGGCGAAAGCGAAGCACAAAGCGAAAGCCAAAGCGCAACTGCCGAAAGTGAAGCCAAAAGCGAAAGCACCGAAAGCAAAGCCGAAAGCGGCGAAAGCGAAAGCGGCGGCGAAGCGGATGGCGACAAAAACACGACCGGGGGTTGATGCCAAAATGCCGCCGTCATCGTCATCGGTCAATAAGCGCGATTTGGCGAATGCGCCGGCTTTGCGGCGGCGGGGGTTTTCGGCGGCGATGACGGCGCGCATGACCGAGCGGTTGTTTGACGCCATTAGCGGACAACTGCAAGCGGGCGGGCGCGTGGAGATCCGCGATTTTGGCACTTTTTTCCTCAGCGAGCGGGCGGCGCGTTTTGCCCGCAACCCGCGCACCGGCGAGGTCATAGAAATCCCCGCCAAGCGCGTGCCGCGTTTTCGCCCCGGTCGGCGGCTGGCGCAAATGGTCAATGCCGATTGAATGGCTGTTGATATCGCTGCCCGCCGTTTTTGTCATCGGATGGTTTGCGGCGCGGCTGGACATCCGTCATATCCGCAAGAATGCCGGGCAGTTGCCGCGCGCCTACGAAGAAGGGCTTTCGCATTTGTTGCGGGACGAAAAGGACAAAGCGCTGGATACCCTCCTGCGCGCGCGCCCGCCAAATCCGGACTCGGTTGAGTTGCAATTTGCCATCGGCGCATTGTCAAGGCAGCGGGGCGAGTTGCGAAGGGCGATGACGGCGCACCGCGAAATATGCGAGCGCGAAGACCTGTCGGCGGATTTGCGGCGGCGCGGGCTTTGGGAGTTGGCGCAGGATTATCTGACGATGGGCTTTATGGATTATGCCGAAAAAACCGCGCAACCTTTGTTGAATCATCCGGATTATCGCGAGCGCGCTTTGGCGATGCTGCTGTCGTTGAAGCAGCGGGACGGCGATTATGCCAAAGCGCTGGAATTGACCGATAAGATGCCGCCCGATGCTTTGCTCTTTCGCCGGGCGGTCAAGTCGCAACTTTTGTGTCAATGCGCGCTCGCCGAAGAAGATGCGGCAAAAAAAACCCGCCTGCTGGAATCGGCATTGGCGGAAAATCCCGACTGCGCCCGGGCGATGATACTGCTTGGCGAAGCGGCGCTTGGCGCGGGAAAATATAGCGAAGCGGCAACGCGCTTTTTGGCGGTGGAGCGCTGCCAGCCGAGATATTTGTGGCTGGCAGCCGAAGGTTTGCACAACGCCCGCCGCCTTGACGGCAAAGCCGAAACCGGACGGCGCGATTTGCTGCGCTGGCTGAGCGTTCACCCTTCGCCGCCGCTGTTTGAATGTGTTTATAAGATACTTGCCAAAACTCCGGCGGGCATCGGCGGTTTGGCGCGCGCCGGAATGCTGACAAAAAACGGCGCCGCCCCGGCGCTGTGCTGGATAGACGAACAATCGGCAAAGGCAAGCGGCGAAGAGCGCGATGCCTTTGAAGCACTGCGCGAAACTTTGCGCACGGCAGCCGGACGGCATTTTACCTGCAGCGGTTGCGGTTATGAAGTTAACGATTTTGTATGGCAATGCCCGGGCTGTTTGGCGTGGGAATCGTTTCGCCCGCGCCAATCGTCATAATAATGGCAATGCGCACAACCGCAACTGCTGCTACCGCCGTTTTGGGCGGCACTTTTGACCCCATTCACGAGGGGCATTTGCATCTTGCCCGCCGCGCTTTGCGGGATTTTCCGGCGGCGCGGGTGTGTCTGATACCAAACGGCGCGCCGCCGCACAGGGCAAAACCATCGGCAAGTTGGCATGCCAGAATGACAATGTGCCAAATGGCAACTGCGGATGACAAGCGGATAGTTATCGGCGATGACGAGCCGCCGGGCAACCAACGCCGCACTATCCGCACGGTGCGCAAACTTCGCCGCAAATCGCGGGTGATATTAATCATCGGCGGCGATGCTTTTTTGCATTTTCGCCGCTGGAAGGAGTGGCGCAATATTTTGGCTTTGGCATCGGTTGCCGTTGCCCGCCGCCGCGGGTCGCCTTCGCCAAAGCGGGCGGTGCCGCCGCAGTGGGCGGCAAAAACCGCCAAACCGAAAAGGTTGTGGCGCGGCGTGTATTTTTGGCACACGCTTGCCCCGCGCATGTCCTCAACCGCCCTGCGGGCAAAGCAACGATGACGGACGAAGGCAAAAGCGAAGCGGCCATTATCACGGCGGCGCTGATTGACGGCAAGGGCGCGGATGTCGTGCAAATTCCGGCGCGGGAGCAATCGTGCGGTTTGTTTTTGCATCTGGTTATCGCTACGGCGATGAACGCCCGCCATGCGGCATCTTTGGGCGAGCGGGTGGTAAAGGCATTGAAACAAAGCGGCAACAAAGCGCCGAAAACCGAGCGGTCGGAAGAATGGGTTTTGATAGACGCGGGCGATGTCGTCGCGCACATTATGCAGCCCGATGCGCGGGAGCGTTATGATTTGGAATCGTTGTGGAGTTTTGAAAAAACACGGCGGCGGCAATGAACGAAAAGATTCTTATCTTGGATTACGGGTCGCAATACACGCAACTGATAGCGCGCACCGTGCGCGGGCAAAAAGTATATTGCGAGATTCACCCGCCGCAAATGCCCGCCGCCGCCGTCAAAGCATTCGGCGCCAGCGGCATTATCCTTTCCGGCGGTCCGCAATCGGCGGCGGCAAAAGACGCCCCGCCGATAAACGATGCGGTTTTTGCCTTGGGCAAGCCGGTGCTTGGCGTTTGTTATGGAATGCAGGCGATGGTGCGGCATTTTGGCGGCAGGATATCGGCGGAGTCGGGGGGCAGGGAATATGGCGCGGCGATGGTGCGCCAAAGCGCAAAGTGCGATTTGTTTGACGGCGTTTTTGACGGCGATTTGCAAGTGTGGATGAGTCATGGCGACAAGGTTGTCGCGCCGCCGCCGGGCTTTGTTGTTGTCGCCGGCGGTGCGGGCGCGCAAACAAACGCGGTGGCGGCGATAGCGGACGAAAAGCGCCGCTTATACGGCTTGCTTTTTCATCCGGAAGTAGCACATACCGACGATGGCGGCAAAATCATCGGCAACTTCATCCGCCATATTTGCGGCTTGCGCGGCGAATGGACGATGCCAAACTTCATCGGGATGCAGTGCGAGAACATCCGCCGGATAACCAAAGGCGAAGGAGTGTTGCTTGCGCTTTCGGGCGGCGTGGATTCTGCCGTTGCCGCGGCGATATTACGCCGGGCGATTGGCGAAAAACTCTCGTGCGTGATGGTGGATAACGGCTTGTTGCGGGAGGGCGAAGTGGAACAGGTGCGTACCGCTTTTGCCGAGGTCGGCGAGGGTTTGACGGTTGCCGATGCCGCCGATGAATTTTTTGCCGCGCTCAAAGGCGTGTCGGATCCGGAAGAAAAACGCCGCCGCATCGGGCGGGTTTTTGTTGAAGTGTTTGAGCGGGAGGCAAAAAAAATCGGCGCGGCAAAATGGCTTGCGCAGGGGACGATATACCCCGATGTTGTGGAATCGTCCGGCGGCGGCAGCGGCAAGGCGGTGATAAAAACCCATCACAATGTCGGCGGTTTGCCCGAGCGGTTGAATCTGAAAATACTGGAACCATTGCGCGAGTTGTTTAAGGACGAAGTACGCGAACTTGGCGCGGCTTTGGCTTTGCCGCAATCGTTTTTGTCGCGTCATCCTTTTCCCGGTCCCGGTTTGGCGGTGCGCGTTTTGGGCGAAGTTTCAAGGCAGCGTGTGGCGCTTGCCCGCCGGGCGGATGCGGTTTTTATGCGCGAGTTGCGGGCGGCGGGTTTATACGACAAGACGGCGCAGGCGTTTGTTGTGCTGTTGCCGGTTAGCAGTGTCGGCGTGATGGGAGACGGCAGGACTTATGAGAATGTCGCCGCTTTGCGGGCGGTAACGACGAGTGATTTTATGACCGCCGATTGGTCGCGCCTGCCGCATGATTTTTTGGCAAAAGCAAGCACC
>JBPCWZ010000076.1:0-5356 GCA_051009015.1 Gammaproteobacteria bacterium | reverse complement strand
TTGAGATATTGAAAACCACCGGATTGACGGCGGAAGAGTTGCGCGCGCTGGACGACGAACTCGCCAGCCGCGACCGCGCGGTCAAGGAAGCCAAATCCGAAATGGTCAAGGCAAACCTGCGGCTGGTCATCTCCATCGCCAAAAAATACACCAACCGCGGCTTGCATTTTCTGGATTTGATTCAGGAAGGCAACATCGGTCTGATGAAAGCGGTGGACAAGTTTCAATACCGGCGCGGCTTTAAGTTTTCCACTTATGCGACATGGTGGATTCGGCAGGCGATAACCCGCGCCATCGCCGACCAGGGGCGGACGATTCGCGTCCCCGTGCACATGATTGAAACCATCAACAAACTCAACCGCGTCCAGCGGCAGTTGATGCAAAGAAACGGCACGGAGCCGACGCCGGATGATCTTGCCGAAGAGATGGAGATACCGGTGTCAAGGGTCAATCGCATATTGAAAATCGCCAAGGAGCCGAAGTCGCTGGAAACGCCGGTCGGCGATGACGATGCGACTTTGATGGATTTTATCCCCGATACCACTTCGCGCGATTCTATGGAGCATGTCTTGCAAAAGGATACCAGCAAATTCCTGCGCGATTACTTGTATAAGGAACTCGCCCCGCGCGAGGCGAAGGTATTGTGCATGCGTTTTGGCATAGCCATAGACAACGAATACACATTGGAAGAAGTCGGGCGGCAGTTTGAAGTAACGCGCGAGCGCATCCGCCAGATAGAAGCCAAAGCCCTGCGCAAACTGCGCCAGCCGCGGCGGGTGCGCGTGTTGAAAGAGCGTTTGGGTCCGGAGTTTGCCGAACTTTTGCGGCAGGCAAAAGAAGGCGCATAGCGGGTTTTGCCGGGTCAGTAGCTCAACGGTTAGAGCAGAGGACTCATAATCCTTTGGCTGGGGGTTCGAATCCCTCCTGACCCACCGGCGGCAAAAACGGGGTATAATGGCGGCATGCGCACCGAATTATTGTTTTCGCGGGAGGCTATCCAGTCGCGCGTTAGCGAACTTGCCGACGCCATCAACCAGCATTACGATGCCGACACCGAAGTTGTTTGCGCTTGCGTTGCCAACGGCGCATTTATCTTTTACGCCGATTTGGTGCGCAAACTCAACTGCCGCGTGATATTTGATGTCGTGGTGCTGTCCAGTTATCTCGGCAGCAAAACCACCGGCAAGGTCAAGGTTGTCAAGCGCCTTTCCAAGGTCATCAAAAACCGCCATGTCCTCATCATAGAGGACATTATTGATTCGGGGCTGACGATGAACACATTGCAAACCATCATCAAGGTGGAAGAGCCCAAATCCCTGCGCACGGTGTCGCTGCTAAAGCGCCGCCATCAGCGCTATGCCTGCGACATAGACCACTACGGCTTTGAAGTGCAAGTTGAAGATTTCCTCATCGGCTACGGCTTGGACGGCGGGACAAACTATAATCCAATGCTGGATTACATCAGTTTGGTCAAAAAGCCCGAATAACGGGCGGCGGTCAGGTTTTCGTTTTGATAACCGCCGCAACCGGGGCGTAGGTTTTGCGGTGTGCCGGGCATATTCCGTTTTCACTTAGCGCGCGCAAATGCGCGGCGGTCGGATATCCCTTATGCATCGCAAACCCGTAGGCGGGATACTGCGCATCCAACTTCATCATCATCATATCGCGCGCGGTTTTGGCGAGGATGGACGCCGCCATTATCTCCTCAACTTTGGCATCGCCGCCGATAATCGCCCGCGCCGGATAGGGGCAATCGGGGGCAAAATCGCCATCAACCAAAACAATGTCCGGGCATATCGGTATTTGCGCGACCGCCCTTTGCATGGCAAACATCGTTGCGCGGCGAATGTTGTATTGTTCTATTTCGCCCGCGCTTGACTCGGCGATGGCAAAGCACAAACTTTCCTCGCGAATGCGCGCCGCCAATTCCTCGCGCCGTTTTGCCGTCAGTTGTTTGGAATCGCGCAAACCTTCTATGCTGTTGCCGCCCAAAACAACCGCCGCCGCAACAACCGACCCGACAAGCGCGCCCCTGCCCGCTTCATCAACCCCGCAAACAAAGTTGCCTTTTGCAGTTGCATCGTTCATTTTTTATCATTCCCGTCAAGTATGGCGATAACTTCCGCCGCCGCACTATTATCGCTCATCAAAGAGCGGCGCATTATGTCAAAAGCCGCGCGCATTTGTTCGCGCCGGTGAGGTTGCTGCGATAGTTTTTGCACTTCGGCGGCGATACTATCCGCCCGCGCTTCGCTTGTGCCAATCATCTCCGGCACGACAAAACGATTGGCGAGAATATTCGGCAAACTGAAAAACGGCAGATAAAACCGCCGCCACCGCATCGCAAGTTGCGCCATATTTGACGGGCGGTAAAACACAACCATCGGCGTGCCGATAACAGCCGCTTCCAAAGCAACCGTGCCGGATTTGACCGCGGCAATATCGGCGGAAACAAGCGCGTCCGCCGCACAAGGCGCAATAATGCACCCGGGCAAGGCGGCGGCCATCTGCCGCCCCGCCGCCGCCGTTGCCGCAGCGGCGACAAAAACCCGCTTATCTTTTTTCAGCATTTCAACAACCCGCGCCGCCAAAGGCAAATGCTGATTAAGTTCCTGCTCGCGACTGCCGGGCAGAATAGCGATAACTTCGGCATCATCATTTATCCCAAGTTGCCGCCGCACACTTTCGCGGTTTGGTTGTTGTTTGTCCGCCAACGGATGGCCGACAAAAGCGGCTGCTACCGGCGCATTCTTGTAATATTCCGCTTCAAAGGGAAACAAACACCAAACCCGCCCGACCGCCCGGGCTATCTTGCCAATGCGCCCGCGCCGCCACATCCAAATACTCGGACTGCCGTATTGGATTGTCATAATGCCGCTTTTGCGCGCTTGCGCGGCAACGGAAAGATTGAAATCGGGCGCATCAACGCCGATAAACATCGCGGGTTTGCGGCGGGCGATATCGGCGATAAGTTTGGCGCGCAGCGGCAAAATGCGCGGCAGTTTGCGGGCGGCATCAACATAGCCCATCACCGAAAGGTCGGCGATATCTGCCATGCACTCGCATCCCGCCGCGCGCATTTGTCTGCCGCCGATACCCGAAAAACGAATATCGGGGCGGGCTTGACAAACGGCGCGAATCAGTTGTGCGGCAAGCATATCCCCGGAAGGTTCGGCGGCGGCGATGACGATATCGGGCATGACTATCGGCGGCATTGTATCAAAAACAACGGCACAAGAAAGCGGCGCGGCGTTTTTGCCGCGTGTTAAAATGCCCCGATGACATCCGCCCGCGCCATGCCAAAGTTGTTTTTTTGCGCCGTGCTTTTGGCATTTGCCGGTTGCGCGACTGCGCCGCCGCCGGGCATTGTTGATACCCGATTACAAGCGAAACCGGCGGAACTGCTTTTGGAAGCGCGCCGCGAACTTGCCGCCGCCGGTGTGAAAATCACGGGCGATTCCGCCAATATGCTGGTGCTGAGCGAGACCATCGGCGAGGAGATATCGTCATTTGCCGCAGACGGCGCGCCTTCGCAATACACAGTCCATTACCGCCTTGCGTTTTCGTTTAATGGCGGGAGCGATGTTGTGGAGTTGAGCGAGACGGTGGATTATGCCGCCGGTTTTTATCATGCCGGACGGCGGCAGCGGGAGGCGGCGGCGCGCAGTTTGCGCCAAAGCGCCATCGCCGAAATGCTCCATCTGGTCGGCGGCAAGGTATAGAAAGATGGCATATAAAACAACATCCTGCCCGGTTTTGCAATTCGCCCGCGATATGCAACAAGGCAAAAAACCCCCGCCTTCGTCCGTCATCATCGGCGACGAAACCCATCTGATAAACGAAGCCCGCACCGCCATAGAACAAGCGGCGGCGGCAAGCGAAACCGCGCGGATAGATTTTGCCGAACTGGGCGATAACCCGTCGGCGGGCGGCGCGTCGCTTTTTGGCGGCACAACACTGCAAAACATCATCGGGTATTCCTCGTCATTCCGCCTCGGCAAACCGCCGGAAGATGCATTCAATGCGCTGATAAAAATCATCGCCCGCCCGCCCGATGGCGACATCGTCATCGCCGCCTTTTACGGCTTTGACGACAAAAAGATGAAAGGCAAACTTGCATGGCTGCACGAGTTGCAAAACAAGCACAAAGCCAAAGTGATACGGGCGATGCAATGCGGCGAATCGGCAACCGCCCAATGGTGCAAGTTTTGGCTGCCGTCAATGAACGATGATGCGGCAAACGACATCGGCGCGCAAACAACAGGCAACTTCGGCGCGGCAAAACAAGCGATGATGAAGATGGCGCTTTACGGCGGCACAACGGCAAAAGACGCCAAAGCGGCGCTGAGCGACGGCGGGCGTTATGGCATTTTTGAACTGACCGACAAAGCCGTTTTGCACGATGGCAGGGGGGCGCTAAAAATCCTCGCGCATCTGCTCGCCGCCAACCAGCCCGCGCCTCTTATTTTGTGGGCGATATCCGATGCGGCGTGGAAACTGATGGCACTCAAGCGCGGCGCCCCCGTTTTTGGCGCATGGGGAGACAGGTTGAGCGCGATGAAAAAGATAGCAAACTACGAAAGCGAACGCAACATTATGGAAGTCATCCGCAAGGCGGCGCGCGCCGACCGCATAATAAAAGGCGCGGAATACAAAAACACCGAAGACAAAGGCGCAACAATAAAAATAGCATTGACAAATCTGATAGTAGATTTGGCATCGCTCGGCCGCAAAGCCCGCATCCCCCTGCCCGGGCGGGCGATAACCGGCGACGATTAGCCCATCCCGTCATTCCCGCCCCCCTCGTCATTCCCGCCTCCCCCCGTCATTCCCGCCTCCCCCGTCATTCCCGTCTTTTTCGTCATTCCCGCGAAAGCGGGAATCTCCCAAACCATCGCCGCGAAAGCGGCGCGGAATAAAAGCCCTGAAAGGGCGGCATGGTCACAGCACGGGGCAACGCCCCGTGAATCGGCGCACCCAATTAATCAAGCCCTGAAAGGGCGACCGAAAACAACGGCGGCGAATGTCAAACGGGCGGGACGCCCTTTCAGGGCTATGGATATAAAAGCGCCCACTTTGGCGGGCGCGGCATTGTTGCTTTGCAACAATGCGACAGATTATCGCTGGCGCGATAATCAATAACTATTATGATGCCGAGTCACGGGGCGTTGCCCCGTGCTATGAACAGGACGCCCTTTCAGGGCTTTAATACCGTCATTTCCGCCCCCTCGTCATTTCCGCCCCCTCGTCATTCCTGCCCCCCTCGTCATTCCGGCGTAAGCCGGAATCTCCGTTTGCCTTTTGGGAGATTCCGGCTTACGCCGGAATGACGGAAAAAAGGGAATGACGGGGCTTT
>JBPCWZ010000075.1:0-19781 GCA_051009015.1 Gammaproteobacteria bacterium | reverse complement strand
CCAAAGCCCGACATAAATGTCAGGCGAGTGCTAACACAACCAAGCGTGGGATGTCCCTGCTGTTTCCGGCGAAGTCGCTGGTATTTTATTGACAAGGTCGCCCGACAGGACGACGCTCGGTCTTGTGTTAGCAATGTCAATATTACACGAAATTCGCCAAGAAATTCCAAAAATCGCAAAAAAATGTATCGCATAATATTTCCGCAACAAACCAAAATAACCGCACAAGGTTTTTTCTTGCGGATGTGTTATGATATCGCCCATCCGTTTTAATGAGAGAATAACTGACGCAAAAAGCAAATGAAACTAACTTTGGATTGGCTGGGCGGGGTTGCTTTTTGCGCGGGTAATGGCGATGGCAAAACGCTGGTTTTTGACGGCGCGCCGGAGATTGGCGGCGAAGACCGCGGTATGCGGCCTATGGAGGTTTTGCTGGCATCCGCCGCCGCTTGTTCCGCCATTGACGCCGCGCTGATATTGCGAAAGAGCAAAAGCGCGCCCGAAACAATGCAAGTGCAAATCACCGGCGAGCGCGCCGATACTCTCCCGCGCGTGTTTGTCAAAATCCATCTTCATTATATTTTGCGCGGCGGCGATGTGCGCGATGCCGCCGCCGCCCGCGCCGTGCAGTTAAGCGTGGAAAAATACTGCTCCGCATTGGCAATGCTGAATAACAGCGCAACCATCACCCATAGTTGGGCGCGGGAATAAACAAACCAAACCCCCGCCGCCGGGGCGATTAGAATCAGACAAATGCGCGTTATTGCTTTTGGTTTTGTGCTGACGCTTTCGTCGGTTTTGGGGCAGACGCATTTTGTATCGTTGTTTAATGCATCCTTGCGGGCGGATTTTGCGCTCAGTCATGGCGAGTTGGGGGCGTTATATTCGGCGGCGACTCTTGTTGCGGCGTTGTTTTTGCCGTGGCTGGGGAGGTTGATAGACAGCACGGATTTGCGGATATATGCGGCTTTTGTCATTGGCGGTTTGGCGGCTGCGACTTGTGCTTTGGCGCTGAGTGCGGCGTGGTGGCATTTGGCACTGGCGTTTTTTTTGATGCGTTTGTTCGGGCAGGGTTTATCTTCGCACACCGGCATTGTGACGACGGCAAGATTGGCGACAAAAAAGCGCGGGCGGGCGCTGAGTTTGACGGGTTTGGGGTTTTCTGCCGGCGAGGCGTTTGCGCCGCCGATAGTTGCGGCGGCTTTGATGAGTTTGCATTGGCGCGAGTTGTGGCTGGCTGCGGCGGCGGGGCAGATGATATTGATAATGCTGGCGGCGCAGTTTTTGCTAAGCCGCTTGCCGCACAAACCGCCGCTGGCGCAAGGATTAACAAGCGGCGGCGAAAGCGATGATAATCCGTCATGGACGCGTCATCAGGTTTTGCGCGATGGTCGTTTTTGGCGGGCGGCGCCGGCTTTGTTTGCGCCGGCTTTTATCGTCACGGCGCTTTTGTTTCATCAAAACAGTTTGGCGGATTACAAGAATGCGGATTTCATCGTTTGGTCATCGGCGATAGCGGCATATTCATTGGCGGCGGTCGGCGCATCTTTGGCGGGCGGCTTTTTGACCGACAAGTTTGGCGGGGCGCGAGTGGCGAAGTTTGCCCTGCTGCCGCTAATCGCCGCTGTTTTGCTGCCGCTGACGATGGACGGCGCATTATTGCCTTTTGCCTATTATGCGCTGGCGGGTGCGGGCGTGGGTTTGAGTTTGCCGACTGCAAACGCCTTATGGGCGGAAGTATATGGCACAAAACATCTCGGCGCAGTGCGCGCATTGACCCAAGCCCTAACGGCATTTTTCAGCGCCGGCGGTCCCGTCATATACGGCTTGATGCTGGATGCCGGTTTAGGATGGCATTTCATCCTCCCGGCAAGCGCCCTATGGATGACAGCCGCCGCCCTGCTCTTCGCCCTAACGCCAATGAAAAACCGCCCGCCGCCGAAGTGATTTTTTAGCAACATCAATAAAAAATAGTAGCGGAAAATGGCTACTATGTGGCTACTATGTGGTAAACTTCCCTCTGTCATTCAACATAACAAAGGAGGAAACGATGACGCAAAAAATCACATTTCAACTTGACGAGGGTGTCTGCTCCCGTCTGGCGCTTTACGCCGCCCAAAACGGGCTCGGCTCTTGGTCCGAGGCGATTGAGGATATGCTCGCAAAATGCGAGAGTTATTCCGCTGCCGCTCCGGTTGTCGCCCCCCCCAAACCGGCAATCGCCCAACCCCATCTGCGCTCGCCGGAGGTCATCTACTACTTGGACGACAAGCCGGTAAGCGAAAGGGAATGCCAAATGGCGATTATCGCGACAAAGATGGCGACTGTTCGTATTTTTTACGCCAACGGTCGTTTGGAGAATAAGCAGTGGCATGCCGCAAATATCGGCGAAGATTCGTATCTGCGCGGCAATCTCAATTCCGGCTATTTGAGGGGCTGGCGCAACAGGGGCATCGTCAAGGCGGAAGTTTTCGCCGGGGAGGCGGAATGATGACGAAAGGCAAGCACGCCAAGGTCAGGCAGCAACAGCGGTGCGTCCCGGAGTTTATGATTGGCATACTACGGAAATTCGGCAAAACCACCTACTCCAAAGGGCGCCGGATACTGCACTTGCATAACAAACGCGCACGGCACAATGCGCAGGGGTTTATGACGAGCATCGGAATGTTGCCGGACAACCACTTGCTTGACGCTTACGCCGTTGTTGGCGAGGGAGAAGAAATCATAACCGCCGGCTGGCGCCGGAAGCGCATTTTGCGCGACTGGAATTCCCACTCCCGCGGCGGAAAACGCAAAAGCCGCCGATGATGTGTTATTATGTCGGCACTTCACTTGCATACGCAGCCCGTTGTCGGGCTGCCTGCGGAATAAAAGACCCGGTAAAACGGAGGGGCTGCAATCCCGCCGCGGGAAACATGCGGGGCAATCATGCGTATGCTTGTGAAGTCAGCCCGGCATTCGTTTGCGGCGGATAGCGGTGCTGGTAATTCCACCGCAGGAGAAAATACCAATGCAAAACTTCACTTCCATAACTCTAACCGCGCTTGCGGCAACGGCGTTAATGCTGACCGGTTGCGGCGGCATTCCGCCGGTGTGCCAAGAAATGCCGATTGTTGATTGCCAAACGGCGCAGGCATATCAGGCGTGCATCGTCCAAAACACGGGCGGCGGCGTTACGGTTATGACCCGGGCAAATGATACCGAAGCCCGACTCGGCGCACGGGACACCGTCAAAAGCATGTGCGGAGATGACGAAGACGGCGCGAAAACCGGCGCACCGTATCAGCAAGTATGCCCGGCGGGCGCGGCTTGCAATCAGGGTGTCAATTAGATAATGTATCGGCAACTCATCCCGTAAATCTTTTTTGTGCTAAAATGCTGGCGCTTTCGCAAGGTTGATGCCGATGGGGCATTACTTAAGCGGGCGGCGCTTTTTGTAAAATGACCATTCCAAACACCATTCTGATAATACTGGGCGCGCTGGAAGTGTTGCTCGCGGCTTTAACGGCGCTTATCGCCATCGTTGCGATTTGGGGGTTTTCCGCCATCAAGAAAAGCGCCAAAGACATCGCCGAGAAAACGGCGCGGGAGAAAACGGACACATTCTTGAAAGAGTCCAATATCCGGGAAATGATAAAAGAAAGAGTTGACGCCGAGGCGAGCGGGCTATACCAGGACATGGAGAAATCGCCAACACATGATACAATGGTGAGGGAAAAAGACGATGGCTGAATACCGACAAAGCAAACTTACGGACGAAGAAAACAACCGGATTGACAAATTCCAAAAGGCGCTACCAAAAGCGCCGGTGGACATTGTCAAGTTGTCCGAATCTTTCGGGCTTGCCGTTTGGCGCGCGGAGTTGCCGCAGGGGATTTCCGGCGCGATTCGCCGCGAAGGCGATGGCTATGCCATTTATGCCAACAAAAACGAGCCGATGGCGCGCCGGCGTTTTACCTACGCGCACGAACTCGCGCATTTCTTCCTGCACAAGGACGACATCGGCGATGGCTTGAACGAAAATGTGCTGTTTCGCAGCAGCCTGACCAACGACAAGGAGGTTGCGGCGAACAAAATTGCCGCCGAAATTTTGGTGCCGCTGAAGATTCTGAACGAATTGGCGGAAACGAAAAAATACGGCGTGCGCGAACTTGCCGAGAAATTCGGCGTATCGCGCTCTACTATGCTTTTGCGCCTCGGCATACCATCGTCCTAAAAATACCGCAACCGATGCGGGCGGCATAAAGCCCGGCTCTGAGAATGACCGTTTTTGCCCGGGTTTTGTTGTTGTGTGCGGTATTGTCGCCACCGCTGGTTTTTGCCGCGCCGCCGCCGCCGAATGTGGCGTCCGAATCGTATATTTTGATGGATGCCGATACCGGCGAAGTGTTGGGCGAAAAAAATGCCGACTTGCGCCTGCCGCCCGCGTCATTGACGAAGATTATGAGCGCGCATTTGGTTTTTAATGCCTTGCGCGATGGTGCTTTGCGGATGGAGCAGGAGATTGTCATATCGCGAAACGCATGGGCGGCGAATGTCGCGGGGTCAAAAACTTTCATAGAAGTCGGCGAGCATGTCAGCGTGCGCGATTTGCTTTACGGCGTCATCGTCCAATCGGGCAATGATGCCGCCATCGCCCTTGCCGAAGCCCTTGCCGGAGACGAAGCGGCTTTTGCCGAATGGATGAACGCCGAAGCGCGCAAGTTGTCGCTTGACAATACCCGCTTTGCCAATTCCACCGGTTTGCCGGCAAAGGCGCATTACACTTCGGCGCGCGATATCGCCAATATCGTGCGGGCATCGGTGCGCGAGCATCCGAAGTTGTATCAAATATACGCCGAGCGCGAATTTACCTTCAACAACATAACCCAGCAAAACCGCAACGGGCTTTTGGATTCTTTTGACGGCGCGGACGGCGTGAAGACCGGCTATACAAAAGCGGCGGGTTACAGTTTGGCGTCATCGGCAAAACGCAACGGGCGGCGGATTATCGCGGTCGTGATGAAAACAAAGTCGCCATCGGCGCGACAGCAAGAGAGTGCGAAACTGCTAAACTACGGCTTTGCTTTCTTTCGCAACCGCCGTTTGTTTGACGAAAACAAAGTGCGCGATTTGCCGGTTTTTAATGGCGACAAGGAGTCGGTGCCCGCCCGCCCCGTTGCATCGGGCTTGATGACCGTGCCGCGCGCCGAAGCATTGCGGGCGGTTTTTCATCCCCAAAATCCGCTTTTGGCGCCGGTAAAAAAGGGAGATGAAGTCGGCGAGATTCGCGTGATGTCCAATGACGGCGAAGTTTTGCGGGTGATAAAAGTCGCCGCCGAAGAGTCAATCGCCGAAGGCGGTTTGTGGCGCGGCATAACGGACGGCATAAAACTGCATCTGCTCGGACATGGCGAAAACAAACGATTGCTGGCTGAATGGTAAGTTTTCGCTCCTTGCCGATACGCGCATACCGGCGATGGACCGCGGCTTTCTTTTCGGCGACGGCGTTTATGAAGTTGTGCCGGTGTATCATCGGCGGCCGTTTTTTTGGCGGCGGCATCTTTCGCGCTTGCGCCGCAGTTTGCGCGAGGCGCGGATGGTTTTTGACACCGCGACTTTGCAAAAACCGGCGCGGGAATTGATAAGGGCGCAACCTTTCGCCGACATTGCGCTTTATATTCACATCAGCCGCGGCGTGCAGGCGCAGCGCCGTCATAGTTTTGACGATGACGCCAAACCTTCGGCATTAATGGCGGTTTGGCGTTTGCCGAAACCTTCGCGGGGGGATATCACAAAGGGAGTGCATTGCATTACGGAGGAAGATTTTCGCTGGCGGCGCGGCGATATTAAATGCACTTCAATGCTGGCGGCGGTTTTGTTGTCGCGCCGCGCGCAGGATGCCGGGGCGGCGGAAGTTGTTTTGTTTCGCAACGGAATATTGACCGAAAGCGCGGCGGCAAATGTCGCCATCGTCGGCGGCGGCGAAGTGCGCATTCCAAAAGCGGATGACAATGTATTGCGCGGCATTACCGCTTTTGACGCTTTGCGCATGGCGGCAAAAAACGCCGGTTTGCCTTTTCGCGCATGCCAGATAACCCGCCCCGAAGTCGCCGCCGCCGATGAAGTTTGGTTATGCTCGTCAACAAAAAACATTCTGCCGGTCGTAATGCTGGACGGCATCGCCATCGGCAACGGCAAGCCGGGCAAAACATACCGCCGCGCCCGCGCCGCGATGAATCAACTGATAAACGCCCATTGCCGGGGAGAGTAAAGGAGCGGATAGAATGCCGAATATGACAAAAAACGGCGGCGCATTGCAAAAAGTGATTACCCTTGATGCGCGGGCGGCTTTGCGCGAGGATGTCGGCGATGGCGATATGTCGGCGGCTTTGGCGGGCGATATTGTATCCTGCGGGGTTTTGTTTTGCCGACAGCGGGCGGTGCTTTGCGGCGCGCCGTGGTTTGAAAAAGTGTTTTTGCTTTTGGACTCCGGGGCGATTTTTGACTGGCGGACAAAAGAAGGCGAAATGACGAAAGGGGAAGTTTGCACGGTAACCGCATCGGCGAAAGCATTGCTAAGCGGCGAGCGCGCGGCGGTTAATTTTTTGCAAACCTTATCCGCAACCGCAACCGCCGCGCGCAAGTGGCAAAAGCGGGCGCAACAAAAACAACCGGGACTCATGATTACCGACACGCGCAAGACGATACCGAAGTTGCGCGCCGCGCAAAAATACGCCGTGCGCATCGGCGGGGCGCACAATCACCGGATGGGTTTGTTTGATGAGATTCTGATAAAGGAGAATCATATTCGCGCCGCCGGAAGCATTGCCGAAGCATTGCGAAAGGCAAAAAAGGAGTGTGCCGATTCGCAAAAGATAACGACGGAAGTGCGCGATGGCAAAGAGTTGCAACAGGCACTGCAAGCGGGGGCGAAGCGCATATTGCTGGATAACTTTTCCGTCAATCAATTGCGCGCCGCCGTCAAAATCAATCGCGGGCGGGCGCAACTGGAAGCATCCGGCGGCATCAGTTATGCCGCGCTGCCGGAAATAGCGGCGAGCGGCGTCAATCGCATATCCGCCGGCGCATTGACAAAAAACATCCGCGCCGTGGATTTTTCTTTTATCATTAAATAACAATGCAAAACGAAGTTGTCAAATCGTGCGCCGGAAGCGGCAAAACGCACGGGCTCATATCGCGCCTGTCGGCTTTGCTTTTGGGCGGGGCGGAGCCGGGCGAGGTTTTGGCTATCACTTTCACGCGCAAGGCGGCGGCGGAAATATACCGGCGGTTGCTGCAAAGGTTGCGCGAAGAAAACACGCCGGAAGCGGAAAAAGTGTTGCGCCGCGTAATGTTGCGGGAGACGCCGCGCGATGATTTGACGATAAGCACTTTTCACAGTTGGTTTATGACGCTGGCGGAAAACCGCCCGTGGTCGCCGTCCGAACATTTGCCGGCGCGTTTGTATGACGACAAGCAGCAGCCGCTTGCCGATATTATCTGGCGCAGATGGCTGAAAAAAACCGAATCGCAACCGCTCACTCCGGCGCTGCAATTGGTGCTTTCGCATTTGTCGCCATCGGCTTTGCAAAAAGTTTTTAGCGCCTTTGGCAATAAACTGAACGCATGGCGATTATATGACGATGGCGGCGGGCGGCAAAAGATGCAAACACAACAAGCGCAAAAAACAAAAGCGGCGGCGGAAGATACTTTGCGCAAAGTGCTGGCGAGTTTTGACGGCGGCGACGTTGTCGGCGAAACCGCGCGGCAAATAGCGGCGAATGAAATTGCGCCCGAAGATGGGCGGGAAGTTTTTTTGACAAAAACAAACACCATCCGCGTTAACCTGACAAAAAGCGAAAACACCCGCGCCGTTGCGGAAGCGTATTATGACTTTTGGCTGGCGTTTGAGAATGCGGCGGCGGCGCAGTTTAACGAAGCGGCGTTAATCGTATGCCGCGATTTTGCCGCGCAAATGCACGAATACAAGCGCGCCGAAAACATTATTACTTTTGACGATTTGGAATATCTGGCATGGCGCGCCGTTGTTGATGAGCGGATAATGCCCGACATTACCTACCGGCTTTCGCGCAAATACCGCCATCTCCTTATTGACGAGTTTCAGGATACCAACCCGATGCAGTGGGCGGTTGTGCAAAAGTGGCTTTGGGATGCGCACGGTAGCGATGATTCGCCGTCCGTTTATATTGTCGGCGACCGCAAGCAGGCGATATACGGCTTTCGTCACGGCGATGCCAAACTGCTCGACGAAGCCGCGGATTTTTTGCAAAAATACTACCCGCCCGTGGAAGCCAAAGACGAAAACCAATGCCGCCGGTGCGCACCGCCGGTGCTGGATGTTGTCAATGCCGTTTTTGACGGAACGATGGAGCAATACCAAAAACACAAACCCGCCGCCGGTGTTAACGACGGTTTGCCCGGTCATGTCGCCTTTGTCATTACCGGCGCGGAGGGCAAAAAAGCCAAAACAAGAGTGAAAATCCGCCACCCCTTAAAAGCGGAGGAAGACGACAGCACCAAGCGGCAGCAATGGGCGATGGCGGTTGCCGATGCGGCGGCAAATGCCATAGGCAAATGGCAAATCAAAGACGGCGATAAAACACGCCCCTGCAATGGCGGGGATATTATGATATTGTTGCGGCAGATGACGCATGCCGATTCGCTTGTCAGGGAGTTGGCAAAATACGGCATTGGCTGCATTACCTCCGGCGGCAATGTCAAACTCGCCGACCGGTTTGCCGCCGCCGATTTGCTGGATGTTGCGGCGGTGCTGCTTTTTCCCGGGCGCGATTTGCCTTTGGCGCGGGCATTAAAATCGCCGTTGTTTTTGCTGACCGATGATGAGTTGCAGCACATAGCGGCGGGGCGCGGGGAGAATACTTTGTGGAATGCGCTAATGGAAAAGCGGGACGCGAAAGATTCAACGCCGGCGATAAAACGCGCCGCCGATTTGTTGCAGCAATGGCGAAACCGCGCGCGCAATGCCGTTTTACCGGCGGCGGATTTGTTGCATTCCATCATCGCCGAAGGGGATGTTTTCGCCCGTTATGTCGCCGCATCGCCGCATCATTTGCGCGGGCAGGTTTGCGCCGATATCAATGCGCTTTTGGATGCATCCCTGGCAACGGACGACGGCAACCGCCCGCTCCTTGCGCAGTTTTGCCAAAGTGCAAACAATCTTCCGGCGCCGGAAGCGGCGGGCGGCAGCAATGCCGTCCGTTTGTATACGGTGCATAAAGCCAAAGGTTTGCAGTCGCCGGTGGTTATTCTCGCCGACAGCGATTTTGACAAAGACGGCGGCAAAGGCGACAGCGCGGATGTTTTTGCCGAATGGAAAGCGGGAGAAGAAAAGCCGCGGCAGTTTGTCATCCGCCCGCGCACATACAAACACGCCTTTGCCGATGCGGCAGAAGCGGCAAAACAACAAAAGGCAAAAGAGGAAGAAAACTTGTTTTATGTCGCGATGACGCGCGCGCAACAGGCGCTGATGGTTTTTGCATTATCCGAACCGAAGATTGAAACTCCGGCGGGGAGAATGCTGACGGCGATGAAAACGCTTGCCGATGGCGGCGATGATAAAACGGGAATGTTAACTTACGGCAAAATGCCGAAAGTGGAAAGCGTGCCGCCGCAACTTTCGCCAAAAACCAAAGCGGCGAAAAAACAAACCGCCAATATCGGCAAGCGCCGCCCGCAAACGCCGCAGATTATCCGCGGGCGCGCTTTGCATCAACTGATAGCGCTTATGCTTTTGGGCTTTGACAAAAGCGAAGCGGCAAAACAAACCGGGGCATCGCCCGATGATGCGGCGGCGGCGCAAAAAACCCTGTCATCGCCGCAACTGCAAAAAATCCTCAAAGAAAGCGCGGCGTTTTTTGTTGAAACCGACATCGCCGATGGCGGCGGCAAAGTTGTCCGCCCCGATTTGCTGATAACCGGCGAAAAAGAAACATGGGTGATAGATTACAAAAGCGGCGCCGCCGACATATCCCGCCATCGGGCGCAACTGCAAACTTACCGCAAAGCGGCGGAAAAGTTATACCCGCAAACAACCGTCCGCACCGCCATACTCGCCCCGGACGGCACACTGAAACCGGCGGACTAACGACATATAAAAGACAAAACAACAAAAAGCCGTTGTGCCAAAAAACAACGGCGAAGGGCGGGCGGTCGTGTGTTTTCGCCGCCGGAATTCACATAAATCAAGGCAAGTTTTTCGGCGGCACTTTTTTCTAAAAGCGGCCGGTGGAGCCGAAGCCGCCGCCGCCGCGCGGGGTTTGTGTGGAGAACTCTTCAACAACATGTAAGACCGCCCGCGTTATCGGCATTATGACCAATTGACAAACCCGCTCGCCGGGGCTTATCTCATATTCCTTTTGCCCGCGGTTGTAAAGCGACACTTTTAATTCATTCTGATAATCGGCGTCTATGATGCCGAGCGAGTTAGCAAGCACAATGCCGTGTTTTGTGCCCAAGCCGGAACGCGGGGCGAGTAATGCCATCTGTGAAGAATCCAAAATGCTAATCGCTATGCCGGTGCCGATTTGCACCGTCCCGCCGCATGCTATCACTGCCGGCTTTTCTATGCAGGCGCGCAAGTCCATCCCCGCCGCGCCTTCGGTCGCATAGGAAGGCAGCGGGAACTCGCGCCCGATGCGCGGGTCTATTATTCTTGTTTGGATTTTTATCATCACGCCGCGCCGCAGCATTTTTTATATTTCTTGCCGGAGCCGCAAGGGCAGGGAGCATTGCGCTGTATCTTCGGACTCTGCACCGCTTGCGGCGGTTGTTGCGGCGGTTGTTGCATTGGCGGCGAAGGTTGCGCCTGTTGCGGCAACTCTTTCGGCGGGATAATCATCGGCGGCGGTTTAATCGCTTCCTGTTCGGCGTTTTGCCGCACCGACAAGGAGTATAAGATTTTTGCCACCGAGTGTTTGATGGCGGCGAGCATGCGCTCAAACAACTCAAACGCTTCGCGCTTGTATTCCTGCTTGGGGTTTTTTTGCGCCATCCCGCGCAAGCCGATGGACATACGCAAACTGTCCAAAGCCGACAAATGCGAGCGCCAGTTGCTGTCTATGACATCCAAAACAAGAGAGCGCAAAAACACATTAAACCTGCCGCCGCCGATATTGGCGGTTTTGGCGGCGTAATCTTCCTCGGCGGCGGCGGCTATCTTATCAACAACCTGCGCCGCCGTCAGTTTGTCATCCCCTTTCAGCCATTCATCAACCGGCAAATGCAGGCGGTAATCGGCGGCAAGCAACTGCATCAGTTGCGGCACGCGCCATTCTTCTTCCGGCGAGTCGGGTGTTATGTGGGCGGATGCGACTTCGCGCAAATCTTCCACCCGCAAATCCGCCGCTATCGGCGCAATGTCGGCGGCGTTGATAATATGCTCGCGCTGTTGATAGATAATCCGCCGCTGCTCGTTGGCGATGTCGTCATATTCAAGCAGTTGGCGGCGGATGTCAAAGTTGTGCGTTTCCACTTTGTGCTGGGCGTTTTCTATGGTGCGCGATACCATCTTCGCTTCTATCGCATCGTCCTCCTCCTGTTTCAGCATTCGCATTACTTTGGCGGCGCGGCGCGTGGCAAAAACGCGCAGCAAAGAATCCTCAAACGACAAATAGAAAATGCTGGATCCGTTGTCGCCCTGCCGCCCGGAGCGCCCGCGCAATTGATTATCTATCCGCCGCGATTCGTGCCGCTCGGTGCCGATAATGCGCAATCCGCCGCTTTCGGCGACCTGCTGATGACGGGCGAGCCATTCTTCATTTGCGGCGGTCAGTTGTTTTTGCTTTTCGTCTTCGCTCAGGGAATCATCGGCATTGACGGCATCGCGGCGGCTTTGGATATTACCCCCCAAAACAATGTCGGTGCCGCGCCCTGCCATGTTTGTCGCAATGGTCGCCGCCCCCGGCGCGCCCGCTTCGGCGATAATGTGCGCTTCCCTTTCGTGCTGTTTGGCGTTGAGGACATTGTGCGGAAGTTTATCCCGCGTCAAAAGCGCCGACAACTTTTCGGATTCTTCAATGGAAGTCGTGCCGACCAAAACCGGCTGACGGCGGGCGGCGCAATCTTTTATGTCGGCGATGATGGCGCGCTGTTTGGCGGCGTAGGTCTGATACACCTTGTCCTGTTCGTCGCGCCTTATCATTTTTTTGTGGGTGGGAATCTCGCAAACGCCGAGATTGTAGATAAAGCGAAACTCTTCCGCTTCCGTCAGCGCCGTGCCGGTCATTCCGGCAAGTTTGTCATACAAACGAAAATAGTTCTGGAAGGAAATGGAGGCGAGCGTTTGACTCTCCTTTTGCACCGCGACATTTTCCTTTGCTTCCACCGCCTGATGCTGCCCGTCGCCCCATCTGCGCCCGGGCATTAACCTGCCGGTAAATTCATCAACAATAACCACTTCGCCGTTTTGCACCACATAATCGCGGTCGCGCAAAAACAAATGGCGCGCTTTTAACGCCGCATTAAGATGATGCAGCAATCCCAGGTTTGCCGCATCATACAAACCGCCTTCGGATAGCAAACCGGCATCGGCAAACATTTTTTCGGCGCGTTCAAAACCGCTTTCGCTCAAATGTATCTCGCGGGTTTTTTCGTCCATCGTAAAATCGCCATCCGGGTCTTCTTCCGCACTTCCTTCCGCGCGGCGGAATGCGGCGGCAAGTTTGGCGGTCGTGCGGTATAGCGCGATATTATCTTCCGCTTCGCCGGAGATGATAAGCGGCGTGCGCGCTTCGTCTATCAATATGCTGTCCACTTCGTCAACAATGGCAAAACACAAACGCCGCTGGCATTTTGCCGCCGGGTCAAAGCGCATATTATCGCGCAGGTAATCAAAGCCGAACTCGTTGTTTGTGCCGTAGGTAATGTCGCAGGCATAGGCGGCGGCTTTTTCCTCCTGCTGCATTCCGGCGGCATTGACGCCGATGGTCAAGCCCAAAAACCGGTATAACGCGCCCATCCATTCGGCATCGCGGCGGGCGAGATAATCATTGACCGTCACCACATGCGCGCCTTCGCCGCCGAGTGTTTGCAAGCATACCGGCAATGTCGCCGCCAATGTTTTTCCTTCTCCCGTTTTCATCTCGGCGATGCGCCCGTCAAAAAGCGCCATCCCGCCGATTAACTGCTCGTCAAAATGACGCATCGCCAAAGTGCGCGCGGCGGCTTCGCGCACAAGGGCAAAAACCGGCGGCAAAAGCGACTTTGTGCTTTCGCCTTTTTGCACCCGCCCGCGCAATGTTGCGAAACGGGCGCGAATGTCGTCGTCGCTTGCCTGTTGCAAACCTTCCGCCGCCTTTTCTATTTGCGGCAGGACAGCGCGATAGCCGGCTATCAGCCGCTCGTTGGCGTTGCCAAAAATGCGGGAAAGAAAATGCGCCATTACGAGTTAATCTGCCGCTGCTTGTTGAGTTTGTTTATCTGGCTGCGCACCGGGCGAGGCTTGCCGTTTATGCGCACTTCGTAATGCAGATGGGGACCCGATGACCTGCCGGTATTGCCGACTTCGCCGATGGCATCGCCCTTATTGACATACTGCCGCTCGCGGGCGTAGATGGTGTGCATATGCCCGTAAAGCGTGGATACGCCGCGCCCGTGGTCAATCCTGACGACATTGCCATACAAGCCCAGCCGCCCGCTGTGCGTTACAATGCCCGAAGCGGCGGCGACAACCGTGGAGCCGACTGCGGCGGCATAATCATAACCGGCATGAAAAGCCCGCCGTCCGGTAAAAGGATCCTTTCGCACGCCAAAACCCGACGATTGCCAAACACGCGCGCCGACAACCGGCAAAGCCATCGGCACAGTTTGGGCGGCGACAATCTCCGCCGCACTTTGCACCCGCAACAACGCATACCGGCGGTCAAGCGTGTCAAAATAATCGCCCAGTTGCGCGGAATCATAACACGCCAGGGCATTATCGTCCGGCGCATTATCAACAGGCGGCAGGCGCAAGCGGGCGGCGAGCAAATCGCCGGTGTTTGTCAGATGCGCGGCGCGCACGCGCAAAAACGCCATTTCGTTTTGCCAAACTGCCACGGCGGCAACTTGTTTTTGCCGCGCCTTTTGCCGCGCTTTGCTGGCATATTCGGCGGCAAGTTGCTGCGCTACCGGCGCGCGCGTTTCTATCCAATAACCGGCAAGCGATTTTGCCCCGCCATAAACCGCCAGGGCAAAAACCGCCAAAACCGCCGCAACAATCGCCAGCAAGCGGAAGCGCGAAAGATGCAGCACGCGCGGCGGCGCGGTAGAATATACTATGCGCATTACCGCGCCCCCCGGCATCCGTCAATGAAAAAACTCGGCGACATTCTCCAAGGCGCGGCTTTTGCCGAATATCGCGAGCGGGCGCAACTCGGCGGGGAGATAAACGCCGCCATCAATGCGGCACTCGCGCAAACCGGCACAACGGCGCGATGCAAAGCACTGAGCATCAAAGACGGCGAACTGACACTTGCGGCGGCATCGCCCGCCGAAGCGGCGATGTTGCGGCAACTTCTGCCGGCGCTGACGGCGGCGCTAAACAAAACCAAAACAGGCAAGGACGGCATAACCATCAGGCAAATTCGCCTGCGCATTCAACCTTGATATTATCCACCGCCGCCGCCGCGCGCAGTTTGGCGCACAAATCGGCGCTGACGCGAAAGCCGCGCCCGAATGATATGTGAAAGTCGTCATCTTTGTTTTTGCACGATATCAGCACTTCGCAGCCGCTATCATCGCCTATTTTAACAGGCGCAAGCAAAGATGACAACTCCCGCGCCGCCTCGCCGTTTGCCGCGCCGCCGCAAAACAAGCGCAATCTTCGCGCCCGCCCGGCAAGATAATCATCCAAAGTCCATAACTTTCGCGCGGTTATCTCCATATCGCTGTTGCCATAACCCTCGCGCGCCGTTCCTTCTATGATGAGAAGTTGATGTTTTTTGGGCGGCGAAACTAATAAGTTGCTTTGCACCCGCACATCGGCCTCGCCGCTTTCGTCTTCAACAACCAATATCTCAAAGCCGCTGCTGCGCATTCCCCCGCTGCTTTTGCCGCCGCAAAGCACACCGGCGATTTGCACCGCATCGCCTTCGCTGACATCGCGAATCTTCCGCCGATGCAAGTTAATCTCATTCAGCATTTTGTCGTAAAGCGAAAAAAACGACGCCGACAAACAAAAGCCGAGCGCCAGATTTTCTTCGGTCAGTTTCTCGCGCGCCGTCCATTTTTTGCCGTCATCAACTTTGCGCATGACTTTTTCGCCAAAAAGCGCGGCGCTTTGTTCTCCGCCTTTTGCCCATGCCGAAGGCAAGGCGGCGGCGGCGGCGGCGCGGTTTTGGTGCAAGTCATCAAGCGCGCCGGCGCAAATAAGATTGCGCACCGCCGCTTGTGTGATTTGCCCGCCGCCGGACACTCTGGCGCACATGTCAAAAACATCGCCAAAAGGATTATCGCCGCGGGCTTTGGTAATATCTTCCACGGCACCCGCGCCCAAACCGCGCACGGCACCAAGCCCGTAGCGGACGGCTTTGCCTTTGGCGAAAAAATCGCGCCCGCTCTTATTGACATCCGGCGGCAAAATGACAATGCCCGATTGCCGCGCCTCGCGCGCGTACATTTTCATTCTGTCGGTATTGTCCGATTCCACGCTCATCGCCGCGGCATAAAACGCATCCGGATAATGCACTTTGAGATATGCGGTGCGGTAGGAAAGCAAAGCATAAGCGGCGGCGTGCGCTTTGTTGAAACCATAACCGGCAAAGGAAAGTATCTGATTAAACAATACTTCGGCTTCGCGTTTTGGCATTGTTTTTTGCGCGCCGTCAAGGAATCGCTTGCGCTGACTTTTGACTTCGTCGTCCTTTTTTTTGCCGATGGCGCGGCGCAGCAAATCCGCCTCGCTAAGCGAATAACCGGCGACTTGCCGGGCGATTTGCATTACCTGCTCCTGATAGACAATAACGCCGTAAGTTTCGCGCAGGGCGTCTTTGGTCGCCGGATGCGGATATTCTATTGACTGCTGCCCGTTTTTGCGCTTGACAAACTTATCAGCCATTCCGGCATTTAGCGGACCGGGGCGATAAAGCGCCATCAATGCGGTTATCTCCTCAAACTTTTGCGGGTTCAGTTCTTTCATCAGCCGGCGCATCCCGCCGGACTCGCATTGGAAAACGCCGAAGGTATTGCCCGCGCCGTAAAGATTAAAAACCCGCGCATCATCAAGCGGCGCATTGTCAATGGAAAACGGCTTTTTGCCGCTTTGGATTTTTTGCCGCAGGTGTTTTTCGGCATGGTCAAGGAGAGTCAAAGTGCGCAGCCCCAAAAAATCAAACTTTAATAAACCGGTTTTTTCTATGTCGGTCATGTCAAACTGGCTAACGAGCGCGCCGCCGTCATCGGCGGTATAAAGCGGGCAAAACTCCGGTATCGGGCGCGGCGCTATCAATACGCCGCCGGCATGCGTGCCGATACTTCGCGGCGTCCCTTCCACTTTTTGCGCCAGCGCAACAATGCGCTTCGCTTCTTCATTGTCGCGAACTTCATTACGCAGTTTTTCGGAATCCGCCAACGCCTTTTCCAACTTAATATCCGGCTCCGGCGGTATCATCCTCGCCAGCCGGTCGCCAAAGCCGTAGCCATGACCGAGTATCCTGCCGATATCGCGCACGCCACCGCGCGCGCCGAAAGCGCCGAAAGTAACAATTTGCGACACTCTTCCGGCGCCGTATTTTTCGGCGACATATTGAATCACCCGGTCGCGCCCGCGCGCGCAAAAATCAATGTCAAAATCCGGCGGCGACACCCGCGCTTTGTTGAGAAAGCGCTCAAAAAACAGCCCGTGCTGGATGGGATCCAAAGTGGTAATATCCAAAACATAAGCGACAAGCGACCCGGCGCCCGACCCCCGCCCGGGACCGACCGGCACATTGTTATTTTTCGCCCATTTGACAAAATCGGCGACAATAAGAAAATAATCGTCAAAGCCGGTTTCATTAATAACGCGCAACTCTTCGTCAAGGCGCTCGCGATATTGCGGGGTGATATTCCCTATGCGCGCGATAAGCCCCTGTTCGGCATTGCGGGCGAGTTGTTTTGCCGCGCTTTCGTCGTCGTCAATGCGCGGCAGGTGTGTTTTGCCGGTTTCAAAAGCGAAGTTGCATCGGCGGGCGATCTCCATCGTATTATCCGCCGCGCCCGGAATATCGGCAAAACGCGCGCGCATTATCTGCGGCGGCAAAAGCCAAGGTTCGGCGACAATGGCGGAATGATTATCGCCGAGTTTCCAGTTATGCGCAACGCATCTTCGCGCCTGCAGCATTTCCACATCTTCCTGCCGGGAACACTGCACCGGATGGGCTGCCACGGCGGGAAGTTTCATCCGCCGCGCCAGTTGCGCGGTTTGGACGGCGAGATGATTGTCGCCATTGTCATCATTATCCTTATCGCCGCGCCACATTTCCAGATAAAAACGATTGGAAAAGACGGCGGCAAGTTTTTCCGCTTCTTCTTCGGCGCGGGCGTTGTCGCCCCGGGTTAGCATAATGCCGACTGCCCCGCGCCGCGCGCCCGAAAGCGCGATTAAACCGGCGGCATTTTCGGGCTGCAGTTGCGGGATTTTGCCGCCGCCATCGCGATAGGCGGCGGTCAGCAGTTTGCTGAGATTGACATATCCCCCGGGGCTTGCGCACAACAAAAGCAAATGCCCGCCGCCGCCGTGTGATTGGACCCGGACTTCGCAACCGATAATCGCCTTGACACCGCGGGCGGCGGACTCTTCATAAAACTTAAGCGCGCCGAAGATATTGCCGATATCGGTAATGGCAAGGGCGGGCATTTCCAAAGCCGCCGCCGCCGCCGCCGCCCCGCCGTCTCCGGCAATGCGGCAGGCGCCGTCGCGAATGGAATATTCGCTATACATCCGCAAATGCACAAACCCCGCCGCCGCCATTTGTCAATTATAATCCCGCCCGCTCCTCCCGTCATTTGCGCTTTGGCGGGGATGACGAAACAGGCGGGAATGATGGTGCCGGTTGGCAAAAAAAGATGGTTTGGCTGATACAATAGCGCGATGGAAAATACGACATTACTCATCAAGGGCGATACGCCGCCGGAATGTTTGGAACTTCTTTCGCCGGAATGCCTGCAATTTGTCGGCGGTTTGGCGCGGCGGTTTGGCGGCGAAGTTGCCGATGTTTTGGGCGCGCGCCTTGATGCCGCAACAAAACGCGATGGCGGCGAACTTCCCGGCTTTCTCGCCGAAAGCGCCGATATTCGCAAGGAAGATTGGACTGTCGCGCCGCCGCCGGCTTTTTTGCAAGACAGGCGCGTGGAGATTACCGCACCCGCCGAGCGCAAAAAAGCGATTATCGCCCTCAACTCCGAAGCCAAAGTGTATATGGCGGATTTTGAAGATTCGCTGACGCCGACATGGGCGAATATCATGCGCGGACAACTTGCAATGCGCGATGCCGCAAGCGGCGAGTGCATATTGCAAGACGACAAGCGCGGCAAAACATACCAGTTAAACCCCGACCATCAATGCGTTTTGATTGTGCGCCCGCGCGGCTGGCATTTGACCGAAAAGCATGCGCTGTTGGACGGCGCGCCGATAGCGGGCGGGTTGTGGGATTTTGGCGTGTTTTTCTTTCACAACGCCAAAACGCTGATGGCGCGCGGGCGGGCGCCGTGTTTTTACCTGCCGAAAACCGAACACTGGCGCGAAGCGGCTTTGTGGGACAAGATAATGGCTTTTGCCGAACAACAACTCGGCATCCCGCCAAATACCGCCAAGGCGACACTGCTGATTGAAACCCTGCCGGCGGTTTTTCAGATGCACGAAATACTGCATGCAATGCGCGGGCGGCTGGTCGGCTTGAACTGCGGGCGGTGGGATTACATTTTTTCGTATATCAAAACCCTGCGCGGTTTTGGCGACCGCGTTTTGCCGGAGCGCAATGCCGTGTCAATGGCGCAGCCGTTTCTGGCGGCATATTCGCGCGAGTTGGTGGAAGTTTGTCACCGGCGCGGCGCGCATGCGATGGGCGGAATGTCGGCTTTTATTCCCATCCGCGGCGATGCCGAAGCAAATGCCAAAGCATTGGAAAAAGTCCGCGAAGACAAAAGGCGGGAATTGCAAAACGGGCATGACGGCACATGGGTGGCGCATCCGGATTTGATTGGCATCGCGCGCGAAGTGTTTGACGAGGCGATGCCGGAAGCAAACCAAAAACACAAGCAAGCGGGCAAAACGCACGATGCGGCGCAACTTCTGCAAGTGCCAAAAGGCGACATTTCGGCGGCGGGCGTGGATAACAATATTCACTGCGCCTTGCACTATATCGCCGCATGGCTCGGCGGCAGCGGCGCGGTGCCGATATTCAATTTGATGGAAGATGCGGCGACGGCGGAGATAGCGCGCACGCAGTTATGGCAATGGCGCACTTATGGCGCGGGCATTGTCGGCGGCGGGATATTGACGGCGGAGTTGTTTGAAGAGCGGCTGCGATTGATACTCCCGCAAGTTAATGCCGCTGTTGGCGAAGAAACCGCAATGCACACGCCAGCCGCCGTTGATTTGTTGCGCGATTTGGTTTTGGCAAAAACCCCGCCCGACTTCCTCACCCTTCCGGCGAGCGGGATGATAGATTAATAATCCCCCGCCCCCATCGTCATTCCCGCCTTTTTCGTCATTCCGGCGCAAGCCGGAATCTCCTAAACCATCGCCGCGATAGCGGCGCGATATAAAAGCCCTGAAAGGGCGACTCTGGTCATAGCACGGG
>JBPCWZ010000074.1:0-4620 GCA_051009015.1 Gammaproteobacteria bacterium | reverse complement strand
ATAGCACAGGGCAACGCCCTGTGAATCGTCATCATAATAATCATTGATTATCGCGCAAGCGATAATCCGGCGCATTGTTGCAAAGCAACAATGCCGCGCCCGCCAAAGTGGGCGCTTTTATATCCATAGCCCCGAAAGGGTCGCCCTTACAGGGCTTTTATAATGCCGCCCCCGTTTTCACGGGGACGGGCGATAGCGGGAATCACAACACCAAAACCCGCAAAGCGGACGCGCAACACGGCTACTTCTTGATATTTTGCACCTGCTGGGCAAGCGTCTCAATCCCTTGTTGCAGTTGTTGCAGTTGCAGTTGCTGCTTGTCATCGTTGTCGGTAACTTGCATGTACTCAATGTCCTTGAGTCCATTCCCTTGCTGCCTGTTCAGAGACGGCTCAACAATCTCTATAAGCACACTCTCAAGGAGTATTATCAAAGATTGGACGCCATTTATCTCAACATCGGCATCGCCCAGCATGTCGTCATCCTCAACGGGGCAAAAACCAAACCATGAAAATTTATCCCAGCGCCCCTGCTTTTTGTCGGTGGCATGTGTTCTGAGCCGTTTCCCTATGACTCCCTTTTTTTTGGAAGATTCCCCCACATAGACGGGACGGTGACCATCGTAAAGAACATAAACGCCTTTCTGGTCGTGGAAATCAACCTTCTGTTCTTTGTTATTGTACATTCGCCCCAAGATTTTGGGAGTAGCGCAACCCCAGTCCACTTTCCCCGCATCCCAAAACATTCCGAACGCTTTGACCAGCCCGATTCCTTCCTCATCGGAATCGTCCTTTTTGACCAGCCCACTCCCTTCCTTTTTGGAAGCATCCGTTGCGGGGGCATCGAAATTTGGCAGGGAAAAGAATCCCTTTCCCTTGCTAACGATACAAGAGTCATCTCCGCCTTTCCGGATAATGGATATAGTGGCACTTACCGAATACATGGATTCACCGATTTTTTCGGCTATGTCCCGGTAGTGCATGGAGCCGCGCTCCTCTTTGAGTGCTTTCTCTATTTTCCAGCGCAGGGGTTCTTTTTTGCCCACATTTTCACCGGCGTGGCGGACTTTGTCATTCCTGTCGCCGCTCTCCTTGACGCGGAATAAGCCCTTCCTGACTTTCTTATACGGGGATTCCTCGCCGCCATCCGCCTCTTGATTGATAAGCGCGTTGATGTGGCAGGCGACCTGAAAGGCGGGGTCCGCCCAAGTGGCTGTTGCCGCCCAGCCTTGATTATCAATCTCCCGCCAGATTTCGGCAGCCCTCATCGGCTCTTGTGTGGGGTCTTTTGTGCGCTGCTCAAGCACTTCCCAAACCGCATCTTCCAATGTCGTGGCTTTGGCTTCGTTGTATGTCATGGTTTTGTCCCCTTTTGTCAAAATTTGCCGCCCGCACCTTTGCGGACGACATCCGGGGCATTATACAACAACAATCCGGCGCAAATTTGCCGGTTTTATGCAAGCCGCCGCCGGATGCAAAGGCGGCAATTTTGTCATTTGCCCTCGTGTTTTCGCAACAAGCGCGCTATTCTGCTGTCTTTGCCGTGCTTTGATATGGCTAACTCGGCGGGCGTTTCGCCGAAGTCATTTTCGGCTTTCACATTTGCCCCCTGCTTGATAAAAGCAAGGGCAAGGCGCAAGGCATTGTCGGAACTTTCCTTGTCTGCCAGAATATGCAAAGCAGTATAGCCGTTTTCGCCTTGTGCATTGATATCCGTCCCCGCTTCAATAAGGGCAAGGGCGATATTACTATTGCCGCCTTTTATCGCCAAATGCAAAGGCATATCGCCGTTATTGTTTTCCGTATGAATATCCGCCCCCGCTTTGATAAGAGCAAAGGCGATTTCGGTGTAACCCTCCTCTGCCGCGAAATGCAAAGGCGTGGTGCCAAGGTTAGATTTTGTATTGACATCTGCCCCTGCTTTGACAAGGGCAAGCGCGGTTTCAGTTTGACCGTACCCTGTCGCCCTATTCAAAGGTGTCCAGCCATAGTTATCTTTTGCGTTAACATCCGCTCCTGCTTTGACAAGGGCAAGCGCAGTTTTGGTTTGACCTTTCCATGCCGCTTGATTCAAAGGCGTCTCGCCATTGATATCTTTTGCGTCAATATCCGCCCCATTGTCAATCAGCCGGTTGACTTCGGCGACATCGCCAAATATCGCTGCTTGATGCAAAGGCGTCCATTCGCCATCGGCGAAAGCCGTCCCGCCGATAATGGCAGCAAAGAAAACCACGCACAAGGTGCGCAGGCAGTTAAAGCCGCCACGCTTACCGACCTTGCCTTTCGCTACCGAAGCGGGAAGGGCGAATATCCGCCCGAAAGCGACAATCGCCGCCGCAAAAACCGCCAGCGTTGCCAGCACAAAAATGACCGTCTTTTTCATATCAGTATCTCCCTGTTGTGTGGAAGTCCATCTGCCGCCCGCATTTTGGCAAGCGATATACGGGGGATATTATAAAACAATTCGGCGGGAATATATCAAGTTTTCTTTTTTCGTTTTTTTGTGTTTTGCCTTTGTTATTTTACAAGGGCGGCGAATTGTGTTATATTTACCCTTGTCCCGGTCGTCCGGCCGGGATGTCATTTTTATACAAGGAGGAAAACGATGACGATTAAGGAACAAAAGGCGGTTTTTTTGGCGAAGGGCGTTAATGCTTTTGCCGCGGCGATGCTGCGCCACAAGATTTATGCCACAGGCAAGGACACGCCGGCAAACCGCCAAAAACTGCACGACACACTGGACAAGTGCGTCGCCGATATGCTGAAAAAGGGCGGCTACAAAAAGGGCAATGTCAGCGAGCGGCAGCACTATGCCAACATTGACAAGTTGTCGCGCGCCGTTGTCGGCAAGTGCCGCGACTTTCTTTTTCGCAAAAGGTTTCGCATCGGCGCGGCGCAAAAGTTTCTCAATGTCCGGCTCAAGGAACTTTGGTGCGCGGGCAAGATAAAAACCCCGCCGCACTGCCCCTTTGACCGCATCGTCATCGGCGCGCTGCCCGCCAAGGCGCTCAAGGGCGCCGTTGTCAATTGGACGGAGGCAAACAAGATTGACGATTACAAAGCATGGGTTGCGGCGTTTGACGATGACCGCGACAATATGCTCGGCAAAATGGGCTTGCGCGGCAAAGACGCCACAATGTCGGCATGGGAACTTTGTTATTGGAACATGACCCAAAAACGCCGCAACGCCATGGTGCGCAAATACAACAAGGAGCGGCGCAAACAAGCGAAGCGCGGCGAATAAGCCGCAAACGCCACAAACCGGCGGCGCGGCGCTTGTTGTGCTTTTGCCGCCGGTTTGCTTTTTTCGGGCTTTTGTGCTTTTGCCGCCTTTTGTTTGCCGGGCGCGGCGGTGATACAATGCCCCTTGCCCCGCATGCCCGCGGGCAAAAACACAAAGGAGAAACTGCTATGGGAAAACTGCTTGACCGCCTGAACGATGCGCCGGTGTTGTGCGCCGAAGGGTATTTGTTTGAACTGGAACGGCGCGGCTATTTGCAAGCGGGGGCTTTCGTCCCCGAAGTTGTGCTGGATCATCCGCAAGCGGTATTGCAACTGCATCGCGATTTTCTGCACGCCGGCAGCGATGTGATGGTCGCCTTTACCTACTACGCCCACCGCGACAAAATGCGCATTGTCGGCAAGGAGCATCTGGTGGAGCCGCTGCAAAAAAACGCCCTGCTACTTGCCAAACAAGTCGCCGCCGAAGCACCGGGCACGCTCTTCGCCGGTGATATCTCCAACACCAATATCTACAACCCCGCCGACAAACAAACCCACACCGAAGCGCGGCGGATGTTTGACGAACAAGCCAAATGGGCGGCGGAAGCGGGGGCGGATTTTTTGATATTGGAAACCATATCGTGGCACGGCGAAGCAATGCTCGCACTGCAGGCGGCGAAGGAAACCGGTTTGGATGCCGTTGTCAATGTCGTCAGTCATTCCACCGGAATGCTGCGCGAGGATATAACACCGGCGGATTCCTGCAAAATGCTGGAAGATGCCGGCGCCGCCGTTGTCGGGATGAACTGCTGCCGCGGTCCCGCTACGATGTTGCCGCAGTTGTTGGATATTCGCAAGGCGGTATCGTGTCATGTCGCGGGCATTCCGGTAACCTACCGCACCGATGATGCCCATCCGTCTTTTCAATCCATTGACGATTCTTATCCGTGTCATTGCCGCCCCGAAGGAATGCGCGCTTTTCCGGTTGCGCTGGATTCTTTCGTGTGCAACCGCTATGAAATGGCAAACTTCGCAAAGGAGTGTGTTGATAACGACATTCGGATGATAGGCGTGTGTTGCGGCGGCGCACCGCATCATGTCCGGGCGATGGCGGAAGCACTCGGGCGCACCCCTCCGGCGAGCAAATATTCCCCCGATATGTCCAAACACTACGCCCTCGGCAATGAAGGAATCGCCAGAGACGAAAACCGCGCTTTTGTTGATAACCTTTGATATTGCGTTTTGTCTGATATGCCAAAGGGCGATTCTCACCCGCATCCGTTTTGTGCGCAACTCGCATCGCGGGCGCGCCAAAACAAAACCCGCATAGTCCTGCCCGAGATGGCGGATGCGCGAGTCGCCAAGGCGGCAAAGCGCGCGGCACAAAGCGGCATAGCAG
>JBPCWZ010000073.1:0-3684 GCA_051009015.1 Gammaproteobacteria bacterium | reverse complement strand
TGGCGATGATGCATAATGATAATGCTGTTTTCGGGCGCGGGGGCTGGTGGGATGATGACGGCGAATATAAAATGCTTCACGCCATCAATCCCCTGCGCTTGCGGGCGCTTGGCGATATTACCGGCGGTATCGGCGGCAAACAACTCGCCGATGTCGGTTGCGGCGGCGGCATCTTTGCCGAAGCGGCGGCAAAAGCCGGAGCAATGGTAACGGCGGTAGACACAAACGCCGCCGCCGTTGATGACGCTAAACAACACTGCCAAACAACGGCAAACTACCGCGCGGCAAATGCAGCCGAACTCCCGCGCGGGCATTATGATATCGCCGTTTGTTTTGAAGTTTTGGAACATTGCGATTCTCCCGCCGCCCTTGTCGGCGATGTTGCCGCGCTTGTCAAGCCCGGCGGATGGGTTGCTTTTTCCACCATCAACCGCACAAAGCGGGCGGCTTTTGTGATGATTGACCTGCTGGAAAAAACACTCTCGGCAATGCCGCGCGGCGCGCATAATGCCAGCCGGTTTATCAAGCCGGACGAACTCGCCCGCTATTGCAATGACGCCGGTTTGACCGTGCGCGCCGTCAAAGGGTTGCGCTATTCTTTTTTTGGCAAGCATTTTTATTTGGACGACTCGCGCTTTGGCATTAACTATTTTCTTTTCGCCCGCCGCGAAAATAGTTAATATTTGCCGGTTATCGGTTATCTATTAACCGGCAACTCGCCGCCATTTAACAAACACTCCTCCAACAATGCAAAAGCCGGCGGCAGTGGCGATTCAATCTCCACTTCATCGCCATCCGGCAATGCAAAAGCCAAAAGATGCGCATGCAAAAACAAACGCCGCAAAACATGCATTCCCGCACCGGCGCGGTTTGTACGCAGGGCGCGGTTTTTGGCAAAATCGCCATATTTGTCATCGCCGATAATCGGCAAACCGGCGGCGGCAAAATGCGCTCTTAGTTGATGCGTGCGCCCGGTAATGATTTGCGCTTCCAATATCGCCGCCCCCGGCAGTTGCCGCACTAACCGCGCTTTTGTTATCGCCTCCGCGCCGTCATCCGATACTTCCGCCATTCTCGCGCCATCCTCCCGCCGCATCCGCCGCAGGGGCATATCCAAAAGGCGATGCGCCCGCCGCCATTCGCCAAAAACCGCAACATTGTAAAGTTTTCGCACTTTGCGCTCGCGCCATAACTTTTGCACCGCCCGCAATGCCGAAGGTTTTGTCGCCAATAACAACGCGCCCGAAGTATCGCGGTCAAGCCGGTGCGCCAACTCCAAATAGTTGTCGGCGCGCGTTTGCCGCAAACGCTCTATGACGCCAAAACGCGCACCGCTGCCGCCATGGACGGCAAGCCCGGAAGGTTTATCCACCGCCAGCAATCCGCCTTTTTCATACAGCACTTTCATCTCCAACTTCGGCGCGGCATTTTGCAGACGGCTTTTTTGCGCGGCGCGAAGGTTGCCGATATTGTGAAGTAGCGGCGGAAAGCGCAACTTATCACCCGCCACAAGCCGCGCATCCGGCTTTGCCCGCCGCCCGTTTATCCGCACTTGCCCGCTGCGGATAAGCCGATACAACAGCGCCTTCGGCGTCCTCCCGCATTCGCGCGCCAAAAAGTTATCCAACCGCTGCCCGCCATACTCTTCGGCAACTATCCGCACCAAACTTTCGCCGCCCGCCATTGCGCTATTTTACTTGTGTTATAATCCGCCGATGGAAAAGGTTTTTGTTTATTGGGACAATTCCAATATTTTCATCGGCGCGCAGGAACTCGCGGAAAGGCGCGAGAAAAACCCCGCGGCAAGTTTTTGCGTGCGCGTTAATTTTGAAAACATGTTTCGCCTCGCCCATGCCGACAGGCAAGTGGCAAAGGCGCTTGCCGTCGGGTCCATTCCGCCGCCGCTTAGGAATGTGTGGGACCATTTGCGGCGGCAGGGCGTGGATGTGCAACTCTACGACCGCGGCGAAGCCGAACGCAAAGAGCAGGAAATCCCTGACCGCCTTTTGCAATTGGAAATGTTGCGCGATGCCCTCGACAACAACGGCGACCCGGGCATTGCCGTCCTGCTGACCGGCGACGGCGCGGGATATTACAAAGGACCCGGCATCGGCTTTCACAAAGAACTGGAACGCATGAAAAAGCGCAACTGGCGCATAGAAGTGCTTTCGTGGGAGCATTCTTGCAACCCGCGCATGCGCAAATGGGCGGAAGACAATGGCGCATTTGTCGCGCTGGATGATTTTTATGACTCCATCACTTTCGTGCAAGAATCCAAGCCCGGCTATGAACCGGTCAAACCGCGCGCCGCAGTAGCGCCGGATTTGTCGCGCCGCAGTGTGGCATGACCAAAGCAGGGGCGAAAGATGGATGCGGTAACAATAGTGATAGTGGCGGCGTTTTGGCTGGCGGTGCATCTTACCGCTTGCGCGATTTGGATTTTGATTACCGCGAAAGAAAAAGGAATGCCGCCGCCCGTTTGTCCGCAGGATTGCCTTTCGTGGAAACGGGGCGATACTTTGGCATCCGCCCGGGATTGGTGGCGCTGGCAATTTATTACTTGGGATGTTATTATGCTCGCAATGGGCTTAACTGTGGTGACGCGGGTTTTGGATATCACTCATATATCCGGGATTGTATTAATCGGAGCCGGGCTATTCTGGCTTGGCATATTTTTATACTTCGGCGCTCAGCGGCTTATCGCCGCAGGCAAAAACGGCTTGTGGATATTCCCAATGCCTGTGCTGGGATGGGCGGCACACGAAATTGAACCTTTTGTTTTTTTGGGGATGGTAAGCATTGCAATCCTCATCTATGTCGGCACTTTACGCGATAAAGAGCCGCGCGCGGGCAACACGGCATAACAAGCGGGGGCGGAAGATGGATGCGGAAGTGATGGAAGTGCTGGATATTTTGGTGCTGGCGGTGACTCTTGCCGTTTGCGCGATATTTTGGCATTGGACTGCCAAAAGAGAAAAAGGAATGCCGCCGCCGGTTAGCCAACTGGATTGTTATGGGTGGAATCCGGGCATGATTTTGGCGCCCGCCCGGGATTGGTGGCGCTGGCAGTTTTATGTCTATCTGGCTTCTCTTGTAATGGGGGCGGGCTGGATTGTCTATATTGTGGCGGATACTGACAATGCGGACATCATCACATCCGCATTTGTGGCGGGTGAGATTGGGATAGGATTGTTCGGGCTTACGGTATTTCTGTATTTTGGCGCCCAGCGGTTTATCGCCGCAGGCAAAAGCCCCTTGTGGATATTCGCTATGATGGGTATTGCTTTTTTTAGCGCAAAGGGGTTTGAAGCCATTTTTGCCTCCGATGCGGCATATATTTTATCGGAGATGGTATTCATCGCCATTCTTATCTATATCGGCACTTTGCGCGATAAAGAGCCGCGCGCAGAATTGACCGGCGGCGATAATGCGGCGGCGGCGTAAAAAACGGCTTTTTTGCGGCGGTTTTGTCAAAAATGCGGATATATGGCGTATAATGTCGGTTATCCGCCGGGGATGCGGTGTGTTGGGAGTTTTTCCGGCGCATTTGGCTTTTTCGGCGGCGGTTTCGGTCGCTCGCCGGTTATTTGCAGCGGCTTTTTTATGGCGCTTTGGCAATGATGGCAACTACCGCAACACACGCAACCGCAACCGGCACCGCCGGCTTTGCGGCTTTGGCGGCGA
>JBPCWZ010000072.1:0-7490 GCA_051009015.1 Gammaproteobacteria bacterium | reverse complement strand
AAAAAAATATCAGTCGGAAGTTTTGACGCAGTTGCGCCCCGCCTCTTTGGCGACATAAAGCGCTTTGTCGGCGCGGGCGATGGCGGTGCTGATCTCCTCGTCATCATCGGTTATCTCGGTAACGCCGATGCTCATCGTAACTTTGATTTGCTCGCCATTGGACTGGCACGGCACATTTTCCAGCCCGGCGCGGATCTTCTCGGCGACGGAAACGGCATCGGGAAGTTGCGTGCGGATAAGGACGATGACAAACTCCTCGCCGCCAAAACGCGCCGCAATGTCGGTCTCGCGGATGTTGCCGGTTATGATGCTCGTCGCGTGTTTGAGCGCCTCGTCGCCCGACAGGTGGCCGTGCGCATCATTAATGGCTTTGAAGCGGTCCAAATCCGCCATCATCACGCATAGTTTTTGCTTGTCGCGGGCGGCGCGCTTGAGCGCCATTTCGCCTTGCTGAAAAAAGTAACTGCGGTTGTAGATGCCGGTCAGCGAGTCGCGAAAACTTGCGTTTTCCAAATCGCGGTAGTTTTCCTCCATTGACGCCTTCATCTGATAAAAATGCCGCGCCAGCAAACCTATCTCGTCGTTTTGGAACTCGTCCGTGTCGGCGGCTTTGTTTTCCAGTATGTTGCGCGCCAGTCGGTCCAGCGGTTTGAGAATGCGCATCCGGGAATATTTGACCACCCCGTACATGACGAAAGCGCCAAAAATCAGCGCGATGATAAGCGTAAAAAACAAAATGTCAATGCGCCTCGCGAATTCCTTCGTTTCCTGCGCCAGCCGCGTTTGGATTTGCATGGCGAGATCGTCAAGCGGCAGCATAATGTCGTGCTTGCTTTGGCGGTATTCTTTGGAATGCAAAAGCCGCACCGCTGTTTGCAAATCCCCCTCTTCCACGCTGGCAAACGCCGGCACTTCAATGGCATCAACGAGACGCTCCGATTCCAGGCGGCTTGTCTCAATGGAGCGTAATTCGCCCTTGGACATCAACTCGGCGAAAGTATCTTCCAAGTCGCTCTTTTCGCCGGGCGGATGGCGCTCTTCGCGCACTTCGGGCAGCAAATCCCAGTATATGCCGTGATAGTTTTGCGGGCGCGGGATGTCGCCGTCGCGGATGGCGAGGATATCGTTGAAAATATCCGCATATTCGCTGTCGCCGGTTACCGCATACAGACGGGCGTAGCGGGTCAGGTCGTCGGAACTTTGCCGCAACTCATCGGCGGCGCGCTCTATATCCGCATGCCGCTTTTGCAATTCAATAAAATCCGTGGATGCGGCATACAAAAGCCACGACAGGGCGCTGAACAATATCAGCAGCACCATCAGCGCCCCGGCGATGAGCGGATAAAAAGCGCTTATGCGCAGTGGTTGTTTCGTGCTCATTATCCTCGCTCAATATATTCGCCGGTGGCGGTGTTAATACGGATGGTCTCGCCGCTGCCGATAAAAGGCGGCACCATAACAACGGCGCCGGTCTCCAAAGTCGCGGGTTTGTAGGCGGCGGCGGCGGTCGCGCCTTTGTGCTGGGGGTCGGTTTCGGTAACGGCAAGCGCGACCGACGGCGGCAAATCGGCGCTAATGGCTTTTTCCTGATAAAAATGCACGACGATAACCGCATCCGGCGCCAAAAAGCGCGCGCCGTCGTCAAAAAACGCATCGGGCAGGGTGAGTTGTTCGTAGTTTTCCTCGTCCATCAAAACCCGCTCGCCGCCCTCCGGGTAGAGATAGCGCATTTTGCGCTGTTCCACAAAGGGGCGCTCTATCTTTTCGTCGGTGCGCAGGCGCATGCCGTTTTTGGCGCCGGTTTCCAGATCTTTGGCTTCAACCTGCATATACGCGCCGCCGCGCCCGCCGACATGGACATGCCGCGCACTGACGACCCGCCAAAGCCGTCCCTTGACGGCGATGAGGGCGCCGCCCCGCACTTCGGTTGCTGATATGATTGGCATCTGTTAAAATAAAACCGGTTGGTGCGCTATTATACTACCTTTTTGCCAAAAATGGCGCGACACAACAAAAAAAAACAAATGACGGATTTTTCACTACTGACGATTGCCCTGTTGCTTCTGGCGGTAACGCTGGCGGCGGTGACGGCTTTGCACATCCTGCGGCTGCCGACTTTGCCGGCATACTTTATCGCCGGGATTGCCGCCGGACCGCACGGCATCGGCATTTTGGCGAGCGGCGAGGAGGCGGATTTTGTCGCCGAGTTGGGCGTTATCTTCCTGCTTTTCACCATTGGCTTGGAGTTCAGCATAAGCGCATTCAACGCCATCCGCCGTTATGTGCTGGTTTTGGGCGCTTTGCAAGTTGGCGTGTGCCTCATTATCTTCGGCGGCGGCGGCTGGTTTTTGACCGGCGATGCGCGCTCGGCGGCGCTCATCGGCGCGGTGGCGGCGATGTCATCAACGGCGATTGTCAGCCAGTTGCTTATCAAAGAAAACGCCGTAACTTCCCCGGCCGGGCGGCGCGCGATAGCGGTTGTGCTGTTTCAGGATTTGGCGGTTGTCCCGCTGATAATCATTTTTTCGTCGCTTTCCGGAATGGGCGATATTTCCTCATTGCCGTGGGTGGTTGCGCTGATTGTCGTTAAGTGCGGGGTTTTGGTAATAGTGGTTTTTGCCGTATTCCGCCCGATAGTCAGCAAGTGGTTTAATTGGACGCACCGGCACGGCGACAAGGAGTTGTTTATATTAAATCTGGCGGCGCTGATATTGATAGCCGCCGGTTTGACGGCATTTTTCGGCTTGTCGTATTCGCTGGGGGCGTTTTTGGCGGGAATGATAATAGCCGAGACGATGCATCGTCATCGTGTGGAGCGTTTGGTTGAACCTTTCCGGCATTTGTTTTTGGGCTTTTTCTTCATTTCGCTGGGTTTGCTTATCAAGCCATCGCCGCAGTATTTGCCGCCGGCTTTGGCATTGGCGGCGGTGTTTTTTGCCATAAAGGTTGTGCTGGTCTATTTTTGCACGCGCGCCATCGGCTCTTTCCGGCGCACTTCTTTGCGGGCATCATTATTGCTTGGCGGGGCGGGCGAGTTTGGCTTTGTATTATTGACCGTTGCCGGCGCGGGGATTTTGGACGAATACTGGTTTCAGACCGTCCTGCTTGCCAACTTGCTGGCGATGTTGCCGGTGCCGATTATCTGGCCCGTGCGCGAGCGCATTGTCAATGCGATTTTTGCCAAAGTATCGGCGGATGCGGCACAAAATCCAAAGGCGGCGGCGGACGGTTGCGACATTGTCATGAGCGGTTTCGGGCGCACCGGTCAGGCGGTTGCCGGCGTTTTTCGCGAGATGGGGATGGGCTATGCGGTCATAGAAGACGACCACCGGATATTACAAGCGGCGGGCGGCGTGGAAAACATCATCTACGGCGAAGGCGAGCGCATAGAATCGCTGGACAAAAGCGGCTTGGCGCGGGCGCGTGTTTTTATCATTACCTATATGGACACGGCAAATGTGCTAAACGCGGTGCAATTGGCGCGCGAGATAAACCCTTCAATATGGATTATCGCCAAGGCGGAAAATGTCGCACAGGCGGAGCGTTTTTCGCGCGCGGGTGCGAACGAAGTATTGATAGAGTCGCACGAATCCGGCTTTTCGCTGGCGAGAGTGACGGCAAAAAAACTCGGCGCAAAAATGCCGGTTGTCCGGCGGACGATAACAAAAGGCAGGCGGCGGGTGAATTCATTTTTTTCCGGTCAATACGGCGAAAGCGAAGACGACAGCGGCGAGCCGTCAAAACATTTTGTCGGTTGCGCCGTCCGCGGCGACATATCACAGGCGGATATTGCCGAACTACTCGGCGGCTGCGCGGTATTATCATGGCAGCGTGACGGCAAAGTAATGCCGGTTGAAAAAATGGACGGCTTGCGGGCGGGCGATGAGTTGGTGTTAATGAGCGCGGACATCGCGGCACTGACCGACATCAAAAACAAACTGGAAGGCGTAAGCGACTATTTCGCCGAAGAATAACCCCACCCCCCGCCATATCCGCAACATTATCTTTCATTTTTCCGCCGAAGTTTGTTAACTTTTATCCGTAGGCAACAATCTGCGGATAACCGGCGCGCCTAAAAAGCCATGCCGTTGCGGCAAAGTCAAACACAATGCCAAAGCCAAACAGCAATGCTATGGCGGTCAGGTTTGGCACAAAAATCCCCGCTTGATACAGGATAAACGCCCCGACATAATAAACGCCGTTGACCAGCAAACTCTGATAAAGCATCAAATCGGTGCGCCCCATGCCGTAAAAATAACTGTCAAGCAGATGATTAAAAGCAAAAACCGCATAAAAAACAATCATGAGCATGGCCAAATCAACAACCGGGGCGCTGTTATCCACGCCCATAACATTGGCAATAAACGCCCCCCATGCGGGTAAGGTAATAAACCAAAGCGCCACAATAACCGCCGTGACAGTCATATAACTGCGGAATCGCCGGCCTATTACGCCGCGGCAAGTGCCGACATCCTGCCGAATTAACGAACCCAATGCAAGCACGGGCAGCAACAACCATCCCCAGATAAATCCGTTGGTAAGCCAAAAAACGCCGGATTCGCCGACTTCATTGACCAGTTTCAATATCATTACGATAAAAGCAAAGTTGCGCACTCCGCTTTCGGCTCCGGACAGGACGGATATGTTTAGCCATCTTTTCCATTCAATCCCCGGTTCATCCGCGGCTCGGGGCGCCGCCCGCCCTACCGCCAAATGCAGCAAGCCAAAACCCAGCAGGGCGGTCAAAGTATTGGCGGTCACGCTGGAATATGCCACGCCAAGCACGCCAAGATTTAGCGCGCCCGTGCCGATGAAAGCGTAATCGGCGCAAATGCTAACGAGGAGTTGCATCGCAAGCAGGAAATAAATTCGCCGCTTGTCGGCAAGCGTTATCAGCGCAATAAAGGCGATGTCGGTAATAACGCGCATCGGAATCGCCAGCGCTTCCCAGCGGATATAGGAAATAGTATCGCCAACTATCTCGCCCGGAGTCGAAAGAAGCGCAACCAGCGCGCCGCTGAAAAACCATATCAAAGCCGCCGCCGCCACATACAGCGGCACGATAACCATTAACCCCTGCCTGAGTTTGCGCCAAAATACAAAGTGGTGTTTTGCCACCGCTCCGAGCACAAAAAACAGCGGCAAAGTCACGCCCTCCTGCAGGACTTCGTAGATGATATTAAGCCACGCTATCTGCGAGGCGATGTTGTAGCCCCACTCGTTTGGAATGTCGCCAATCAGAAAGATGCGGTAGGTTCTATACAGCGTCGGTACCAGCAGGGCCAGCAAGACCGCCGCAAACAGTTTATAGTTCGGCCGCCTATCCGGCATTACCGCCCGCGCCGCTTTTTCTGCGCATGCTCGCCGTCGTTATTGATTTATCATACTTGACCTCAAAATCAGGCATGCTCTCAACCAGCAGCCACAGTTTATTAAAGCCGTAATTTTGGGGCGTAAATGCGGGAGCCACGCGCCTTATGTATTCGCCGACTGTTGACATAAGAATCCAGCCCTTATCATCGCTTTTGAGCGAATCGCAGGCATCGGAAATTATCTTTTTTATGCCCGTGATATCGGTTGTTGCGGATTTTTTAATATCGGCGGGGGCAACCGGAGATTGCCCGGCGGTATCGGTCGCCGCAGATTTGTCAACATCGGCAGAATCGTCCGTGGATTGTCCGGCGGGCAAAAGCGGCTCTTCCGGCAGGGACAATCGGGTGTATTCATCGCACGATGCGATGAAAGATTTGGAGGATTCTTTGTCTCCAAAACCATAAACCTTTATCCCGTTTTCCCGCAATTTCATCGCGAGAAGCGAAAAGTCGCTGTCGTTGCTCGCAATACAAACGGCGTCAACAGTCCGTAGCCGCATCAACTCCATCGCGTCAATGACAAGCGCGAAGTCAGATACATTTTTGCCGCTGACATAATGAAAGCGCACCACCGGTTCAATGGCGTGCCGATGCAAAACTTCCGGCTTCCACGCAAACCCCGTTGTCATAACCCCGTATGCCTTGCGCACGATGACATGACCATAAACGGCGACTTTGTTGAACAACTCGGTCGCATAGTGCGGCGAGAAGTTGTCGGCGTCTATCAGCAGGGCGACTCGCGCTGTTGCGGTATCGTTGTGCTTTTCCATTATCGTTTTTCCCGATGGTTATGCGGCGGGCGGGGCGGTTTGGGCGAAAGAGGGGCGGGTTTTGATTTTGTTGAACCATTGCGCCAGTTTCGGGTTGGCGGTTTGCCATTCCATTTTTGGCATGCGCAGGGTTATGAAGTCCAAAAAGCATGCCAGCGTGATATCCGCCATGTCGGGGTTTTCGGCATCGCCTATCCGGCTTTTGCCGCCGCCGGTTTTGTCATCACCGGTTTTGCCATCGCCGCTTTCATCTTCAAAGTGCGCTATTGCCTTGCGGGTTTTTGACAGCAGCCATTCCTGCCAGTTGTCGTCTTTCATCGCCGGGGCGACTCGCCCTGCCATGAGGACTGCGGTTGCCGATTCCAAACCGCCCTGGGCTATTTCGTCGCGGGCTTTGACCGCCATTCGCGCGGCAAAGTCGGATGGCAGAAAATGCGGCGGCGACAAGGCATCCAAATATTCGCAGATGAGCGTGGAGCCGGTTATCGTGCCGATGTCCGTCAGCAGTATCGGCACTTTGCGCAGCGGGTTGTTGTCGGCGATGGACGGGGCATCGTCCCACGGCATTGCCGTTTCGGTTTGGCATTCCAAACCTTTTTCCACTATCAATATGCGCGCCTTGCGGGCGAACGGGCTGGTTGGTGTGATTATCAGTTTCATTGTTTTGTTCCTTGTTTTTTCGCGGGTTTCGCTTTTGTCATTTTTTCCGTTTTGCCGCCGCATTGCGCGCGATGGCGCAGGGCGTGGTCTGCCAGAACAAGCAGCAGCATCGCTTCGGCAACCGGCACGGCGCGAATGCCTACGCAGGGGTCGTGTCTGCCTGTTGTTTGCACTTTTGTCGCTTTGCCGCTTTTGGTTATCGTCCGCCGGGGGATGCGAATGCTGGAAGTTGGTTTTATGGCGATGCGGGCGTTGATATCCTGCCCGCTGGATATGCCGCCCAAAATGCCGCCGGAATGATTTGTCATAAAACCATCCGGCGTTATTTCGTCATTATGTTCGCTGCCGCACATTGCCGCCGCGCCAAAACCCGCGCCGATTTCCACACCCTTGACGGCGTTTATGCTCATTAGCGCTTTGGCGATGTCGGCATCCAGCCGGTCAAAAACCGGCTCGCCCCAGCCGGGCGGAATGCCCGCAGCATTGACATGCACTATCGCGCCGCAAGAATCACCATCGCGGCGCAGTTGGGTTATTTTGTCGGCGAGTTGTTTTTGCACTGCCGCTTTGTTGCAAGCGGCGAAAAAGGGGTTTTTGTTTGTCGCTTGCCAGTTGTCAAACTGCACTTTGATATCGCCCATCTGTGCCAGACAACCGCGCACTTTGACGCCAAAGCCGGAAAGCAAAA
>JBPCWZ010000071.1:0-13943 GCA_051009015.1 Gammaproteobacteria bacterium | reverse complement strand
GGAATAACGGCAATGGGCGGCAATGACGAGGGGGGAGATTCCGGCTTACGCCGGAATGACGAAAGGAGCGACATCCCGCAAAACTTCCCGCAAAAGCGGGCGGATATCTTTGCCTTGACATATTCCCCCGCACTCTTTCGTCATTCATTAACCCGTCATTCCCGCGAAAGCGGGAATCTCCTTTTGTCATAGCCCTGAAAGGGCGTCCTGTTCCCCGCACGGGGCAACACCCCATGACAGCAGTACCCACATACCCAACCCCGAAGGGGCGCCCTATCGGGCGCGTTAGATTCCCGCTTTCGCGGGAATGACGAGGGGAGCGGGAATCTCCTTTTTGTCATAGCCCTGAAAGGGCGTCCTGTTCCTAGCACGGGGCAACGCCCCCTGACGGCATTACCCATATATCAAGCCCCGAAGGGGCGTCCCATTCTTTTGCAGGGCAAAGCCCGGCAAAAACCGCAAACCCGAAAAACCCCCGCCCGTTATGACCAATTCGCCGCCGTCGTTTTCGGTCGCCCTTTCAGGGCTTATTTGTTTAATATGCCGATTCACGGGGCGTTGCCCCGTGCTATGAACAGGACGCCCTTTGCAGGGCTTTTATACCGCGCCGCTTTCGCGGCGATAGTTTGGGAGATTCCCGCTTTCGCGGGAATGACGAGGGGGGGCGGGAATGACGATATTGGCGTGAGTTAGCCGCTTGTTGCCGGTTCGGGGATTTTGGTTTTTTTGGCGGTTTTTGCGTCGGCTTTTGTGCCGGTTTTGGCGGGGGCTTTGGCGCGTTTTGTGCTTTCTTTTTTTGCCTTTTTGGCGGGCGCGGCGATTATTATTGCGGTTTGGTTGTGCCAATCTATTTGGCATTCTTTTGGCAGCGATGACATCGCCTCCGCCTGTGCCAAAGGTTCAAAGATGCGCTCGCGCAGTAATCTTTCCAGCGGGCGCGCGCCCATTGTCGGCGAAAAGCCGTCTGTCGTCAGATGCCGCCGCATTTGCGGGGTTATTGTCAAACGCAAACCTTTGCGTTTGGCAATATCCGCCGTTATCTTTTGCAAACGGCGCGATAGTATCTTGCCAATCGCCGCAGCCGACAAAGGTTTGAAATGCACAATGGCATCCAAACGATTGCGAAACTCCGGCGTGTGAAAACGCTTTAATGCTTCCGCCGCCGCCGCCTTATTGTCGCCTCGCTCAAACCCCGCACTGCCGCCCTGATATTCTCGCGCACCCGCATTGGAAGTCAAAATAATCAATGCATTGGAAAAATCGGCGCGCCGCCCGCCGGAATCGCTCAGCGATGCATAATCCATTATCTGCAGCATAAGCGACAGGACATCCGGATGCGCCTTGTCAACTTCGTCAAACAACACAACCGCCGCAGGATTCGCCGCGATATCTTCGGTCAATCTGCCGCGCTCTTCAAAGCCGACATAGCCCGGCGGTGCGCCGATGAGTTTTGCCGCCGAATGCGCTTCCATATATTCCGACATGTCATAGCGCAAAAGCGGCAGGGCAAGCAAATCCGCCAACTGTCGCGCCATCTCGGTTTTTCCCACACCGGTAGGACCGGCAAACAAAAAAGCCCCCGCCGTCCGCCCGCCATCGTGATAACCCAAACGCGCCCGCAAAACCGCGCCGCACAAACGGCGCACCGCTTCCGGCTGTTCCACAACACGCTCGCCCAGATGTTCTTCCAATCTTGCCAGCCGCGCTTTGTCATCCTCGCGCACAACCGCCAGCGGCAAACCGGCACAATCTGCCACCGCCCCGGCGACATCATCGGCACTTACCGGATAGTCATCATCGTCCGTCCGCCGTCTTGAGCCGGCATCGTCCAGCATGTCTATCGCCTTGTCGGGCAAAAAACGCCCGGGCAAAAAACGGCGCGATAAATGCACCGAAGCGTCTATCGCCTCGGCGGAATAGCGGACGGAATGATGGTCTTCCAACCGGGCGGCGATGCCTTCCAATATGTCGTCCAACGCATCCCCCTCCGGTTCGGCGACGACAACTTTCTGAAAACGGCGCGTCAATGCCGCATCTTTGCTGAAAATGCGGCTGTATTCGCTTTCGGTTGTCGCGCCGATGCATTGGACGGCGTTGTCATCCATCATCGGCTTGAGAATACCGGCGGCATCCAGCGCGCCGCTTGCCGCGCCCGCGCCGATGAGGGTGTGAATGTCGTCAATGAAAAGAATAATGCCCGGGCGGCGGCGGCATACTTCGCACAAATCGCGCATGCGCTGTTCAAAATCGCCGCGGTATCGCGTCCCCGCTATCATGTCATTCATGGAAAGCGGGACAATGCGCGAAAGCGTGCTTTTGCGGAGGGCAAAACGATGCGCCAAAGCGCGCACGACCGCCGTCTTTCCCACGCCCGGTTTGCCGACCAAAAGCGGGTTGCGGCGGTATTTGCGCATCAATATCCGCAACAGGGCGACAACTTCGCCGTCCCTGCCGACCGGCTTTTCCAACGCGCCGCTGCGGGCTTTTTCCACCCAGTCGTTTTTGGTTATCTCCTTTTCTTTCGCATCCGCCTCTTCTTTGGCTTTCTTTTCGTCTTCGTCATCGTCGTCTTCGGGCGGGTCTATCTTCGGCGGGTGTTTCGCCAGATAGGCGAGAATTGCCATCCGCTCCACGCCGCTTTTTTTCAGGTAATAGGCGGTCATGGATTTGCCCTCGGCAAAACTTTCAACAAGGATATGCAGCCCGGTGACATGCCCGTAGGTTTTGCGCGCCCGCGCCATCAGCGCCCACAGGGAGTCGTTCAGGTCGGGCATTGTTTTTTTGGTTTTAGTCTTGCCGTCTTCGGCTTTGAGGCGCGGGCTGCCGCGCAGGCAACTTTGCAAAAGTTTCTCGCGCAAGCGGGGGACATCGGTGCCTTCCGTTTCAAAAAACGGGCGGACAATGGCGTCATTTGTCAATACCATCGCCAGATGATCCAGCGTCAGTTCCGCAAAGCCGCGCCGCATCGCATCACGGCGGGCGGCGTATAAACTGTCTCCCAATTCCGGCGTTATCATTGCGGCTTGCAAATTGCGGGTATAATATTATCACAGAGTTCGCGCGTGACGGCAAATAACAACAACATACCGCCGCCCGGCGCGCGTTTTCGCGCCGCCATCGCCCGCGAGCGCCCGCTGCTTTTGCCCGGTGCCATCAACGCCCATTGCGCGCAAATCGCCGTTCGTCAGGGTTTTAATGCTTTGTATTTGTCGGGCGGCGGAGTCGCCGCGGCGATGGGTATGCCCGATTTGGCGGTAACAACAATGCACGATGTTATTAATGATGCGGCGCGCATAACCGCCGTTGTTGATGCGCCGCTTTTGGTTGATGCCGATACCGGCTTTGGCTCGTGGCTTAGCATTGCCCGCACCGTCAAAGAGTTGTGCCGTATCAATGCGGCGGGAATGCACATTGAAGACCAAACCGCCGTCAAACGATGCGGACACCGCCCCAACAAAACACTCGCCCCCGCCGCCGAAATGTGCGACCGCATTCGCGCCGCCGTTGATGCCCGCCCGCAAAACGATTTTATTGTCATGGCGCGCACCGATGCCATCGCCGGCGAAGGATTGCAAAAAGCCGTGGAACGGGCGCGGCAATATGCCGAAGCGGGCGCGGATATGATATTCGCCGAAGCGGCGGGAAGTATTGACGATTACCGCGCTTTTGGCGAAGCATGCGGCTTGCCGGTTTTGGCAAATATTACCGAGTTTGGCAAAACGCCGATGTTTTCCGCCGCCGAGTTGCGCGGGGCGGCGGATATTATGCTCTTTCCGCTTTCGGCTTTTCGGGCGATGAACCGCGCCGCCGAAAAAACCTATCAAACCATCCGCCAACATGGCAGCCAAAAAACCGCCATTGACACTATGCAAACGCGCGACGCGTTATACGACATTTTGGGCTATCGCGCTTGCGAAGACAAACTGGACGCATTATTCGGAAAGGAGAAAACATGACACAAAACAATAACGCCGGACTTCGCGGCATCGCCGCGGGGACGACTGCCATTTGCACCTGCGGGCACGAAGGCAAAGGGTTGGATTATCGCGGATATGCCATTGCCGATCTGGCGGCGCATGCGACTTTTGCCGAAACCGCTTATCTTCTTCTTAAAGGAGAGTTGCCGAATGCCGCGCAACTTGCGGCGTTTAATGACCGCCTGCATTCCATGCGCGCTTTGCCGAAGATGGTTTGCGATGTGCTGGAACAAATCCCCGCCGATGCGCATCCGATGGATGTTATGCGCACTGCTTGCTCGGTTTTGGGCGTTGCCGAGCCCGAAGCCGAAAATGCCGCCACCCGCAACGAACAACAAGATGCGCTCGCCGAACGATTGCTGGCTTTTTTTCCCGGCGCGCTCGGCTATTGGTATCATTTCGCCCGCACCGGCAAGCGCGCCGATGTTGTCGGCGACAAAAGCGAAAGCATCGCCGCGCAGTTGTTGCGCCTCATCGGCGGGCAAAACGCGCCGGAACATATCCGGGCGATGGATGTCTCCCTTATTCTTTATGCCGAGCATGAATTTAATGCTTCCACTTTCACGGCGCGGGTTGTCGCCGCTACGCTTTCGGATATGCATTCTTCGGTGTCTGCCGCTATCGGCGCATTGCGCGGTCCTTTGCACGGCGGGGCGAATGAGGCGGCGATGGCGCTTGTGGAACGTTTTGCATCGCCGGATGCCGCGCGCATCGGCGTCGGCAAAATGCTGGATGACAAGGAAAAGATTATGGGTTTCGGGCATGCCGTTTATGCCGTTTGCGACCCGCGCAACGACATCATCAAAGCGCAGGCGCAAAAGTTATCAGTCGGGCATCCGCGCCGCGAGTTGTTTGCGGTTTCCGAAGCGGTTGAGGATGTGATGATGGCGCGCAAGAGTTTGTTTCCGAACCTGGATTTTTACAGCGCCGCCGCTTATCATTTTATGGGCATTCCCACGGCGCTTTTTACGCCTTTGTTTGTCGCCTCCCGCATGAGCGGCTGGGGGGCGCATATTTTGGAACAGCGCGGTAATAACAAACTTATCCGCCCCGGCGCGACTTATGTCGGTCCCGCTTCCCGCCCGTTCGTCGCATTGTCCGCGCGTTAATTACACAATGTCCGCCGCCGAAACAATGCATGACACGGGCGATAAACATATCGCCGCCGCCGAAGATACCGGCGCTATGAATAATGCCGCCGATACCGGTAATGTCAGTTATGACGATGGCGACAGGCGGGCGCGGGTTTTTTGGTATTACGCTATTTTTGTCGCTTCCGGTTTTGCCGGGCTTATCTATCAATCATTGTGGGCGCGTTATCTTAAGTTGTTTCTCGGCAACGCCGCCGCCGCGCAAGTGCTTGTGCTGGCGGTTTTTCTCGGCGGGCTTGCCATCGGCTCGGCTTTGGCTGCGCGGGCATCGGTCAAACTTCGCCATCCGCTTTTGCTCTACGCCATTATTGAAGCGATTATCGCCCTGGCGGCGGTGTGGTTTCACGATATTTTTGTCGCCGCCGAATCGTGGGCGACCGGCTTTGTCCTGCCGCGCACCGAAACCGCCGCCGCGGCCGGTTTGTTTCGCTGGTCTTTGTCGGCGGCGCTTATTCTGCCGCAATCCATCCTGCTCGGCGCGACTTTTCCTTTGATGAGCGCGGGCCTGGCGCGCATGCGCCCGGCACAAAGCGGCGGCATTATCGCAAACTTGTATTTTGCCAACTCCATCGGCGCGGCGGCCGGCGCGCTCGGCAGCGCTTTTTTGTTAATTCCCTTTGTCGGTTTGCCCGGTGCCGGGCTTTTTGCCGGTTTGCTTAATGCCATCGCCGCGCTTGGCGTTTGGATTCTCGGACGGCGGTATGACGATACCGCCCCGGTTATTAATTCACTGCCGGAATCAACTGCGGAAAGAGGAGCGGTTGACAAACACTCCGGTGCTTTGCTGCTTTTGATTGTCGCCGCCGGGACGGGCGCGGCGTCTTTTGTTTATGAGATAGTCTGGGTGCGGATGATATCGCTTTTGGTCGGCTCTTCCACGCATGCTTTTGAGGTAATGCTGTCGGCTTTTATTGCAGGTATTGCCATCGGCGCTTTGGTCGTGCGGCGGAGGGCGCAATCGGATGCGCAGCCGCTGATGCTGCTTGCCAAAGTGCAGTTTGTTATGGGCGCGCTGGCTTTGGTTTCTTTGTTTGTTTATCCGCATTTGTTTGCGGCGGTGTCTTTTGTTTTTGGCGCGGTGCCGCGCGATGGCTTGGGTTATGGTTTGTATCTTCTCGCCGGTTATGGTTTTGCCGCCGTGATGATGCTGCCGGCGACGATTTGCGCGGGTATGACTTTGCCGCTTTTGAGCAAGATATTAATGCGCACCGGCGGCGAAAGCGCGCTGGGCGCGATATACGCCGCCAATACCGCCGGGGGCATTGTCGGGGCGGTGGTTGCCGTGCATTTTCTTTTGCCGGTGTTTGGCATATCGCTTTCGCTGACGGCGGGGGCGGCGGTGGATTTGCTTTTGGCGCTTGTTTTGGCAAGGCGGGCGATGCCGTCTGCAACGCCTTTTGTGGCGGTCGGCGTTTGCGCTCTTGTCGCTCCGGCGGTTGCTTTTGGCGCGATGGATCCGCGCATTGTTTCCAGCGGCGTCTTCCGCCACGGGACGGCGCGCAATGATACCGGATTGCCGATATTTCATCGCGACGGCAAAACCGCAACGATAAGTGTTTTTGAATCGCGGCAGGGCAACTATGTCCAGCGCAATATTATGACCAACGGCAAACCGGATGCGGCATTGATATACGAAGATGACGACAACTTCGCCTATCAAACAAAAGACAACTATCAAACCCTCGCCGGTTATGAAAACAAAAACGGCGGCGACAAAAGTGGCGGCGGAGAATCATCGGCGGTCATCCCGCATACCGGCGACGAAATGACAATGTCCATCGCCGCTTTGCTGCCTTTGCTGCTTCGTCCCGATGCCAAAAGCGCCGCCAATATCGGCTTGGGGTCGGGTCTGACGGCATCGGCGCTTTTGACTTCTCCTTCTCTGCGGCGGGCGGATACGATAGAGATTGAGGAGATGGTTGCAAGGGGCGCGCCGTTTTTGGGCGAGCGTGTGGCGCGGGCTTTTTCCGACACGCGCAGCAATATTATTATTGACGATGCCAAAAGTTATTTTGCCCGCCACCGCAGCCAATACGACATTATTATTTCCGAGCCGTCCAACCCGTGGATTAGCGGCGTGGCAAACTTGTTTTCGCGCGAGTTTTACCGCCGCATAAGGGACACTCTTGCGCCGGACGGCGTTTTCGTGCAGTGGACGCATTTTTACGAAAGCAGCCCGCAGTTGGTCGCTTCCAAGATGACCGCCCTTGCCGAAAGTTTTTCCGATTTTCACTGGTATTTGTCGGGAGATTCGGATTTGATTGTCGTTGCCGTCGCCGAAGGCAAAGTGCCGCCTTTTTCGGATGCTATCTTTGCCGATGACGATGCGCGGCGGTTTTGGAACAAATACGGCTATCGTTCCGCCGCCGACATGAACGCCATTTTCATCGGCGACAAGAAAAACCTGATGCCCTATTTGCATTCCTTTGCCGTGCCGCCGAACTCGGATTATTTTCCCTATGTTGAACATCGCGCGCCGCTGGATTTCTTCCGCCGGACTTTTTATTCCTGGCCCAATACTTTTCTTGTGCCGGTGCCGGCTTGGGAGATGATAACCGGACGCCCGCCCGCGGATGCGCCGATAGGCGAGTTGCCGAGGTCGTCTCTGGCGGCGAAGGCAAGGCGGTCGGCGCAGTGGTTTGAGGAGATGGAAAAGCAACAATGGTTTGCCGACACCGCCAAGTTGCCCTGCCCGATTGACGATGACGGCGAGGCGATATCGCCGGCACTTGCCACGCATTATCTGCGCGCCGTCAGCGGTTTGATGGCCGAGTTGCTACCGCAAGCACCGGCGGATGATATGGCGCGCTTTTGGCAAAAGTTTGGCAAAGAACAATGCGCCAAAAGATTGCTCGCCGCCGACGGCATTTTTGGCGATTACACCCGCTTTTGGCGCGCCTTGTCATTGCGCGATGCCGAAGAGATTATCCAAAACGCCGAAGCGCTTTTGCCGGAGGCGGATTTGCGCGCGCCGAGCGGGCGGGTTATTTTGCTGGCGATAATGGCGGCGCATTACAAGCGCGGGCGGGGGGAAGATTATCAGCGCGTTTTGACTCTTGCCAATAGGTTGCCGAGGGGCGATGCCGCGGGCGAGCATCTGGCGCGTTTTATCGCCGCGCATGCGGCGGAAAAGTTGTAGAATAACACCGCCCAGATGGATCAATCCGAACACAACACCCGCCCGCCGACAGATGAAGTTATCACGGCGATAACGGATTATGTCCATTCCTGCCGCCCCGGTGCGGATGTTTTGCGGGCGGCGAAGTTGTGCCTTGCCGACAGCATATCCTGCGCTTTGCTGGCGCACAACTATCCGGCTTGCACGCGGTATTTGGGCCCGATTGTCAAAGGCGGCGAAGTATCGGGCGGGGCGCGGGTGATAGGCGCGCATTATGCGTTAGACCCGGTTAAGGCGGCTTTTGACAACGGCGCTTTAATTCGCTGGCTGGATTTTAACGACACATGGCTGGCGGCGGAGTGGGGGCATCCGTCCGACAACCTCGGCGCGCTTTGGGCGCTTGGCGATTATCTTTCGCGGCAGAGCCAAAGCGGCGCGCCGTTTGTCGGCGATATTCTGGCGGCGATGGTAATGGCGCACGAAATACAGGGCGTTTTGGCACTCGGCAACAGTTTCAATCGCGCCGGTTTGGATCATGTAATATTGGTCAAGACGGCATCGGCGGCGTTATCAACAAAACTTCTCGGCGCAAGCAAAGCACAAACGGCGGCGGCGCTTTCAAATGTTTTTGCCGACGGGCAGGCGTTGCGGACTTATCGTCATGCGCCCAATGCGATGGCGCGAAAATCATGGGCGGCGGGCGATGCCGCAAGCCGCGGCGTTCGCTTGGCGATGATGGCGGCGGGCGAAGAAGCATTGGCATTAATGCCTTCGGCATTGAGCGCAAAAAAATGGGGGTTTATTGATACATCATTCGGCGGCGGGGAATTGGTTTTGGCGCAACCTTTCGGCGATTATGTCATGCGCAACATTCTTTACAAAGTATCTTTCCCCGCCGAGTTTCACGCCCAGACGGCGGTGGAATGCGCGCTCAAACTTCACGCCCGGGTGGCATCGCGCCTTGACGATATCAAGAGTGTGCATCTGGACACGCAGGAATCGGCGGTGCGCATTATCAGCAAAACCGGCGCACTGCACAACCCCGCCGACCGCGATCATTGTTTGCAGTATATGACTGCGGTGGGTTTGATATTTGGCGAACTGACGGCGGCGCATTATGAGGATGACATCGCCGCCGACCCGCGCATTGACAAGTTGCGGGCGAAGATGGTCGTGGCGGAAAACCCGCAATACAGCCGCGATTATCTGGACTCCCAAAAACGCTCCATCGCCAACGCCGTGCGGGTGGTATTTACAAACGGCGATGCGGAAGAGGAAGAAGTGCATTATCCTCTGGGTCATGCGCGCCGCCGCGAGGAGAGTTTGCCGCACTTGCGGGCAAAGTTTGACAACGCATTGGCGGAGGTTTTTGACGCGCCGCAGGTTGAAAAGATTAGCGCCTTTTTTGACGCCGATTTTGACAAGTTTTGCCAAACCCCCATGCGCGAGTTGGCGGCAATGCTCGCCCGCGCCAAATAACGGGCGGCTTTGACAAGTTTGACGGGTTCGGGTTTTGCGGCGATGATAACCAAAGCGGTCGGCAACTTTTTCAGGACCGAAAGCGCGGCGGGGGCGGTTTTGTTTGCCGCGGCGCTTCTTGCCATAGCGGCGGCGAATACCCCGGCTTTGGCGGCGCATTACGAGCATTTTTTGCATGCCAATATCGGCATCGTCATCGGCGAAGGCGTTTATGGAATGAGCGCGGCGCATTTTATCAATGACGGCTTGATGGCGCTGTTCTTTTTTGTGGTCGGCTTGGAGATAAAGCGCGAGTTGCTTGCCGGAGAGTTATCGTCAAAAGCGCGGGCGATGTTGCCGGCGATTGCCGCAGTCGGCGGGATGGCGCTTCCGGCGGCGATATACGCTTCGGTTAATTGGGGCGATATGGCTGCCATGCGCGGCTGGGCGATACCAACGGCGACCGACATTGCCTTTTCGCTGGCAGTGCTCTCCCTGCTGGGCAGTCGCGTGCCGGTGGCGCTAAAAGTATTTTTGACGGCGGTGGCGGTCATAGACGATTTGGGCGCGATAGCGATTATCGCCGTTTTTTACACCGAACAATTGAATGCCGCGCCGCTGGCATTGTCGGCTTTGACTTTGTTTGTGCTGGCGATGTTGAACTGGAAAGGGGTTACCACCCGCGCGCCGTATATTTTATTGTTTTTTATTTTGTGGGCGTTTGTTTTGAAATCGGGCGTGCATGCGACGATAGCGGGAGTCGCCGCATCAATGGCGGTGCCGTTGAAGGCAAAAGGCGGAGACAAACGCTCCCCCCTGATATCGCTTGAGCATGATTTGCATCCGCCCATCGCCTTTGGCATTTTGCCGCTTTTCGCCTTTGCCAATGCCGGGGTGAATTTTGCCGGTTTGACTCTTGCATCGCTCGCACTGCCGATAACAGCGGGGATAGCGATGGGCTTGGTTTTTGGCAAGATAGTCGGCATCAGCGCGGCGGTATGGCTGGCGGTGCGTTTTGGCATTGGCGAAAAACCGGGGGGTTGCTCGTGGATGGCGATGGTGGCGGTTGCGGCATTGTGCGGCATTGGTTTTACCGTATCGCTCTTCATCGGCAATTTGGCATTTGGCGCGGGCGAACAAACCAACCTTGTCAAACTCGGCGTTTTGGCGGGTTCCACCATAGCGGGAATCATCGGTTATCTCCTACTCCGCTTCGCCGCCTTCCCCAACCGATAGCCGCCTCTTTCGTCATTGCCGCAAAAGCGGGAATCTACAAACCACCGCCAATGCTATTTATCGCCCTGCTTGTCCATCGCTTCCAGCAGGACGCGCACGATTTTGCTGTCTATGCTGTGCTGTTGTATGGCAATGTCTAACGCCATTTCTCCTTTATTCGTGCGCGAAAACACATTTGCCCCCGCTTTGATAATAGCAAGGGCGAATTCGGCATTATGTTTTGCCACAAAATGCAAAGGCGTCCAGTCATCGTTATCTTTTGCATTAACATCCGCCCCCGCTTTAATAAGGAAAAGCGCAGTTTCGGTTTTCCCACTCCATACCGACAAATGCAAAGGCGTTCGGCTAATTTTATTTTTGGCGTTAACATCCGCCCCGCCGTCAATCAGGCTCTTAACTTTGGTAATCCTGCCATTCCACGCCGCCAGATGCAAAGGCGTCATCGTATTCGCCGAGGATACGCCGTCGTCCTTTTTTATTATCACTTCTCCCCGTAAAATGCGCGCAAGTACGCTGTCTTTGCCAAACGCCTCTATTGCCATATCCAAAGGTGTCTCTCCCCAAGCATCCTTTACATTAATATCCGCCCCCGCTTTGATAAGGGAATATGCAGTGTCGGCTCTACGATTTCTTAACGCCCGATGCAGGGCTGTATAATTACTATACTCATCCCTTGCATTAATATCCGCCCCCGCTTTGATAAGAGCAAGCGCAGTTCTTCTGTGCCCCCATCTTGCCGCACTATGCAGAGGTGTGCCATAGTGACTCCCTCTCTCAATATCCGCCCCCGCTTTGATAAGAGCAAGCGCAGTTTTGGTATAACCGCCCCCTGCCGCCGCATGCAAGGGCATTCCTTCTATTAGTATCTGACCCAAAGAACCTCCGGGAAATACATGTCCTATACTCATATCCGCTCCCGCTTTGATAAGAATAAGTGCAATTTCAGTATGACCTCTCCCCGCCGCCAGATACAAAGGCGTTTTGCCCCATTCATGTTTATGGTTAACATCTACACCTTCGTCAATCAAGCGTTTGACTTCGGCGATATCGCCTTTCGCCGCCGCCAGTTGCAAAGGCGAATTGTCTTTTGGAGCTCGATAACTAAATGCAAAGGCATTCGCGCCAATGATGGCGGCAAAGAAAACTACACACAAAGCGGGTAAAAAGCCAAAGCCCCCGCTTTTGCCGCCCTTGCCTTTCGCCGCCAAAGCGGGCAGGGCAAAAAGCCCCAAAACGGCGAGAATCGCCATCAGTGTCATTTCCAGTTGTTTCATTGTTTCCTCCTTGTAATGTGTTGTGGTTGCCGCAGGGCGATATTATACAACGATTGGCGGGCGGCGGGAATGACGATATTAAAGCCCTGTAAGGGCGAAATGTTATAGCACGGGGCAACGCCCCGTGAATCGGTGTTATTAATAGATAGCCCTGTAAGGGCGACACATTCTTTTGCAGGGCAAAGCCCGGCAAAACCATCAATACGCAAACAACCGCCGCCATTGTTTTGTGCCGCCCTTACAGGGCTTGATTAATTTGTTGTGCCGATTCACAGGGCGGCGCGCTTTCGCGCTTTGCCCTGTGCTATAACATGCCGCCCTTACAGGACTTTTATAATGTCGCCGCTTCGCGGCAATAGTTTGGGAGATTCCCGCTTTCGCGGGAATGACGAGGGGGGCGGGAATGACGAAGGGGGCGGGAATGACGGGGGGGCGGGAATGACGGGGGGGCGGGAATGACGAGGGGGCGGGAATGACGGGGGGGCGGGAATGATGAGGGGGGCGGGAATGACGGGGGGGGGGAATGGCGGGTTAATGGGGGGTTATTCGGTGGTGGGTTTGGAATGTTGCGTTGGGGGTGTTTTGCAGGGGGGTGCTTTTGGTTTGTTGCCATTCTTGTTTGTTTATCGGGGGGAATGTCGCATCGCCGTTTTCTATGGCGATGGCGGCGGTTAAATCTGTCAAATGCAGGATTGTCGCTTGCGGCAGGAGTTGGCGGTAGATTTGTTCGCCGCCGATGATAAATATATTTTTGCCCGATGCTTTGGCAATATCCAGTGCCGCCATTGGCGAGGTTGCCGTTTGGCATCCTTCAATGGTTTGGCTTTGGCGGCTGACGATGATATTCAAACGCCCCGGCAGGGGTTTGCCGATGGAGTCATAAGTGCGCCGTCCCATTATTAATGCCCCGCCCATTGTTATGGCGCGAAAGTGGCGCAGGTCTTCGGGGATATGCCACGGCAAACCTCCCGCTTTGCCGATAATGTTGTCTTTGGCAATTGCCGCGACAATGGCTATCGGTATTGTCATACCGCTATTTTTGCCGGAATGTTTGGCAGTGCATCGTAGTTTTGTAAAACAATATCTTGGTAATGAATATCGTCAATGTCGGCTACTTTGCGGGCGAAGTGCAGGGTTGGCAACTTTTCCGGCGTTCTTTGTAATTGTTGTCGGGCTTGGGCAAGATGATTGTTATACAAATGTATATCGCCGAAAGTGTGGATGAAATCGCCCGGGTGTAAATCGCAAACATGCGCGACCATTTCCGTCAATAAGGCATAAGAGGCGATATTAAAAGGAACGCCCAAAAAGATGTCGGCGCTGCGCTGATATAACTGGCACGACAACTTGCCGCCCGCTACATAAAACTGAAAAAGCGCGTGGCACGGCGGTAATGCCATCTTTGGCATATCGGCGACATTCCACGCCGATACCACAATGCGCCGCGAATGCGGATTGTTGCGTATCTCGTCAATGGCGGCGCGGATTTGGTCTATGGGTTTGCCGCCATCGCCCTGCCATTTGCGCCATTGTTTGCCATAAACGGGACCCAAATCGCCATCGGCGTTTGCCCATTCGTTCCAGATGGAAACGCCGTTTTCTTTCAGATAGCCGATGTTGGTGTCGCCGCGCAAAAACCACAACAACTCATGGGCGATGGAACGCCAATGCAGTTTTTTGGTCGTCAATAGCGGAAACCCTTTGCCGAGGTCAAAACGCAACTGCCGCC
>JBPCWZ010000070.1:0-7357 GCA_051009015.1 Gammaproteobacteria bacterium | reverse complement strand
CGGTTGTTTTATACGAGTTGCACACTCGCGCCGAGTGCGCCGAGTTTTTGCGTCATCCGCCCGTAGCCGCGCTGAAGATGATAGATGCGGTCTATGATGGTATCGCCGCGCGCCGCCAAAGCGGCGACAACCAAAGCCGCCGATGCGCGAATATCGGTCGCCATTACCCGCGCGCCCGACAAATATTCCGCGCCGCCGACTATCGCGGTATTGCCGCGCAGTTCTATGTCCGCGCCCATTCTTGCCAACTCCGGAACATGCATAAAGCGGTTTTCAAAAATCGTCTCCGTTATCGCCGCCCTGCCCTTTGCGATGCAACTTAATGCCAGCCACTGCGCTTGCAAATCGGTCGGATAACCGGGATAGGGCGCAGTAGCAATATCCGCCGCTTGCGGACGCCCCCGCATTGTTATGCCGATGCCGTCTGCGCCGTCTTTGCCGTCTTGCACCATCGCGCCGCATTCTTGCAACTTGTCGGCAAGCGCCGACAAATGTCGCAACTGCGCATTATGCAAAAACACTTCGCCGCCGCAAGCGGCTGCGGCGCAAAGATAAGTTCCGGCTTCTATGCGGTCGGGCATTACCCGATGATGCGCGCCGCCGAGTTTGGACACGCCATTAATGCTTATCGCGCTTTCGCCCGCGCCGCTGATATCCGCACCCATCGCATTGAGCATAACGGCAAGGTCAATAATCTCCGGCTCGCGGGCGGCGTTTTCTATGATTGTTTTGCCATCGGCAAGGGCGGCAGCCATCATCAAATTTTCCGTGCCGGTAACAGTCGGGAAAGGCAAGCGGATAATCGCGCCTTGCAACTTGTCCGCTTGCGCGACAATATCGCCGCGATGGATTTTGACATCCGCGCCCATTTTGGCAAACCCGTCCATGTGCATATCCACCGGACGCGCGCCGATAACACACCCCCCCGGCAGCGAAACCCGCGCTTCTTTGGCGCGCGCCAGCAAAGGACCCAATGCCAAAACCGAAGCGCGCATTGTTTTGACCAATTCATACGGCGCGCTTGTCGCCGTCAAGGATGCCGCGCAAATGCGGACGCTGTCGCCCTGCCTGTCAACCTCCGCGCCCACCGCCGCCAAAACCGCCAAAGCGGAATCAATATCGCGCAGTTGGGGAATGTTATCAATCCTGCACTGCTCGTCCGTCAGCAAGCAGGCAAACAATGCGGGCAAAGCGGCGTTTTTCGCCCCGCAAATGCTAACCTCCCCGCTAAGCGGTTTGCCGCCGGTTATCTTAAGTTTGCGCATGATATTCGCCGGGCGACAACAAGCGCAGCGAAAGCGCATGGATGTCTTCTTCCATCCGCCCCTTCAGCGCGGCGTATATCAGTTGATGACGGCGCACGCGCGACAAACCCTCAAAAGCATCGGACACCACAAGCGCCCGAAAATGCCGCCCGTCGCCTTCCACTTCCAAAACCTCAACCGCGCCCAAACCGGCGGCAAGCCAGTCGCGCACTTGCTCGGGGGTGCAGTCAATCATGCCCGTATTTTATACCCGCGCGCCAGAAGCAACAACGCCAAAGCGCAAACCGCCAATGCCGACGCCCCGGCAACCAAAAGCGACAACCAAAGCGGCGCATCGCCCTCGCCGAAAAACCCGCGCCGAAACCCGTCTATCATGTAAAAAAACGGGTTTGCCTGCGACACTGCGCTCCAAAACGGCGGCAATGTATGCACCGAATAAAAACCGCCGGACAAAAAAGTCAGCGGCATAATAATAAAACTGGTAAAAGTCGCCAGATGGTCAAACTTCTCCGCCCACAAACCGGCGATAAACCCCAAAGCCCCGGCAAACACCGCGCCAAGCAAAGTAAAAACAACTATCGGCAAAAACGACAACGCCCCCGGCGGCGGCGCTATCAGCCAGCAAACAAGCATCACCCCGACGCCGACAACAACACCCCGCACGGCGGACGCGCACAAATAGGCGAGAAAAAACGCCCGCGCCGATATCGGCGGCAACAGCAAAAAAACAAGATTGCCGGTTATCTTGGATTGGATTAACGACGATGACGCATTGGCGAAACTGTTTTGCAAGATCGCCATCATCGTCAAACCCGGCGCCAAAAACGCCGCATAGCCGATGCCGTCATAAACTTCAACGCGCCCTTCCAGTATGTGCGAGAAGATAAGCAGATACAAAAACGACGCCAGCACCGGAGCAAACACCGTCTGAAAAAACACCCGCCAAAAACGCAGGACTTCCTTTTGCAAAAGCCCCCAAAAACCGCACATGACCGACCCCTTCATTGCGGCGCGCCGACAATGCGCAAAAACGCGTCTTCCAAATCTGCCGGCGCAACTTCCAAATCCACAATGCGCGCGCCCGATTGGCGCAAAGATGCCAATAGCGGCTCTATGTCGTCATAATTAAGAGTGTTAAAAATCATCCGCCCCGATTCCCTCCGGCGATGCGGCGGCAAATTGTCCGGCAACTTTCCTTCGGCAAGCAGGCGCACTTGCACGCAGCCGCCGAGCAAGTTGCGCGTATCGTCCAATGCCACGACTTTGCCGCCGCGCATAAGCGCAAGTTTGCGGCACAACGCTTCCGCTTCTTCCAAATAATGAGTGGTCAAAATAATGGTATGCCCGTCGTTATTCAACTCGCGGATAAACCCCCAAAGCGACAGGCGCAGATTAATATCAACGCCCGCCGTAGGTTCGTCCAAAACAATCACCGGCGGGCGATGCACAAGCGCCTGCGCTATCATCAAACGGCGCTTCATTCCGCCGGATAAATTGCGGGTGTTGGTGTTTTGCTGCGCGCCCAGGTTTAATCTTTCCAGCAGCGTGTCTATCCATTTCCTGTCGCCGCCGAGTCCGTAATATTTTGCCTGAAAAACCAGCGCCTCGCGCACGGTAAAAAACGGGTCATACAACAGTTCCTGCGTCACAATGCCGACTTTGCGCCTTGCCGCCAAAGCATCGGCGCGCACATCCGAATCCATTATCACCGCCTTGCCGGAATCGGCTTTTATCAAGCCGCCAAGCACGCCGATGAGTGTTGTCTTTCCCGCGCCGTTCGGTCCCAGCAAGCCGAAGAATTCGCCGCGCCCGACGGTCATGGACACATCATCAAGCGCCGCCAAATCGCCATAGTGCTTGCACACATTTTTAATAACAACCGCGGCGTCGTTCATTGATTCTTTGCGCCTTCGCCCGCGCCAATATCGGGGGCAATGTCAAGGTCGTAGATAAGCCAGCCGGTGCGTTTGGCGATTTTGTCATATAGTTTTTGCGCGTTGAAGTTGTCTTTTGCCGTCGCCCAGCGCAGGCGGTTGCAGCCGCTTTTTGACGCTCTTAATGCACACTCCTCCGTCAGCATTTTGCCGATGCCAATGCCGCGCCGGTCTGGCAACACAAACAAATCGTCCAAATACGCCGTCATCCGCCCCGCCAAAGGATGCGGATGCACACGCCAATGGGCGATGCCCCAAAGTTCGCCGCCGCTCTCGGCGACAATGCCAAAAACCTGCGGCGGTTCGCAAGTCAGCCACTGCCACAACCGCCGCAACTGCGCATCATTAATAGCGCAGCGGTAGAAAGCGGCATATTGACAATAGGCATCCCGCCACTGCCAAAAATGCCGCTGTTCAATATCGCCGGCCATGCAAGTCATCGCCCCATCATGCTTTGCACAATGCGCATCGCCGCGCCCGGTTGTTTGGCGAGTTTTTTCATTACCTTGCGCGTTTGTTCAAACTGCCGCAACATCTGATTGACATCGGAAACGCCAATGCCCGCCCCGCCGGCAATGCGCCGCTTGCGCGAGGATTTAATCATATCCGGGTTTGCGCGCTCCGCCGGCGTCATGGAAAGTATCGCCGATTCCATCCGGCGTATCGGCGCATCATCGGTCGCCTGCGCGCCGAGGTTGCCGGGCATTTTTTCCAGCACGCTCTTAATCCCGCCCATCTTTTTCATCTCCCGCAACTGCGCGAGTTGGTCGTTCAAATTAAAATCGCCCCGGGTGATGGTTTTTGCCGCGGCGGTTTTGCCGCGCACCATATCGGCGAGTCCGGCGATATCGCCCATGCCCAGCAACCTTCCGGCAAAGCGGGCGGGATGAAAAAGTTCCATATCATCCGGCTTTTCGCCGGTGCCGACAAACTTGATAGGGCAGCCGGTTACCGCCTTTGCCGAAAGCGCCGCGCCGCCCCTGCTGTCGCCGTCAAACTTCGTCAGCACAATGCCGGTCAGCGGCAGGGCTTTGCCAAACTCGGCGGCGGTATTGACGGCATCGCGCCCCTGCATCGCATCAACGGCAAAAAGCGTTTCCGAAGGTTTCAATACTTTGGCAAGGGCGGCAAGTTCGGTCATCATTGCCGCATCCAAAGTCGTCCGCCCGGCAGTATCAACCAAAACCGCATCGGCAAGTTGCCGCCTCGCCATCGGCAAAACAGCGGCGGCGCGCGCCAAAGCATCGCCCCCATCGCCCATTTGGCCGCTGTCAAAATAACCAATCCCCGCGCTTTCGGCAAGTTGCCGCAGTTGTTCAATCGCCGCCGGACGATGCACATCAACACTCGCCAATAACACGCGCTTCTTGTTTTGCGTTTTCAGGTGTTTGGCTATCTTGGCGAGAGTCGTTGTTTTGCCCGCCCCCTGCAGCCCGCATATCATCACAACCGCCGGCGGTTTTTTCAGATTAAGCGCCGAGTTTGCCCCCTCGCCCATCATCTGTGCCAGTTGCCGATGGACGATGGCGATAAACATCCGCCCCGGGTTGAGCGAATCGGCGCGAATGCCGAGCGCGCTTTCTTTTACCCGCGCCAAAAAAGCATCGGCAACCGGCAGCGCAACATCGGCGTCTATCAAAGCGGTGCGGATATCGGCGAGGGCATCGGCGATATTACTTTCGCTCAGCCGCCCCTGTCCGCCGAACTTTTTGATAACATTGGCGAATTGCCGGCTAAGATTGTCGAGCATTTTATCGTGATTCTACTACACCTGTCCGCCGCCGCCTTTTATGCCGCCGCAATGCTGCGCGGGCAAACGGCGGCGCAAAACACCAAACCGGCGGCAACAAAACCCTCCGCCGACATCATCTTTTTGGCGGCGGCAATGCTCTTGCATGCCCTCGGGCTGGCGATAAACTACCAATCTTATCCGCGCTGGGATATCGGCGTCGGCGCATCGCTGTTTGCCTTGTTTGCCGCCGCGCCGTGCCGCGCCCTGACGCGCCCGGGCATCATCCGCATTTCGCTGTTGCTTTTTGTCGCGCTGGCATCGCTTGCGCCTTTGGCGGCGCAAACAAACAACCCGCCCCCCGGCGGCTTGTCGTTGGCGCATGCGCTTTTGGCGATGGCATCCTACGCGCTTGCACTGGCGACAATGCTGCTATGGCTGGAATTGCACCTGAGCGAAAAGATACAACGAATAACAGGACAAGCCGCGCCGCCGCTGCTGCAGCAGGAAGCGGCATGTTTTCGCTGGCTGGCGGTGAGTTTTGCTTTGCTGACTCTGACTCTGCTTTCGGGTTTGATTGCAAGCGATGGTTATGCGCTAACGCACAAAAACCTTTTTGCCGCCCTGACATGGCTGGTTTTTGCCGTCTTGTTGCTGGGGCGGTATTTGCGCGGCTGGCGCGGGCGGCGGGCAAAAGCGGGCTTTGCCGCCGGTTTTGTCTTCCTGCTATTAAGTTATTTCGGCAGCGCATTTGTCTTGCAGATAATCCTGCAGCGAAGTTAGCAAAACGCTTTCGTCATTCCCGCCTACTCTCGTCATTCCCGCCTTTTTCATCATTCCCGCAAAAGCGGGAATCTACGGGGATTATTGGCTGGGCGGGGTTGATAGGTTGCCTATTACGCCGGGCGTGTTTAAGTTGTCGCCGCGGATGATGAAAGTTTTGTTGGCGTTGTTTGGCAGGGCAATGTTGGGCGATTGTTGGGATATGCCGCAGATGGGGACGGCTTCGGCGATGCCGGCAAAGATTATGCAAACACCGCCCGCCGCCCGCAATCTTTCGGCATTGGGTCCGTGTAAGCCCTGCAAAATATTACGGACAATAGGGTTTGGGTTATTGGAAACAAACGCCAAAAAATCAAGCGGCGTTTGCCCCAAGTCATTGACCTTATTAATTTCTATGCCCTCTATATTCACAAAGTTGCTCATTCGGATGGTCTGGTCGGACGATGCGGCGGCAAGGTGCAGCATTGTGTTGCCTGCGAGAGCCGTTGCATTGACATCCGCTCCGGCAGCCAGCATAATGGAAATGCGCGGCGAATCGTGCGGGGTTATGCGCAGGGCATAATAAAGCAAAAACGAACTCGCCTGCTCGCCTGTCCGCTCGTTGATATCGGCGCCGGAAGCGATAAACTGGCGCGTCGTTTCCAAATCCATCGTCGCAATAGTATTGATGCGGTCATTGACATCCCCGCTTTCCAAGCCGAAAGCGGCGCAACCATCGCGGATACTGCAGGAAGTCAAAAAGCGCAAAGTCAAAGTATCCTGCCCGGTATATCCGGAGCGGACATACTCGCCGCCGACAAGCGTAAAGCCGACGCCGCTTATCGTCACCGTCATCAAACCGGCGGCGGGTTGCGACAAAACGACGACCTCGCCATCGGCGGTGATGGTTATCAAACCGGTGGGGTTTGTCGTGTAGGAAATGGACGATGGCGGAGGTTGTTGCGCCGATGCCTTGTCGGCAAATGTCAAAGCGCAAAAACCGCCGAGGATTATGACAAAAGCGGCAAAAGCCGTTTGCCCAAAGGTCTCAGCCGTGCGCCGTGCGCCGTGCGCCGTGCGCCGTGCGCCGTGCGATGATAAACGACCAAAGTCAATAATGTCCGACAACATCGCCGGACATTATAATACAAAAAAGCCCGTTTTGCCAAACGCGCCAAAAAAAACCGCCCATCTTTGTCATTCCCGCACAAGCGGGAATGACGAAGAGGGCGGGGATTATTACCGCCGACTATTGCGCCGCCGATTTTAGCAGCGGGATGTCGTCATATCCTTCCAAAGCAAGTTTGGCGCGCATTTCTTCGGCGGTGTTTTCATTGTCAAAAGGTCCTATCCAAACGCGATGGATATCTTCGCCATTGGCGGTTTTGCCCGGGCGGATGACGGCGGCATAACCTTTTAATGCCAACTCGGCGCGCCGTTGTTCGGCTTGCGCCGTGGATTGGAATGCGCCGGTTTGCAAATGCCAGACAAACCGCCTTGCCGGCGCGGCTTTTTCTTCCTCTTCTTCGGCAAGCGGAAGTGCCTGACGCTGCCTGAGTGTGTCGTGAAAATCAAGCGCTTCCTGACGGCTGCGCTCGCGCGATTGTTCGGGCGTCAGCGAAGAATCGCGAGTCGGCAAATCGGCAAAAGGCAAATGCAGTTGATTG
>JBPCWZ010000069.1:0-5901 GCA_051009015.1 Gammaproteobacteria bacterium | reverse complement strand
TACACCCCGAATATGCCGAATGTTTTGCATGCGGCGATGGCGGATACTTTCCATCGGGGCATCGGCATCGGCGAAAGCAACTTTGCCTTTTCGGGGCGGCACAACGGCAACGACAGGGCGGCGGGTTTCACTTACGATATGGGCGGTTATGCACTGCGCACCGATTATGTGCATCTGCCGTCAAAACAAGATGGCGGCGTTTTCCTTGACACATTCCGCTTCGGCATTATCCGCCCGATAAACGACGAGACCCGCTTCTTCGCCGGTGTGGATTCCTACCGCAATGCCATCTTTGCCATTGACACAAATGGCAAACACTTGCACCGCTTCGGCATAGCAATCGGCGACGGATACGCCGCCAGATACGAATACCGCATTAGATTATAGCGACAAATGGGGGCGGTATCAATTGCTCTGTGTTGTGCTTTGATACTCCCCCCGCCTTTTGTTGTTTTTTGTCGGCGGCAAAAAGTTTTTGCCGAGTTTGACATTCCCCGCCGTCATTATGCTACAATATCGGCAAGCGGCGAAAGCCAATAACAACCAAAAAAGGAGAAAACGACAATGGCAAAATACAAAAAACTGCAAGATGCGGTTGCCCATGTGCTTCAGAAGCACTCGGGGACTGCTATGAGGGCTATCCCAATTTGGGACGAAATTTTCCGTGACGGCTTATGGGAAGGCAATGCGGTCGTTCCCTCCAAAGGGGTTATCACATGCCTTTTGGCTGGGGTGAAGGGGGATAACCCGCGATATGAAAGGGTTTCCCTCGGGCTTTATTGCCCGAACCTCTCCTATAACCCCAAAAAGGACAATGCCGAGCAACCGGAAGAATCCGAAACCTCTGACGAGAGTCGGCTGATACAGTCGTTTGGCATGTATTGGGACAGGATTGCGTGGGAGGCAAAAAACTCGCCGAAACTTTTGGGACACCAAGGCGACGGCAAAATGGTGGATTTTGGCGACCAGCGGGGAATTTATATCCTCTACCATTTCTCTACGGTTGTTTATGTGGGACGCACAGACCGGGGGATTGGCATTCGCCTGAACGAGCATACCAAAGACCGCCTCAAAAGCCGGTGGAACCAATTTTCGTGGTTTGGCATCCGCAAATTGAAAGATGGCAGTGATAAGGAATTTGTCCCTTTCAGTGACAAACAACCTGCCGAAGACGCCATCATTTCCGACTTGGAGGCGTTGCTAATTGAGTTTGCGGGACCTCCGGAAAATCGGAAGCGGGGCGATGCGATGGAGAAAAATGAGTATTTTCAGGCATGACGGAATGGGCGGCATATTCCATAATGCCGCCTATTTGACAAAGGCGGAAAAGGCGGCGGGGGTGCAAAACTCCCGCTTGCCGCCCTTGTCGCAGGTAATGCAGTGATGCTTTCCGTCAATGGCGTTATAACAAATCGCCGCCCATCCGCCGCCTTAACCGTCATTCCCGCGCAAGCGGGAATCTCCTTTTGTCATAGCCCTGAAAGGGCGTCCTGTTCATAGCACGGGGCAAAGCGCGAAAGCGCGTCGTCCCGTGAGTCGGCATTATTAATAATATTGATTATCGCGCAAGCGATAGTCTGTCGAATTGTGGAAAAGAAACAATGCCGCGCCCGCCAAAGTGGGCGCACCTTGTCATTCCCGCACAAGCGGGAAATCCATCGGGCGAAGTGAAAAGGTAGCGGGTGGCGATAACGATGGCGCGAAACGCCGCCGCATTAATACAACTTGATATTAATGCCGGTCAGCCGCCTTAATTGAAACTCCAACTCTTTCGCCGATATGCGGAAGAATTCCCGGTTATCCTTTACCCGCCATCGGTCCAAAGCGCGGTGTATTTTCTTTTCCGCCTCCTTTGCGTCTTGCGTGGCGAGGGCAAGGTTTGGTTCAAAGGGATGCAGGACGCTGGTGTTGTTCAATCCCTTCATCCGCTTGTCTATGGTGTCTTCGGTCATGCCGATTTTGTAAAGCCCCTCGCCATTAATGACGGGATTACCGAGCGGGCTGGATGCGACATAAACATAACCCGGCTTTGCGCCTTCCCGCCCGCGAAAGTGATATATCGGGCAATCCCCCGCCCCTTTCGGCAATTCGCCGCGGGCAATTTTGCGCCGCTTGACGATGTCAATTGTCGGCTTTACGCCGTAATAGGCGAAAAACGCCTTTGCGTAAATCGGGCGGAGTTCTTGCGGATTACCGGCAAATATCAAAAAGTCATTAACAACGGATTCCCCGGCAATGCCGCTAAACAACCTTACGCGCTTGCCGTAGTTTTCGGCAACGCAATAAAACCCGTGCGCGGCATAACAAACCCGCGCCGCCTCAAATTCGGCGTCAATGCGGCTAATAGTGCTCGGAAACACATGGGCATGCGCTTTGATTTTTTGCGGCGCGGCGCAGTCGGCAGTGACGACATTCAATTCGCCGCCATGCCGAAACTCGCTGTCGGGCGTAGCAATGGCAAAGCGCAAAGCGGCGCGCTCTATCTCTAATACCCGATGACGATGGTCTGCTTCGCCGCGCTCAATGGCTGCCCGCACCGCATTTTCGCGCTGTGCATTCGCTATGAAAAGGGCATTCGCAGTTTCGGTTTGACCATCCTGTTCCGCAATATGCAGAGGCGTTCTGTCATATTTGTCTTTTGCCCCGATATCCGCCCCCGCTTTGATAAGGGCGAGCACGGTTTCGGCGTGACCATTCACTGCCGCCAAATGCAAAGGCGTAGAACCAATGTTATCTTTTGCCTCGATATCTGCCCCCGCTTTGATAAGGGCAAATGCGGTTCCGGTTTGACCTTTTATCATTGCCGCGATATGCAAAGGCGTAAAGCCATAGGAACCTTTTGCATTGACATCCAATCCAGCATTGATAAAGGCAAGCGCGGTTTGGCTTTGCTCCCCCTCTATCGCCCGATGCAAAGCCGAAAAGCGTCCATCTTCTGCGTTAGCATCCGCTCCTGCTTTGATAAATGCAAGCGCGATTTGTGTAAGACCATACCGTGCCGCAATATGCAAAGGCGTGTAGCCATCATTATCTTTTGCCAAGATATCTGCCCTCGCTTTGACAAGGGCGAGCGCGATTTCGGTTTTGCCGAGTGCTGCCGCAACATGCAAAGGCGTCCAGTCATCGTTATCTTTTGCCACAATATCTGCGCCATACTTGACAAGGACAAGCGCGATTTCAGTTTTGCCGAGATATGCCGCCCGATGCAAAGGCGTTTGCCCCCCGCTATCTTTTGCATTGACATCCGCCCCCGCTTTGACAAGGGCAAACACCGTTTCGGTATAACCGAGATATACCGCCAAATGCAAAGGCGTATAACCAGCATTATCTTTTGCCACGATACCCGCCTCCGCTTTAACAAGTGCAAGCACGGTTTCGGTTTTGTCTTGTCTTGTCGCCAAATCCAAAGGCGTCCAGCCCCTGTAATCTTTTGCCCCGATATTCGCCCCCGCATTAACAAAGGCAAGTGCGGTTTCGGTGCGACCATGATATGCCGTCAAATGCAAAGGCGTTTCGTCACCGTCATTTTTTGCATTGACATCCGCCCCTGCATTGACAAGGACAAGCGCGGTTTCAGTTTTGCCGTCCCTCGCCGCATAATGCAAAGGCGTCATGCCATATGCCCCTTTTGCATTGACATCCGCCCTGCGGGCAATCAGGCGTTTTAATTCGGCGATATTGCCGCTCTCCGCCGCTTCATGCAGCGAAATCCCGCCGCCCAAAAGGTCGCTCAAAAACTTAATCATTGGCGTGTTTTCTTTGTTGTTATTCCAACTCGCGCAGCAACTCGTCGGCTTCTTGTTGCGCTTCGCCGCCTTTGACTTCGGCGATATCGCCCTTGTCCACCGCCAGATGCAAAACCGACACCGCCCCGGCAAAGGAAAGCAAGATATCGGAGTGACCGAACGAGGCGACATAATGCAAAGCCGACAAATCGCCACCGGCAAAACCCGCCCCGCCGATAATGACGAAAAGCCCCGCCAAAATGACGGCGGCGAAAAAGCGGCGGACATTTATCATTGGCATATTCCGGCAAGCCCCAAATTATAGTAGCACAAAAACCGCCAACATCGCACTTTCGGCGATATCGCCCACAAAAGCGGGCGCATTTCGCCATTCCCGCCTGCGCGGGAATGACAAAAGATGCAAAGTTAGTTGCCGTTGCCTTCGGTGTTGTCATTGTCCGGAAAATGGAATCCGTCCAACATTTCTATCTTTTTGGCAAGATACGACAAATCTACCATCTGTCCACGATAATGGCGGTGCAAATCCCGGAGATACTGTTCCACACTCCTGTAAGCGGTATTATTCACCCCATCTGCGTAGGACTCGATAAGGTTCGGTATATCAGGAGCATCGGGAGTGTTTTGCCTGTGAGAATATTTTGCCGAAATGATGTACGCCGTTATGTGTGACGCCGTGGGACCTGCTTTATCAATGCCAGCCTCTTGTAGTTGGTTTCTCCAATGTGTGACCATTTCTTTCCCGTTGTCGGCAGGGTGAATATATTTGTGATAATGCGCCGGCATTTTTAGCCGCGCTACAACGAGGAATGCCAGCAATATCGGGTAAAAACGATATATGGTTCGGGAGTCGTCCCGCAACGACCAAAGCACAAACACGACACGCATTAGCAGTTGTTCCACATCCCGCAGGGAGGAGTTGTGTAGTTTTGCCAACAGTGTCAGGGTTTCGTGTAAATCCCTGCGGTCAATTTCAGAATCTTCCCCTCTGCCCGACAGAAATTTGTCTATCTCCAAACCCTTAAGCCGCGCGTCAACAAAATCACTCGTATCGGGGGCTTTTATTGCATAGTCAAACTCAATAAAGCGGCGCAGGTATGCATCGGCGTCAAAATTTGCACCATAAAGGGCATTGACCGAATGGCATAGTTGTGCGCGGTTTGTGGCGAGGACGAAAATGACGCCGGGCACTCCAAACAAGTGCTTGATACGCTCCAACACTTTGATGGCGTAATCGGGACGGCAACGGTCCAATTCATCAACAAAAATAACAACGCGCTTACCTTGAGATTTAACAAATTCCCCAAGCGCGGCTTTGAACTCGTCCATTTTGCTGTGGGGAGCAAACAAGTTTTCCGCTGCATTTTTGGCAAATTCCGCCGAACTGACGCCCGCAACCTTGCGCACAAGGTCGCCGACAATGATGGGGAAAAGCGCCTTTACGCCGTCCTTCAATTTTTGGTGCTTTTTTTGCGGCAGTTGCGCGGTGATTGTTTCCACAAACGGCATCAGCGGGTCTGCCGCAAAATCGGTTTCCCACGCATTAAAATAAAAGGCACGAGCGCTTGCCTCATTGTTGAGGTGTGCTTTCCACATCTTTATGAAAGCGGTTTTGCCCGCGCCCCATTCGGCGTCAAGCGCCATTGTCGCCGGGGACGATATGGCGTGTATCATCGGCGTCAGGTCTTTTATCTCCTGCTCGCGTTTGAGCAAGTCGCCCTCAAAGGGCTTATCTTCGTTTTCGCCGAATTCGGGTTGCGAGATTTTTTGTTTCATTGTCAAATGCCTCCGGTTTTGCCCCGATTATACCGAAAAATGCCGCTGTCTTTGTATGGTTTTTTAATGCCCGCGCTTTGCGCGGGAATGCCAAAAAGATGCGCCCACATTGGCGGGCGCGGCATTGGCACTTTGTGCCAATGCGTCAGATTATCGCTTGCGCGATAATCAATAATAATCAATATGTCGCTCTTGCGGGCTTTATTTGCTCTTGTGGGATTATTTGCCCTTGCGGGGTTTATTTTCTCTTGTGGAGTTTATTCGCCTTTGCGGGGTTTTATTATGGCGAAAGGTGCGCCCGCTTTGGCGGGTGCGGCATTGTTGCTTTGCAACAATGCGGCGGATTATCGCTTGCGCGATAATCAATATGCCGCTTAATATA
>JBPCWZ010000068.1:0-18927 GCA_051009015.1 Gammaproteobacteria bacterium | reverse complement strand
CTCTATATCCGAAAATGTGAGAATGCTTTGTTTGCCGCCGCCATCTTGTGCGTATCTTCGCGCTTTTTCATCGCTACGCCGCGACCGGCGGAAGCGTCAAGCAACTCATTCGCCAAATTGCGCACCGTGGACTTATCCTTTCCGGCGCGCATGGCATTGCGCAGCCAGCGCATTGACAAAGCAACCCCCCGCTCCTGGCGGACTTCAATCGGCACCTGATAGTTTGCCCCGCCGACACGGCGGCTTTTGACTTCCACTTGCGGGCGGACTTTTTCTATCGCTTCTTCCAAAACTTCCACCGGATTCCTGCCGGTTTTTTCGTTTATCTCGCTCATCGCGCCATATACGATACGCTCGGCAACCGATTTTTTGCCCCGCGTCATAATGACATTGATAAACTTGGACGCCCGCTCGCTGTCATAGCGGGGGTCGGGTGTTATCTTGCGCTTGACAGGCGAACGGCGGCGGGACATTGCGATATTCCCCCGGGATTAGTTGGCTTTGGGGCGTTTTGCCCCGTATTTGGACCGCCCCTGACGGCGCTTGTCAACGCCGGAAGTATCCAGCGCGCCGCGGACGACATGATAGCGGACGCCGGGCAAATCTTTCACCCTGCCGCCGCGCACCAAAACAACCGAATGCTCCTGCAGATTATGCCCTTCGCCGCCGATATAGGCGGTTATCTCAAAGCCGTTTGTCAGCCGCACGCGCGCCGCCTTGCGCAAAGCCGAGTTCGGCTTTTTGGGCGTTGTGGTATAGACGCGCAAACAAACCCCCCGCCGTTGCGGGCTGTTTTGCAAAGCCGGAGACGCCGATTTGTCGCGTTTGGCGCGGCGCGGATTGCGTATCAGTTGATTGACCGTAGGCATAACGAATTCGCCATTATATCGCGTTTTTGCGGTAATGTCAAATTTTTTAACACCATCGCGCCAAAACCGGACATGCAAAAACAACAACACCACAACAACCATCCAATGTTTCACGGGAAACCATCGGCGGGCGAAAATGCCAAAAAAGCACAAAGATGAAAAAAATGTTTGACAGGGCGGATATTGTGTGTATAATCGCGGGAGTTATGCCGATGATGAAAAAGACGGACATGCACAAACACATGTTTAGCATCGCACGGCGCACGGCGCACGGCGCACGGCGCACGGCTTAGACCTTTGCATAATCCCGTTTGCGGCACAAGCCGCTAACCGCCCCGCCCGCGCAAAAGCGCGGCAACCGAAATCCCCCTCGTCATTCCCGCGAAAGCGGGAATCCAAACCCTTGCCATTTGTCCATTTGCGCGATAGCGCAAACGGCGACTTGTCGCCGCAAATGGCAAACCCTGAGTGCGCGAAAGCGCGCTCGTAATTAAAGCCCCGAAGGGGCGCCCTTGCGGGCGCGTTAGATTCCCGCTTCCGCGGGAATGACGAGGGAGGCGGGAATGACGAGGGATGCGGCATTATGCATCTGTGGTTTGACATTTGCCGGGGAAGTTGTGATATAATGGCGACAACTGAACAACAGCAAACAGCCCGATGTCGGGTTGTTTGCCAAATACAAGACCCGACAAAAACGGCGCGGACCGTACATCCGCGCCGTAGGGGAATAAGCAAAGCAACTTAAGCGTTTGCTGTTGTTCAGTCAGCCCGGCATTTTTTGCCCGGCAAGCAACACTGAAATGAGGCAGAACAACAAAAAGACATTGGCGATATTTTTTTCGTCAGCGCACGATATGATGAAGTTGCGCCATGCTGGTTGCCGCTTTTGGCGGCAAGTGCGGGCGGGCTTTTCATCTTTATATGCGCCAGCCGTTTTCTGCCCGAAGGCGGCGGATGACGGCAACAACAACTAACCTCCCGCCGATATATGTCATCTCCCTCGCCCGCGCGGCGGCGCGGCGCGAAAAGATGCGGGCGCAACTGCAGACACTTGGCGCGGGTTATGAAATTGTGGATGCCGTTGATGGCGCGGCACTTAATCCCGCCGATTATGCGCATCAGTTGCGGCAGGATAAGTTCCGCCGCAAGTTCGGGCGCGATATGCTGGCGGGCGAGATTGGTTGTTATCTTTCGCATTACCGATTGTGGCAGCGGATAGTCGCCGAAAAGACGCCGTCCGCTTTGATATTGGAAGACGATGCCGAATGGGATGATGATTTATTGCCGGTCATTTGCGCCATTGCCGAATTGCGGCGGCGCTGGGGCGTTGTTTTGCTTTCGGGCAGGAAGCACAAAACCGCCGGAAGATTGCTGGCAACCATCAACGAAAACCGGCAACTAATCCTCCGCAACCGGCGCGAAGCGACAACCGCCGGTTATATGATATCGCAACAAGGCGCGCGCGAGTTGTTGGAATACTGCCAAGAAATAACCGCCCCGATAGATTTCGCTTATGGCGAGTGGTGGCGCAACGGCATTCCCTTTTATTGCGTATTACCGCCGCCGGTGCGGCAAGCGGATGCGCATTCTTTAATACATGCCAACGCCGTATTGACAAAGGCATCATTACCGGAGCGCATTGCCGCATCAATTTGGCGCAAATACGACCGCTGGCATGCCCGCTGGCGCGTTTTTATAAATATGGCGCAAAGGGCGCGGGGGATGTATGATGAGGATGATAACCGCCCCCGCTGGAAATACGCCTATACCGATGCGCTCGGGTTTATAAAGGCGAAAATTGCGAAAATAACCGGCAAGCGGCAAGTCGTGCGCTTTCGTCATCCGCTGGCAAAAGCCCCGCTATATTTGCGCATGCCATCCACGGATGTCATCATGTTCAAAACCATTTTTATGTGGAGAGAGTATGCCAATCTCCCTTTGCCGGAAACGGCGAGCGTCATTATTGACGCGGGCGCGAACATCGGAATGGCATCGGCGTTTTTCGCCAGCCGTTATCCCAATGCGACGGTTGTGGCATTGGAGCCGGGGGCGGATAACTTCTTAATGCTGAATAAAAACACCGCGCCCTACGCCAATGCCAAAACCGAACACGCGGCTTTGTGGTGCGAAGAAACCAATCTGCGGTTGTCAGACCCCGGTCGCGGCGAGGTTGGGTTGGTCGTTGGCAAAAGCGGCGGCGGGGAATTGGTCCCCGCCGTTACTGTTGATGGCATTATCAAAAAATACGGCATTGACCGCGTGTCAATTCTGAAAGTTGACATAGAGGGCTCTGAACTTGAAGTTTTCTCCAATTGTTCGGCGTGGCTTGAGCGCGTGGATATGGTCATTGTGGAAACACACGACCGCTTCAAACCAAACTGCGCCGATACCGTCAGCACCGTGCTAATAAAAGATTTTCGCCATGTCAGATGTTGCGGCGAGAATGACTGCTATATCCGCCGCAGTTTGCCAACGAAATAATGTCAACAAAAAACAATAACCGCATTGTGCAGGGGTTATGGATTGGCGGGCGGCTTTCGGAGTTAGAGCGGCTTTGCATCCGTTCCTTTTGCGCTAACGGGCATGAGTTTCATCTTTACGCCTATGAAGATTTGCAAAACCTGCCGCAAGTGGAAGGGTTGCGGGTTATGGACGGCGCGGATATTTTGCCGCGCTCGGCGATATTCCGCTATCGCCACAGCAATTCCTTGGCGGGTTTTGCCGACCGCTTTCGCTGGGAGTTAATGCGTCAAAAAGGCGGCTGGTATGCCGATATGGATGTCGTCGCTTTGCGCCCGCTGGACTTTTCGGCGCAAATGATATTTGCCTACGAAGCACCCGATGCTTTGATTAATTCGGCATTGATGAAGTTTCCGCGCGGGCATTATGCGGCGGCGGCAGTTGCCGATGCATGCGCGGATATTAACAAGTTTGTTCCTTGGGATACGCATAAGCGCAAAACGAAAAAAATTAAGCGGCGTTTGCTTTTGCGCCGTCATCACCGCTATTTGGGTTGGGGCGAAGCGGGCGGACCCATAGCAATCACGCTTGCCGTCCGGCATTTCAATTTGGAAAAATACGCCTTGCCCGCGCATTCGTTATATTATCAATATCATCCCCTCGTCAACGGATTTTTTGACGATGCGCTCCACAAGTCGGGCGTGCTTGATGTAATGCTTTCCGGCACATTCTCCCTTCATCTTATGCACAACATAGTGCAAAAGAAAGGGATTGACAAAGACGGCACATTCCCCGAAAACTCGCCTTATGAAATTCTCAAACGCCGCTATCCGGAGCCGGGCAAATGACGGCGGCGATTGGCGATAACCTTGTGGTGCAAGGATTGTGGATTGGCGGGCGGCTTTCGGCGTTGGAGCGGCTTTGCATTTTTTCGTTTTGCGCGCACGGGCATCAGTTTCATCTTTATCATTATGACAAGTTGCAAAACATTCCGCAAGCGGAAGGGTTGCGCTTGATTAATGCCGAAGAGATATTGCCGCGCACGGCGATATTCCGCCATCGCAAAGGGTCGCTGGCGTATTTTGCCGACAACTTCCGCTGGGAGTTAATGCGCCAAAAAGGCGGCTGGTGGATGGATATGGATACTATCTGCATTCGCCCTTTGGATATTGCCGCGCCGCTGGCTTTTGTGCGCGATATCAAAGCGCATCGGATGCTGAACGGAATGCTGAAATTCCCGCGCGGGCATTTTTTGGCGGCGGCATTGGCGGATTCGTATAACAATGTCAATCGCATACAAGAATGGGACGATGTCAAAGCGGCGATTATCAAACTGCGCCGCCGCTTGTTGTTTTGGCAAGATTCGCGCCGTTATATTCGCGGGCGCGACGGCGGCGGGATGATATCCCTGATGTCCGCCGTGCGGCATTTTGGCTTGCAGGATTATGCTTTGCCATCTGCGGCGTTCTTTTTGCCCGGCGACCCGCAAGGGCAAGCGGTTATAGACGGCGCGGGTTATGATTTTGCCGCGCTATTGTCGCGGCATTCGCAGTTGCGCGGCATTCACTTGTGCAACACACACCTGCAAAAAGCGGGCATAGACAAAGATGGCGATTATGCCGCCGATTCGCTTTATGAAGTATTAAAGCGGCGTTATGCCAATTGACTTTTCACGGAAGGAGAAAACAATGACAGATATCAAATTGTTCAAGGCGGCGGCGCTAAACGACTGCGCCGCCTTGTTGCCGCTGGTAAAAGACGGCGCGAAGATTAACGGGGCGGATGCGGACGGGTTTTCGCTTTTGCATCATTGCGCGATGCATGGCAGCCGCGCCGCCGCTTTGATATTAATGGCGCACGGCGCAAACCCCGATGCAACAGACAACAACGGCGACACCCCCTTACACATCGCGGCAACGCTCGGCGATGCCCGCGCCGCCCGCGATTTTATAGACGCAAACGCCGACATAAACGCCCAAAACAACGCCGGAGAAACCCCCCTCCATCTGGCAGCACAAATCAACAATGCCGCAGTAGTGCACATCCTCTTACAATCCGGCGCCAACAAAAACGCCAAAACCGCCAAAAACAAAACCCCACTGGATTATGTACAAAACACCCGCACAATGCTACAAACCAAAACATAACCCCGGCATTCCCGCCCTTCTCGTCATTCCCGCGAAAGCGGGAATCTCCTTTTTGTTATAGCCCTGAAAGGGCGTCCTGTTCATAGCACGGGGCAACGCCCCGTAAGCCGGCATTTCAATTAATCAAGCCCTGTAAGGGCGTCCCTTTCTTTTGCTGGGCGAAGCCCGGCAAAACCGCAAACCCGAAAAATCCTCGCCCGTTTAACATTCGCCGCCGTTGTTTTCGGTCGCCCTTTCAGGGCTTGTTTGTTTAATATGCCAATTCACGGGGCGTTGCCCCGTGCTATGACCATGCCGCCCTTTCAGGGCTTTTATACGGAATTATCACAAGCAGGCGGCGGGGCGGTTTTGTTTTGCGGCGGCATTTTTGTTAAGATAACAAAACACCGATGAGCGATTCCATACTATTGCGAAATGACGGCGGCGGCATTCGCACGCTGACGCTAAACCGACCGCAAAGCCGCAACGCATTATCCGATGCGCTAATGCGCGAGTTGCACGGCGCGCTATCGGATGCCGCCGAAGACAAATCGGTGCGCGTGATAATCATCAACGCAAGCGGCGCGGTTTTTTGCGCCGGGCACGACCTGCGCGAGATGGCGGCAAAAAGCGGGCTGGAAGATTACCGCGAAGTTTTCGCCCTGTGCAGCAAAATGATGCTGGCGATAACACAAAACCCCAAACCGGTCATCGCCCAAGTGCGCGGGATGGCGACTGCGGCGGGTTGCCAACTTGTCGCCGCCTGCGATATCGCCATCGCCGATGATTCGGCGCGCTTTGCCACGCCGGGGGTGCATATCGGCTTGTTTTGTTCCACGCCGATGGTCGCCCTTTCGCGCAATGTCGGGCGCAAAACAGCGATGAAAATGCTACTGACAGGCGACCCCCTGACGGCGGAACAAGCGGCGGCGGCGGGCTTGATAAACGAAGTCGCCCCCGCCGATGCCCTTGATGACCGATGCCAAAGTATCGCAAAAGCCATCGCGGCAAAATCCATGCTAACCCTCGCGACCGGCAAAAAAGCGTTTTACCGCCAATTGGAAATGCCGCTTGAAGAAGCATATCAATACGCCGGAGAAGTAATGGCAACAAACATGACCGCCGCCGATGCCCAAGAAGGCATAAACGCATTCCTAACCAAACGCCCCCCCGTATGGCAGGACAAATAAACAGGCGGCAGCGGTCGGTTATCAGTTGTTAAGTTAAACTCCCCCGCCGCATCGGGCTACAAAGATGACAAAGCATCCCCCCATCTTTCCAACTTAGCGGAAATCCATGCCTTAAGAATAATAAAAATAACATCCAATTGAATGCCCTCTAACGCGTAATACAACGGACCAAAACCATTAATGTCCTCCGCAAGCACATCCGCTCCGGCTTTAATAAGAGCATCGGCAACATCGGCTTTATCCCAATATGCCGCGTTATGCAAGGGCGTCCAGTCGTGCGGTCCTTTTGCGTTAACATCCGCCCCCGCTTTGATAAGGGCAAGAGCGGCAGCGGTTTGCCCCCTATCCACCGCCCAATGCAAAGGCGTGCCGGTTTTCCCCTGTGCATTGATATCCGCCCCGGCTTTGATGAGAACGGTGGCGATATCGGCCTGCCCGGTAGCGGCGGCAAAATGCAAAGGGGTCAGGTAGCCGCCGCGCCTTGATTTTGCATCAACATTCGCCCCCGCTTTGATAAGGGCGGCAACACTATCGGCTTGGTCATTAACCACTGCAGTATGCAGGGGAACAAAGCCGACTTCGTCTCCTGCGTTAACATCAGCCCCCGCTTTGACCAAAGCGGCAATGGCATCGGTGTGACCTTTGCCTGCCGCATCAGACAGGGGCGTTGAGCCAGTTGCGCTTTTTGCATTCACGTCCGCGCCCGCTTTGACGAGGATAGTCATCATTTCGGTTTTTCCCTCCAGCGCCGCCCAATGCAGGGGCGTGTAGCCAATGTCGTCTTTTTCATGAATATCCGCGCCGCCGTCTATCAGGCGTTTGACGGCGGCAGTATCGCCGTCTTTTGCCGCTTGATGCAAAGGCGGCTTTTGGCTTTCGCCGTCGGCAAAAGCGCCCCCGCACAGGGCGGCGAGAAGAATCAAGGCGCATAAAGCGCACAAGGCACGAGAAAAACCGCGCGGAATGCGCGGAAAGTTGTTAATCGTCATCGCTTTTTGATTCTCCAAAGATGCGTCATCTTATCATAAAAGATAAACTATCCGATATTCCGTGCGGGGATGGTGGCGACAAGGAAGTGGCGGGGTTGTTTGTTTTTTGGTTGCTATGCAAAGGGCGGGGACAGGGGGATGGCGGCTTTTTTTAGTTTTTTTCTTATTTCCGCCACTCTTTCGGCGTTGTTTTTTGCCGGGTTGCCGTTTTCGTTGTAATGGTTGTTTTCCAAACCTACGCGGCAATGCATTCCCGCTTTTGCCGCCGCAAGCAAACAATCACTCTCGCGCCGCCCGAAAGCACAAGCCATTGTTTGCGCTTTCAGGGTTGCCTTTTTCATCGCCGCCAAAAAAGGCAATAAATCTGCGGGCATCGCCGCTCGGGTTTGATAATCGCCGAGGACGAAAAGCACAAACACATTTTCGGCGGGGATTATGCCGCCCTTTATTAATACCGCCAATTGATGCACTTCGGCGGGGGAATATAAAATATGCTGAATGCGCACTCCCGCCAAATGATAAAAATCCGCCGCCGCTTTTTTGTCGTTATCGGCGGTTATCTCGCGCAATGCCGCCGATATTTCATTATGCCCCGTCTGGCGCGCTATTTCGCGCTGTTGATGGGGAGTGTATTTTCCGCCGCTTTCGGTTGTGATTTGCACCATCAACTTCGGCGCGCGCGTTTTTATCTCATCAATCAATTCGTGGTATGCACCGGCATCCAAAAGATGACCGCCGTTTTTGTCGCGTATGTGCGCATGCACCGCTTTTGCGCCCGCATCATAACACTCCTTTGCCGCGCACGCCGTCTCTCCTATTGTTATCGGCACGGCGGGGCATTGTTGTTTTGTCAGGCGCGCGCCGTTAACCGCCGCCATAATCATTATGCCCTTGTTGTTCATTCGCGCCGCCGCCGCTGCAAAAACACAACCAGAGATAATAACAAAAGCGCGGGCAGCCAAAACCATTGTTTTGCCGGCCGGCTTGTGTTTTTCTCTTCCAGCGCAATTATCCGCCAATCCAAATCCAGCCCCGCCTGTTGCGCCGCGCCGCCGAATGTTATGTTATCAACATACACGCCGCCGTCTTCCTCCCTGATTTCCAAACCCGCGTTTTGCGCCAATCTCTCCTCCCCTTTTGCCTTTTCGCCCAGCGGCAAAAGAATAGTGGTATGCACCATTTTGCCGGTTGATAAATCCTCCCCGCCAACGCGCATTCTGATGCTTGCATTATCCGGCGCGTTTTTGGCGGCGGCGGTTATTTGCGCCGCCGGAAGTTGCAAATACGGCGGGGCTATTTTGTCCAGCCAAAAGCCGGGGCGGAATAAAGTAAAAGCAATTAACAAAAGCGCCAAAGTTTCCCACCATTTGTTCTTCGCCAAAAACCACCCCTGTGTCGCCGCGGCAAAAAGCAGCATCGCCGCCAATGCGGTGATGAAAACAACAACGCCGCCGCCAAAACCGACATTTATCAAAAGCAAATCGGTATTAAAGATAAACAAAAAGGGAAGTATCGCCGTGCGTATGTCGTAGGCAAAACCCTGAAAGCCGGTTTTTATCGGGTCGCCGCCCGATATCGCCGAAGCGGCAAATGCGCCCAAACCTACCGGCGGCGTATCGTCCGCCAAAATGCCGAAATAAAAAACAAAAAGATGCACGGCGATAAGCGGAACTATCAAGCCGTTTTGCGCGCCCAACTCCACTATCACGCCCGCCATCAGAGAACTGACCACAATATAGTTTGCCGTTGTCGGCAAGCCCATCCCCAGCACCAAACTGAACGCCGCCGCCAACAAAAGGATTACCATCAAATTACCGCCCGATAAAGTTTCTATCAACTCGGCGACAAACTGCTGCATTCCCGTAAGCGTTACCGCGCCGACAATAATGCCCGCCGCCGCCGTTGCCACGGCTATGGCAACCATCTGGCGCGCGCCCGATGCCAAACCGCGGCAAAAATCATCCCATCCCTCGCGCAGTTTTGTTTGCCATTTGCCGCGCCGAAACCACTCCTTTATTGGCTTGTGTGTCAGCGATACCGCAGCCAAAAACACAACAGCCCAAAAAACCGACAAGCCCGGCGATTTGCGCTCCACCATCAAAAACCAAACCAACGCAAAAACCGGTATGGCAAAGTAGGCGCCGGTCGGCCATACTTCGGCAAAGGACGGCACGCTTGTCAATGGGCGGGATGCATTATCCGGCGGCAAATCCGCTTTGTTCGCCGCCACGCGAAGCAAAAACAAATACGCCAGCACCGCCAACAACACAACCGCAACTATCAAAAACGCATCATTCTTAATAACACTCTTCAATGCCGACAAAACAAAATACGCCGCGCCGACAACCGTCAACAAAAACGAAACAACCAAACCGCCGCGCATTAACTGCGACGACAAACTGCGCGCCGCCAAACCGGGCGCAAGCGGCAACCCTTCCATCTTTGCCTTGACCGCTTCCAGATGCACGATATACACCAGCGCAAGATAGGAAATAACCGCCGGTAAAAAAGCATGGCGTATGACTTCCAAATACGACACTCCCACATATTCAACCATCAAAAAAGCCGCCGCGCCCATAATCGGCGGCGTTAGTTGCCCGTTTGTTGAAGATGCGACTTCCACCGCCCCCGCCTTCTCCGCCGAAAAGCCGACACGCCGCATCAGGGGTATGGTAAAAGTGCCGGTCGTTACCACATTTGCCGTGCTTGAGCCGGATATCATGCCGGTCAAAGCGGACGCCGCAACCGCCGCCTTTGCCGGACCTCCCCGAAACCTGCCCAGCAATGAAAACGACAACTGAATGATATAGTTGCCCGCGCCCGCACCTTCCAACAGCAAGCCGAAAAACACAAACAAAAAAACAAAACTCGCCGACACGCCAAGGGCAACGCCAAAAACGCCTTCGGTGGAAAGCCAAAAATGCGACATCGCTTTTTGGAAAGACGCGCCCTTCCAGCGCATCGCCTCCGGCAAAAATGCGCTGTCGCCAAAAAACACATACAACAAAAAACAAACCGCAACAACGACAAGCGGCAAACCCAGCGCCCGCCTCGCCGCTTCCAAAAGCATCGCCATTCCGATACCGGCAAAAATCAAATCGGCAAGTATCGGCGCGCCAGCCCTGCCCGCCAAATCTTCCTTAAAAGCCAAAAGATACAAAGCCGCCAATGGCGCAACCGCCAAAAGCAGCCAATCACTTGCGGGAATGCGGTCTTTCGGCGATGCTTTGCGCGCCGGATAGGATGCATAAACCAGCAGGAGCGCAAACGACAAATGCACAACCTTTACATCGTCCAGATTCAACACCGGCATAACGGCGGAAAAATAAAACGGCAGCGGCGAAGCCACCCACAACTGAAACAAAGTCCAGGCGATAGCGATAACGCCAAAAGCCCGCCCGCTTTTGCCGCCAAGATTCCGCCCCCCAACATCAGCAGCGGCAACCATCTCCTGCGCAGTCGTCGTTTTGTTATCGGTCATTGCGGCGATTATACGCCCGATAGCCGGAGAAAGCATGCAAATTACCGTCCGGTTATGGCGATTGCGAAGGCACTAACCCGCCCGGTTATTCATTCTCATCCCAATATGCCTGCAATTTCTTTACTTTGACTCCAATCAGCATAGCGGCAGTTTTCAGTTGAAATCTGAGTATCGCCAAATAAAGGGGGGTTACGCCTTCATTCGCTTTCGCATTGACATCCGCCCCGGCTTCTATAAGAGCGGATGCGGTTTCGGTGTGACCGTGCTGCACCGCATAATGCAAAGGACTCTTGCCAAGGTCACCTTTTGCGTTAATATTTGCCCCCGCTTTGACAAGGGTAAGCGCGATTTCGGTGTAACCTCCCGATGCTGCGTAATGCAAAGGCGTCAAGCCATCATTGATTTTTGCGCTAATACCCGCCCCCGCCTTGATAAGGGCAAGCACGGTTTCGGCTTGTCCTGTCTCTGCCGCGACATGCAAAGGTGTCCCGCCATTGTCGGTTTTTGCGTTAATATCCGCCCCCGCCTTGACAAGAGCAAGCATGGTTTCGGTTTGTCCTGACTCTGCCGCATAATGCAAAGGCGTCCCGCCATCGTCAGTTTTTGTGTTAATACCCGCCCCCGCCTTGACAAGAGCAAGTGCAATTTCGGTGTGACCTCCGAATGCTGCACTATGCAAAGGCATCCAATCGCGTATTATCGCCTTTGCGTTAACATTCGCTCCCGCCTTAATAAGGGCGAGCGCAATTTCGGTGTGACCTTGCTGCGCTGCGGAATGCAAGGGTGTCCAGCCGTTATTGGCTTTTGCGTTAATATCCGCTCCGGCATTGACGAGGGCAAGCGCAATTTCGGTGTGACCTTCTTCGGCTGTAATATGCAAAGGTGTTCCGCCTTCGTCGGTTTTTGCCTCAATATCCGCCCCCGCCTTGACAAGGGCAAGCGCGGTTTCGGTGTGACCTTCTCCTGACGCAACAAGCAGAGGCGTCCGGTCATTGCCGACTTTTGCCTCAATATCCGCCCCCGCTTTGACAAGGATAAGCGCGATTTCAGTTTGACCCTCCTCTGCCGCAAAATACAGAGGCGTCCGGTCACTTTCTGTTTTTGCGTTAATATCCGCCCCTGCGTTGATAAGGGCAAGTACAATTTCGGCTTGACCTGTTCCTGCCGCCAGATGCAGAGGCGCAGCACCATTTTTTTGCTTCGCATTAATATCCGCCCCCGCCTTGACAAGGGCAAGGGCGGTTTCTGTTTGACCTTTTCCTGACGCAGCAAGCAGAGGCGTCCAGCCATCGTCGGTTTTTGCGTTAATATCCGCCCCCGCCTTGACAAGAGCAAGCACAATTTCGGTGTGACCTCTAAATGCCGCACTATGCAAAGGCGTCCAGCCCTTTTCGTTTTTTGCGTTAACATCCGCCCCGTTGTCAATCAGGCGTTTGACTTCGGCGGTATTGCCGTCTTTTGCCGCTTGGTACAAAGGCGGCAAATCGCCGTCGGCAAAAGCCGCCCCGCCGATGACGGCGGCAAAAAATATCAGGCACAAGGCGCGCAGGGAGTTAATCATTGTTGTTTTGTTCTCTTGTTGCTGTCAAGTGCGGCAAGCCACCCGCCGCCATTATAAAACAAAACCCCGCCAACAATGCCAAATGCGGCGGCGTCTTTTTGCCTTTGTATGTGATAATATCGCGCCGATGCGTCCGAATATTCTTTTGATAATGGCAGACCAACTTGCGGCGGCGGCGTTGCCTTGTTACGGGCATCCGGTTGTTGTCGCGCCGCATCTTTCGGCACTTGCCGAACAAAGCGCGGTTTTTGACAACGCCTATTGCAACTTCCCGATATGCGCGCCGTCACGGGCGGTTTTGCATGCCGGGCGGCTGGCGCATGCAATGGATTGTTTTGACAATGCCAGCAGTTTCTCGCCGGAGACGCCGACTCTGCCGCACTACCTGCGCGAACTCGGCTATGACGCCACCTTGTGCGGCAAAATGCATTTTGTCGGTCCCGACCAACTGCACGGCTACGGGCGACGATTGACAACCGATATTTATCCCTCCAACTTTGCAATGTGCGCCGATTGGAGCGGCGGGCGCGAATACCGCCCGACCAACCTGACAATGGCGCCGGTGATTGAATCCGGCTCTTGCGTGCGCACGATGCAGATGGATTTTGACGACGAAGTGGAATACTGCGCGCTGCGGGAGATACACGACCTCGCCCGCCGCCCGCAACAAAAGCCGTTTTTTCTCACGGTGTCTTTTACCCAGCCGCATTCTCCTTTTGTCATCGGCGAGGAATACTGGCAAAGATACGAAGGCAAAGAAATACCCTTGCCGGATGCGCCCGACATTCCGCCCGAACAGCGCGACATTCTCTCGCGCAATTTATATTACTGCCACGGGCGGCATTTGTTTACGGTGACGGAAGAACACATCCGCCGCGCGCGGCGCGGTTATTTTGGAATGATATCCTGCATTGACGACAAAGTCGGCAACTTGTTGCGCGCGTTGAAAGACGCCAAACTCGCCGACAATACCGCCGTCATCTTTACCGCCGACCACGGCGAAATGCTCGGCGAGCGGGGGATGTGGTACAAGCAGCATTTTTTTGACTGGTCGGCGCGCGTGCCGCTTCTTATTCGCCCGCCCGGCAAAACACCGCCGCGCCGCATCGGGGAGAATGTTTCGCTTGCCGATTTGATGCCGACGGTTATTGACATCGCCGGCGGCGGTTGCCAAATGCGCGCGCCCATTGACGGCGAAAGTTTTGCCGCGCTTCTCGGCGGCAATGGCGGCGGATGGCGCGATACGGTCATCGGCGAATATTCCGCCGACGGCTCCACGGGTCCGAGCAGAATGGTGCGAAAAGGGCGGTGGAAGTTTATGGATTTGGAAGGCGAAGACCGTTTGCTTTTTGACATGGAAGCCGACCCGCTGGAACAAAACAACCTCGCCGATACCGACAAAACAACCGCCGATGCATTGTTTGTACTTGCGCGCAAGGGGTGGGATATTGATGAAGTGCGCGCCCGGGTTATTGCCAGCCAGCGGCGGCGGTTGTATATCCACCGCATTACCGGCGGCGTGCCGGAATATGTTTTTGAATCGCGGGCGGGCGACAACCGGCGCTATGTGCGCGGGGCAAATGTCGCCGATACCAAAGCGCGGGCGCGCTTTCCGTATGTCGCCCCGGCAAAGCCGGATGCCGAACAATGAAAAACCGCCCCGCCATCCTCGCCGCTTTTTTGCTTGCGCTTTTTGGCGCCAATGTCAGCATCGGCAAATACCGCCTGTGGAGCGAGACCGGCACCGCCGCGCCGCTTGACGGCGTGCCGGAGTTTCTTTTGTTGTTATCGGCGGTTGCGCTTTTTGTCGTATCGGCGATGGCAGCCGAAACACAACGGCGGCAAAGTCAGCGTATCAGCGCCAGCGAAAACCACGGCACATAAGCCAGCAGCACCGCCACCATCAGCATCGCCAGCACAAAAGGCACGGCATAGCGCGCTACCTTCAATATCGGCTCGCCGGTAATGCCGGTAATGACAAAAAGATTCAACCCTATCGGCGGCGTGATAAAACCGATGCCGAGCGCCGTTACCATCATCACGCAAAAATGCGCGTCTTCCATTCCTATCTCGCGCGCCAGCGGAAAAAGCACCGGCGCTATCAGCACAATATTCGGCACGGCTTCCATCACGCAACCGGCGATGATAAAAATAACCAGCATCAGCAATATCAGCACGGCGACATTGTCGGTCAATCCGAGCAGTTGCTCTATCGCATATTGCGGGACGCTCAGCGCGCCGAGCGCCTCGGCAAGCGGCAGCGACAGCGCCACCGTCGGCAGTATGACGCCATTGACTTTTGCCGATGATGCGAGCATCGGCGGAATGTCCGCCAATCGCAGCGCGCCGCGCCAAAAGCCGATGGCAATCGTCGTCACCACGGCGACAGCCGCCGCTTCGGTCGGCGTGAATATGCCGGAATAAATGCCGCCGAGAATGATAAACGGCACCAGCAAAGCATAACGCGCATCCCAAACCACCGCCAGCCACCGGCGCAAATCAAAACCGCCGCCGGCGTTTTCATAACCCGCAATGCGATTGACAACGGCGTTTGTCAGCATAATCGCCATCAGCACCATCACGCCCGGAATGATAGCGGCGGTAAATAAAGTCCCCGCCGGCACGCCGAGAACCAATCCTATGACAATGTATGCGATGGACGGCGGGATGAGAATGCCCGTGCATGAACCGGATGCCACCAGCGCGCTTGCATAAGCGCGGGGATAACCTGCAGCCGTCAATCGCCCGATGGTCATCCTGCCCAGCGCCGCGCAACCTGCGGCATCCGAACCCGATATGCACGAAAAAAAACCGCAACCCAGAACGGTGGAACCGCCAAAACCGGCGCGAAAGCCGCCCGCCGTTGCTTCGGCGACATTGAGCAGTTTGTCGGACAAGCCGGTGCGCACCAGCGCATCGCCGGTAAGTATGAAAAGCGGAATGGCTATCAGCGCAAAAGCGTCTATGCCCTCAAACAGCGATTCGCCAATGAGCGAAAGCGGCAATGCTTCGGTGAAAAAAAGCAGCAGCGAAACGCCGATGCCCATTGACACCCACATCGGCACGCCCAAGCCGAGAAAGACGACAATCAGCAGCAGCGGGGCGGCGATATCCCATCCCCATTCCACGGCGGCTTCGGGGCGGGCGAACATTGTGCTTTGTCAGTTACCGTCCGAAAACATCGCCTTGCCGGCAAAAGGCGGGCGACCGGCGCGCAAATCGGCAATGTCGCGGGCGATGGATGCGGACAGGCGCAACAAAATAAGAAAAAACCCAAGCGGCACGGCGGCGGTAAACCATGCGCGGTTTATGCGCAGCCCGCTTGTCAGCGAATCAAACTTTATGGAAGTCAAAACCGATTCCAGCGAATAGTAAAGCGCCACCGCCCCGAAGGCAAAAGTGAGAACTTCGCCGAGCAAATACAGCAAAGTTTTCGCGCGCGGCGGCACAAACTGAAAGATAACGCCGATGCGAATGTGCGCGCGCTCGCGCACCGCCGCCGCCGCGCCAATCCACACCAGATAGGCAAAGGCATAGCGCGCCGTTTCTTCTCCCCAAACCGAAGAATAGGAGAAGACAAAACGACGCACAACTTCGACAAAAATAACCGCAACAATGTAGGCGTATAAAACCAGCAATACCGGGCGCTCCCAGTCGCGCGCGGCAAAAGCCGAAAGCCGCCGGACAAAGCCGGGTTTGCCGCCCGGCTTTTTTGCGGTTGCTTCGTTTGTCATCGCCGCCGCTTGCGGGAGTGCGCTCAGACAGAGTCCACGGTATAACGCGCGGGCGCGCCGGTGTTTGCCGCTTGCAGCATTTTGTCAAAGTCGGCGGCGGAGCCAAGCGCGTTTTCCTTAAACGCATTCCATTCGGGGCGTTCGTGTCCGGCGAGTTTGACAAACGCCGCCATCGCGCCGCTTTCCAAATCGTGGATTTGCACGCCGCCGCGCCGCAACTCGGCGGAAGCGAAAGCAAAAGACCCCGGCACCGTCGCCAGGTTTTGCCGGAAGGTAATATCCGATGCCTCTTCCACCGCATCTTGCAAGCGACCGGGCAAAGAATTAAACCATTCCAGATTGCAACTGTACACCTGCGCGCCATGGACGCTTTGCGCCAGCGTAATGTGGTCTATGATATCCACAAAGCCGACAATGTTGAGCGCGCCGACAATGGGATCCAGCGCATCGGCAACGCCTTGCTTAATCGCCGCCGGCGTCTCGCCCCATGCTACCGGAGTCGGGTTTGCGCCCAGCAGGCGGTAAAACTGCTGCAAAGTTTTGGAACCCGGCACGCGAAACTTAATGCCCTTCATATCGTCCGGCGACAATATCGGGCCCAACCCTTTGCGCACCGAGAAAGTGCGCGCCGAAATGCTCGCATACCAAAGCGCCTTGAAACCGCTTTTGGCGATGGAAGGGTCAATGGCTTCGCGCCATTGCGGCGAGGTTACCAGATTGACAAACCTTTGATTGGTCGCGCACCAGTAGGGAATGTTGATAATATCCACCGCCGGGGCGAACGGCGCAAAGTTGGAGATGGAATGCTGCGCGACCTGAATGACGCCCTGCTGCACTTTGTTGGCGAGTTTGGCGCCCGCGCCGAGTTTGCGCGAGTGGGCGTGATTGACATAAATCTCGCCGCCCGACAGGTTTTGCACATTCTCCTTGAAGTTTTGCTGCATGATGGGGTAGGAGCGGTCGGCGTCCAGCCCGTAGGCGGTGGCAAAGACCATCCGGTATTTGGCGTCCTTCTTGCGCCGCGCCTCTTCCTTCGCCGTCAATGCGGCGGCTTCGGAAGTCAATGCCCCGCCGGCAACAACCGCCGCGGCGGCAAAGCCGGCTTTCGCCGCTCCGCCCATAAACCCGCGCCTGCCGCTGTCAATAACGCCGCCCGTTTTGTTGTCCGTTTTGCCGTTGTCTTCCGTTTTTTTCATCGCAATGCCTCCGTGGAGTTGTCGTTGTTTTTACTATACCACCTTTCCCGCCAAATGCAAAACCTTTGGCGGCTTATTGTCGCCGGATACCGCCGCGCTCTTTTTTGCCGTCATTCCCGCCCCCCTCGTCATTCCCGCAAAAGCGGGAATCCATAAAGCCATAAATTCCCGTCATTCCCGCGAAAGCGGGAATCTCCTAAACCATCGCCGCGAAGCGGCGCATTCTTAAAGCCCTGTAAGGGCGCAATGTTATAGCACAGGGCAAAGCGCAAAAGCGCGCCGCCCTGTGTTAGCGCGCATAATTAATCATAGCCCTGTAAGGGCGGCACAAACCGGCGGCAATTGTCAAACCCGCGGAATATTATCAAAGAGCGGGAAAATGGTTTTTGCCGGGCTTCGCCCTGCAAAATAATATGTCGCCCTTACAGGGCTATATTTTTATGATGCCGATTCACAGGGCGTTGCCCTGTGCTATAACATGCCGCCCTTACAGGGCTTTTATAATGTCGCCGCTATCGCGGCGATAGTTCAGGAGATTCCCGCTTTCGCGGGAATGACGAAAGGGGCGGGAATGACGGAATTGCGGGGGAATGATAAAACTATGCGGGAATGATAAAACTGCGGGCGGCTTTTATGGCGGCGGGGATTGTTTTGGGGTTGCCGCCGCCTGCCTGGGCGAAATCTTCTTTGCCGCCGCCTTTTGCTCCGGTGTCTTTTGTCGCCATTGCCAGCCAGTTGCGGGCGTTTGTGCCGTTGTCGGCGGCGGCGGCGAATGATGCTTTGCCTTCATTTTGACAAGCCAGAAAAACCGCCGCCGGAGAAAGCACCGACCGCAAACGCACCGCCATCGCCCGCAATGATGCGCTGTCGCTTTCCACTTCGGCAATGATAAAACGAAAGCCGCCGCCGTCTTCCGCCATCTGTGCCAACTTGTCGGCTTGCGCCGTTGTTTGCGCTTCGCGCATTTGCGCCGCTTGTTTTTGCGCCGCTTTCAATGCTTCCTGCAACTGCTTTGCTTTTTCTTCCAGTTTATCCGCCGGTGTTTTTAATGTTGCGGCGGTCGCAAGCAATGTTGTGTTTTGGTCGGCGGCGTGTTTTACCGCTTCTTCGCCGCACAGGGCTTCAACCCTGCGCACTCCCGCCGCTATCGCCGATTCTCCGGTAAAGCAAAAATAACCTATCTCTCCGGCGCGTTTGACATGCGTCCCCCCGCATAACTCCACGGAATAATCGGCATCCATCGTGACGGTGCGGACAATGTCGCCGTATTTTTCGCCAAACAATGCCATCGCCCCGCGCCCTGTCGCTTCTTTATAGGGCA
>JBPCWZ010000067.1:0-2916 GCA_051009015.1 Gammaproteobacteria bacterium | reverse complement strand
CCGCCCCGCCGCGGGCGGAGCATGGCGGCATTCATCCCGCCGCGTTGTTTGCGCTTGATATGTGCGGTGCGGATGTTGTGTTGAATATCGGCGGCGCGCACGGCATTGCCGCCCTTGCTTTCGGTTTGTTTTCCGGCAAGCGCGCAAGCATTCTCGCCGGACCGGGCAATCAATATGTCGCCGAGGCGAAGCGGATGTTGTTTGGCGGTTGCGGGATTGATTTGTTTGCCGGTCCGACAGAGATACTTGTTATCGCCGATGAAAATGCCGATGCGGATATTGTCGCTTGCGACCTTGCCGGGCAAGCCGAGCATGGGCCGAACTCTCCCGCATGGCTGATAAGCACTTCGCGCCGCATTGCCGAAGATGCGATGAATCTTGTGCCAAAGCACATTGCCGCCCTGCCCGGTTTCAGCCGCGACAATGCCGCCGCATCGTGGCGCGATTATGGCGAAGTGGTATATACATCTTCGCGCGAAGAGGCAGTGCAAAAGGCGGATGAATATGCCGCCGAGCATTTGGAAGTGCAGTGCGCCGACCATAAGTGGTGGCTGGAAAACTTGCGCGACTATGGCTCGCTGTTTTTGGGAGAAGAAGCGACGGTGGCTTTTGGCGACAAGGCGGCGGGACCCAATCATATTTTGCCGACTCTTGGCGCGGCGAGATATACCGGCGGTTTGTCGGTGGCGAAGTTTATGAAAACGACGACATGGCAGGAGATGCCGCAAAGCACAATGCGCGAAGTTGCCGAAGTCAGCGCCCGCATATCCCGCGCCGAAGGAATGGAAGCACACGCCCGCACTTGCGACATCCGCTTGAAGAAATACTTCGGCGGCGAAAACTAACAAACACAAAACAAAAGCAGATGACGGATTATTTGCACGACCGGTTTTCGTTGCGCGGCAAAGTGGCGTTTATCACCGGCGGCGGGTCGGGTATTGGCGGTGCGATAGCATTGGCGATGGCGCGGGCGGGTGCGGCGGTTGTTGTTTGCGGGCGGCGGGCGGAGTTGTTGGCAAAGACCATTGACGAAGTGGAGAAGTCGGGCGGGCGCGGTGCGGCTTTGGCGGCGGACATATCGCAAACCGAACAACTGGATACTATTGCCGAGTGCGCCGCGGGGTTTTTTGGCGCGCCGGATATTCTTGTCAATGCCGCCGGTGTTAATTTGCGCTCGTGCGCCGATTTGGCAATATCCGCCGCCGATATCACGCCCGACAAGTGGCGGCAAACTATGGCGGTTAATTTAACGGCGCCATTTTTTTTGGCGCGCGCGCTTGCGGGAGGGATGACAAAAGGCGGCGCGATTATCAACATCGGCTCGCTGCAATCATTGCGCGCCGGTTTGGGCGATGCCGCTTATGGCGCATCAAAAGGCGGCATAGCGCAACTGACCAGAGTAATGGCGCGGACTTGGGGGAAGGATGGCATAACAGTCAATGCCCTTATTCCGGGCTTTTTTCCCAGCGAAATGACGGCGATAGTTTTTGCCGATGATGCATTGACGGAGAGTTTGGCAAACTCCACAATACTCGGCAGAAACGGCGAGTTGGAAGACATCAGCGGCGCGGCGGTTTTTTTGGCATCTCCGGCGGCGGCGTATATTACCGGTATTTTATTGCCGGTTGATGGCGGCTTTTTGGCGAAATGATTGGCGCGACAAAAAACGGGAGAAGAATAAAATGAAAGCATTGATGCTGACAGGCACGCGGCAGTTGGCATTGACAAACGCCCCGCAACCGCAGGATAAGAGCGGCGGCGATATTGTCGTGCGCATAGCCGCCGTTGGTATTTGCGGCTCGGATATGCATGCGTATTTGGGGCATGACGAGCGCCGCCCGCCGCCTTTGATATTGGGGCATGAATCGGCGGGCGAGACGGCAAGCGGCAAAAAGGTGATAATCAATCCGCTGGTTGTTTGCGGTAGTTGCGATTATTGCCGGGCGGGGCGCGATAACTTGTGTGTGAACCGGCAGTTAATGTCAATGCCGCCGCGCCCCGGATCATTTGCCGAATATGCGAGCGCGCCGGAGCGAAATCTTATTCCATTGCCGGAAGGTTTGACGATGGAGCAAGGCGCGCTTGCCGAACCTTTGGCTTGCGGTCATCATACGGCGGCTTTGGCGGTGCATCATTTGCAAAAAGATGCCGCCGATTCTCGCGTGATGATTATCGGCGGCGGCGCGATAGGAGTCGCATCCGCGCTTTCATTGATGGCGCGCGGGATGGGCGAAGTGCGAATAGTGGAAACCAACACGGCGCGGCGCGCGGCTTTGGCGGATTTATTCCCCGGTCGCTTGATAACAACTCTCCCGCCGGAAACCATCCCCGCCCCGCAAGACAAAATGGCGGAAGTCATCATAGACGCGGTGGGGAATGAAAGCAGCCGTATATTGGCATCGGCTTATGTTGCCCCGGGCGGCGCGGTTGTGCATATTGGTTTGGCAAGCGGCGAAGGCGGTTTTGATATTCGCCGTTTGACACTGCAGGAGATACTATTAAGCGGCTCATACACTTACACGGCGGCGGAGTTTGCCGAAACGGTGCAATGGATGGCAGCGGGAAAACTCGGCGCATTAAATTGGTATCAAACCCGCCCGCTTGCCGACGGCGCAAAAGTTTTCGCCTCCCTCCAAAAAAGCGAAATCCCCACCCCCAAAACCCTGCTGTTGCCATAACGCCGCTATCCCCGCTATGCCGCCCCCGCCATTTTCACGGCGGCTACGGCGAAAATCCATAACATTCTTTTGTCATTCCCGCAATAGAGGGAATCCATCGGCGCGATAACGGCGCGTTATAAAAGCCCTGAAAGGGCGACATGGTCATAGCACGGGGCAACGCCCCGTGAATTGGCGTATTAAACAAATAAGCCCTGAAAGGGCGACCGAAAACAATGGCGGCGAATGCCATTACGGG
>JBPCWZ010000066.1:0-3820 GCA_051009015.1 Gammaproteobacteria bacterium | reverse complement strand
ACAACCGCGCTCGGCGGCGTCCGGGTCAAAATGCTTATCCAATGCCATCTGCGCGGGTTATTATAATACACGCGCCCTTAATCCGCATATTCCCGCCCCTTTCGTCATTCCCGCGTAGGCGGTAATCTCCTTGCGCCCGAAGGGCGCGGTATAAAAGCCCTGTAAGGGCGAAATGTTATAGCACGGGGCAACGCCCCGTGAGTCGGTGTTGTTAATAGATAGCCCTGTAAGGGCGACACATTCTTTTGCAGGGCAAAGCACGGCAAAACCATCAATACACAAACAACCGCCGCCATTGTTGTGTGTCGCCCTTACAGGGCTTGATTAATTTGTTATGCCGATTCACAGGGCGTTGCCCTGTGCTATAACATTCCGCCCTTACAGGGCTTTTAGTCCAAACAAAACCCGAAACAATCCAAACAAAACCAAAAAGAGGGGTTATTTTTTGGCTTTGTGGGCGGCGTCTCGCTGGCGGAGAATGTTGAGTTTTTCTTTTATCTTTGCTTCCAACCCGCGCCCGCTTGGCTCATAATATCGCAACGGCGACATTCCATCCGGAAAGTAGTTCTCCCCTGCGGCATATCCGCCTTCTTCGTCATGCGCATAGCGGTAGTTTTTGCCTTTGCCGGTTTGTCGGGCGAGTTTTGTCGGGGCGTTGCACAAGTGCGGCGGTACTTCGCGCGAGCGGTCGTTTTTGACATAACGCCGCATTTTGCCAAAAGCCGTATAAACCGCATTGCTCTTTGGCGCGCATGCCAAATATACCGCCGCTTGTGCAAGTGCCAACTCCCCTTCCGGCGAACCCAGCCGCCGGTAGGCGCGCTCGGCGGCAAGGCAAAGCGCAAGCGCGCCCGGCTCCGCCAAACCGATATCTTCGCTTGCCATTCGGCTCAGCCGCCGCGCGATATAAAGCGGGTCGCAACCGCCATCCAACATCCGGCAAAGCCAGTAAAGCGCGGCATCCGGGTCGGAACCGCGTATTGATTTGTGCAGTGCCGATATCTGCTCGTAAAAATAATCGCCGCCGCGGTCAAACCTTCGCGCGCTTGTGCCAATGGCATCCGCCGCCGCCGCAGTTTGGACGACTTTGCCGCTTTCGGTTTCCGCCGCCGCCAAAGATGCGTTTTGCGCCGCATTGACCAGCCGCCTTGCATCGCCATCGGCATAACGCACAAGCATCGCCGATGCATCATCGGCAAAAGCCACCCCCAAAGCATCGGCGGCGCGGCGCAAAACAGCGACAAGCGCGGCATCGTCCAGCGGGCGCAAAACATACACCGCCAACCTTGAAAGCAGCGCATTGTTAATCTCAAAAGACGGGTTTTCGGTTGTCGCGCCGATAAATATCACCAGCCCCGATTCAACATAAGGCAAAAACGCATCCTGTTGCGCTTTATTAAAACGATGCGCTTCATCAACAAACAACACCGGCGCAGGTTTTCCTTCGCCCGCTTCTTTTTGCGCCTGTTCCATCGCCGCCTTTGCCTCGCGCAAAGTTCCCGCCGCCGCCGAAAGCGCAAACCATCCCGCACCGCTTTGCTTTGCCAGCATTTTCGCCAAAGTTGTTTTGCCGCAGCCGGGCGGTCCCCACAAGATCATGGAATGCAAAGGCGCGCCAATCAAACACCGCGCCAGCGGCAAGTTATCCGCCAGCAAATGTTCCTGTCCGGCAAACTGCTGCAGTGTTTGCGGGCGCAGGCGGTCGGCAAGCGGGCGCATATTCTTTTGCCTATTGGTCGCGGATGATCTCGGCATCGGGCGGCGGGACGAAATCAAAAATATCATCCGCCGCGCCGGGCGACAAGCCGATAATATCCACCCGCACCATTCCGCCGAAGGCATCGTGCATTTTCAGTTGTTGCAACGCGCCGCCATCGTCAAAGCCGAAAAGAATGCGGCGGACGGCATCTTCTTTATCTTTGCTTTGCGCCACAACCCAGCGCATGCCATCTTCCGCGCCGCCCGCCGACAAGTCATAAAGGCGCGGCAACGCTTGCCATTCCCCGGCGCTCAGCGCCGCCAAAAAACCGCCGCCCAAAGAAGACAGCGGGCGCACGACAACCTGCCGCAAATCTTTTTCATAAGACCAGAATGATTCGCCGTTTGACACTATCAGTAACTCTTCGGGGCTTTGGTATTCCACGCGAAACTTGCCGCCGCGCGCAAACCAAAGCCGCCCGCCGCCGTCCGACAACAACTCGCCGTCATCGTCATAAACCCGCTGCCGAAACTGCGCCTGCGCGCTCGGCGTTTGCGTCCAAAACGCCCGCAACAACGCCGCGCCGTCATCGTCATCATCCGCCGCATAAACAAAAGCACAAGACAAGCACAGCAGCAAAGGCAAAAGCAAACGCCGGGCGAGGATGACAATGCCCCGCCGCTTTTTTGTTTTCTCCGCCCGCTTTTGTGCTTGCATCAAACCCGCCGCCGTGTTAGAATGCGTCATTAACGGAATTTTAGCCGATTTTGCCGCGCCTGATATCATTTGTTTTTGCCGCCGCTTTCGGGCTTGGCGTTTTGGGCGGTTGCGCCTACAAAACCGAAGTGCGGCAGGGCGCGCCTTTGCCGGAGGAATCCATCCAACAACTGCGGGCGGGAATGACCAAGCAGGAAGTTATCGCCCTGCTCGGCGCGCCGCAATCGGAGCATTTGTTTCGCGATAACATCTGGCTTTACTATCACAAAAAACGCCCGGCGGGTTTTTCGCCCGCAACTTCGGTGGTATCGGTGGAGATAACATTTGATGCCAACGAGCGGGTAGGAGAGTTCAAAGTGCTGATAGACGACCGCCCCGCCGACCGACCGCCGGAGGAGGAATAAAATGCGCATTGGCGTTTGCGGCGCCGGAGGCAAAATGGGGCGGCGCATCGTCAGCGCCATTTTGCGCGACAAGAATGCGCGTTTGGCTTTTGCCTTTGCGCCGCCGGACGATGATAACTTGCAAGTTGACGCCGGTTTGCTGGCGGGCGAAGATGCCTGCGGCGTCAAACTGCAAAGCCAAAATGCCGCCGCCATCGCCGCCGCCGATGTGATGATAGATTTTTCATCGCCATCCGGCTGCGCGCGCAGCGCGACTTTGTGCGCGCAAAACAAAACCGCGCTGGTTGTTGGCGTCACCGGTTTGTCGCCGACTCAATTGGCGGGGTTGAAGAAGGCGGCGCGAAATGTCGCCGTTGTTTTCTCGCCGAATATGAGCGCGGGGGTCAATGCGCTTTTTGCCCTTGCGGCGGCGGCGGCGAAGATGCTGGCGGATTTTGACATGGAAGTAATGGAAGCGCATCATCGTCATAAAAAAGACGCGCCTTCGGGGACGGCATTAAAACTCGGCGAGATAATGGCGCAAGCATCCGGCGGCACTTTGGCGCGGCGGGCGGTTTTTGACAGGCGCGGAAAAGACAACATCCGCCGGGCAAAAGACATCGGCTTTGCCGTTGTGCGCGGCGGCGACATCATCGGCGAACACCGCCTTATTTTCGCCGGTGCCGGCGAGCAAGTGGAACTGACCCACCGCTCCCAAAGCCGCGACACCTACGCCGCCGGAGCCGTCCGCGCCGCCAAATGGGCGGCAAAAGCAAAACCCGGCTTCTACGACATGACCCCCGTATTAGCCGCCCAAACAAACTAACCCCGTCATTTCCGCAAAAGCGGGAATGGCGGGGTTATGAAGAGGGAATGATTAATGCGAGGATGGACGGGCGGGCGTCTGTTGTCAGGACGGAGTAGGTGCGGCAGGCGGCTTTCAGGGGCATTGTTTCCAATGCCATTTTGCGGGCGGCGAAAAATGCCAGCCACTCCGGCTTCGGGCGGATGTTGCCGCCCG
>JBPCWZ010000065.1:0-19161 GCA_051009015.1 Gammaproteobacteria bacterium | reverse complement strand
TTATAAAAGCCCTGAAAGGGCGACCTGTTCATAGCACGGGGCAACGCCCCGTGAATCGGCGTATTAAACAAACAAGCCCTGAAAGGGCGACCGAAAACAATGGCGGCGATTATGATGATGTCGGCGGGGTTTTTTGCCGGGCTTTGCCCTGCAAAAGAATGGGACGCCCCTTCAGGGCTTGATATATGGGTAATGCCGTCACGGGGCGTTGCCCCGTGCTGTGAACAGGACGCCCTTTCAGGGCTATAACAAAAGGAGATTCCCGCTTTTGCGGGAATAACGGGCTTTAATATCGTCATTGCCGCGCAGGCGGGAATCTAATGGCGGCGGTATATCGCCCATTGCCGAGTTTGCCGTCAGCGTTATAAACATTGTGGAAAATGTCGTTGTGCGGATTGTTGTGCTAACCGCCGCCATCGTCATCGTCATCGTTGTGCTAATCGCCGCCGCCGTCATTGTTGTGGTTGTGCTAACTGCCGCCGCCGTCATCGTGGTTGTGCCGGTTGTTAGCGTTGTGACTGTCGGCGAGCCGATACGCTCCTCGCCGCCTTGCACGACGGTTACTGTAGAAGTATTAAGACCTAGTGATGGAAATGTATAAGCAGCGCCAACAGCGAAAAATCCCGCAAGTATGCCCTCGGAAATAATGACCCTTCCGTCAGCAAAAGAACTACCGTTATTTGTGGTAATTGTCATCACAAGCGGACGAGTTATGGGGGCTGGCGGCAAAGTTACCAAAGCGCGCGAACGCCCAAAAGTAGTTATAATAATTCCCGCAGCCGCCCTTACCGTAATTTCAACACTCGCAAGCCGCGAAGGCGTAACCATGTGCATTGTCATTGTCGTCCTTGTCGTCACCGGCGCAACCGTCATTGCTGTCCTTGTCGTCACCGCCGCCATTGTTTCCATTCCGGTCGTTGTCGTCACCGGCGGCATTGTCATCGCAGTCGTCATTATGCCCACCACTCTTATGCTCAAACTAACGCCGGGACCCGCCTTAACCGTCACAATTCTCTGGGAATATTCCCGCGATACCGCCGCAAACATATCGGGGGCAAAAGTTTCGCCATTGTTGTTATGCCGCGCTTGCGTTTCGCCGAAAGTCCATGCATAGGCGATACCGCCGCCAATCTTTTCGGCGCCATCGTCATAAAACACATTAAACCGCAAAGCCGGAGTCGGATGCCATTGCATTCCGTAGCGAAAGCCGTCTTCCGCTTTTGTGTCGTTTTTGCCGTCAAAATGATAATAATCCACCGCCGCTTTCAATGCCCGAAAGCGCGGCGCGTTTATCCGCAGTTTTGCGTCATAGCCCTCGCGGGAAAAGGCGCCAACCGTGATATTGACTGTTTTGTCGTCGGTTATCGGCGCGTAATAGTTTGCGGCAAGGGAAAAGATGGAATGCTCCAGTTCGCCGCCGACGGAATAGCGGACAAAATCGCCGTATTCATGCTTTTCATAGTCGGCGAAAACATTGCCGCCGAAAAGGAGTTCGCCGTTTGTGCGGCGGTAGAAAACACCGGCATTTGCGCCGCCGTCAATATCCTGCCCGCCATAGGCGCGAAGTTGCCAGCCAAAGGCATAATCATCGGCATCGGCAAAAGCGCCGATGAGATTGATGCCGACATTGCCCTTGCGCCCGCCGATACTGCTTTGGAAGTCAACATTAACCTTGCGCACGGCGGCGAAGTTGTCGCCAATCGCCTTTTCCGCTTGTGTCGCCAGGGTGTTGTCAATCGCCGAAAACAGGCGCACCTGCTCTTTTTGATAAAAATCGGCAAAACCGCCGCCGCCTTCCGCCGCGCCGTTTTGTACGACAAAGCCCGCCATCGCGGCTAGCGTAAAAATCATCAATTTTTTCATTGTTTTGTCCCCTGTTGTCGTGTGTGGTCTGTCAAAGCCCGACATAATGTCAGGTCTGACTAAACTACACATGGTAAGAATCCCGTTTATTTCCCGCTGCAAGCACCGAGTATTGTATTACACGGAAACCCGACGAGCGGATTACCATGAAATAGTTCAGTCAATGGCAATTCTAATGCAAAAACCGCCCAAAATGCCATTTTTGCCAAAAAGAAGATTCCCGCCTGTGCGGAAATGACGGGCAAATGTTAAGCGGGTGATGTTGTTTTTTTATCCGGTAGTTAAATAAATGATGAAAAAAGTAGATTTTGGTTGATTGTTTGGTAAGATTATGTTGTTATGGTTGAACGCCATTTTCATCTTTGCCGTTTTTGCCGGCTTTTTGCCGCCGGAATGCGGGCGGTTTCCGGCTTTGACGGGGCGGGGCGATGACTGCGGATACGCGCGACAGGTTGATAGATGCCGCCATTGAGAGCATCTATCAGCACGGCTATGCCGATACCACCGTCGCCAAGATTAGCGAACTCGCCGAAGTTTCGCAGGGCGTTATGCATCATCATTTCGCCGGCAAGGAAGAACTGCTGGCGCAGGCGATGGCGCATTTGCTGGAAGTTATGCACCGGCGGGTTGTTGAAGGTTGCGCCGCCGCCGTGTCGCCGCGCGGCAAGTTGTGGGCGGTCATAGAAGCGGTGCTGGGCGAAGAACAATCCGACAAGCGCACTTCCGCCGTGTGGCTGGCTTTTTGGGTGCATTCGGAGCATCACAAACAACTGCGGCAGGCGCGCGATATCTACAACCGGCGGCTGCTTTCCAATGTCCGCGGCTATTTGCGGCAGGTTTTTGTGGAAATAGGCGCGACCGGCGCCGCCGAACGCGCCGATTACGGGGCGACGATGATTATTTCGCTTTTGCATGGCGCATGGCTCAGCCATACTTTGCAAGAGCGCGGCGTGGATTTGCATCGCGCCCGGCTTTTGGTTTGGGAGGCGATTGAAATGCTCATATCGCGGGCGCGCGAGCGGTTGCGCTCGGACAAGGGTTTGGTGGCGACTTCGTCTTCATTACTCGCCGGAAGCAGCATTGAACTGACAAGCGCCGATATCGCCGCTATCGGCAAATGGCGGCGGCGCGCTACGGATGTTGAAGTGTCGCGGGTTTTTGTCCCGCATTTTCGCGGCGGCGATTATAGCCGCAATGTCCGCGCCGCCGGTGAGTTAATATCCGCCGGTTTGCAGCCGGTAGCGCATTTGGCGGCGCGCAATGTCCGCGATGCGGATGAGTTGGAAAGAATGGTTGCAAGTATGAGCGGCATTGGCGTGCGGGAGTTTTTGCTCCTCGGCGGCGGCGAAAACCCGCCGCAGGGCAAGTTTGATTCTGCTTTGCAGATGCTGGAAAGCGGCGTGTTTGTTCGTCATCGGCCCGCGCGGATTGCTTTTGCCGGTCATCCGGAAGAGCATCCGGAACAGGAGCAGGCGCTTATGCGCAAGGCGCTTAAGCAAAAGATAAACACGGCGCAGGAGATGGGTTTGTCGCCGTATATTGTCACGCAGTTTTGTTTTGCGGCGACGCCGTTTTTTGAGTTTTTGGATTGGCTGAAAGACGAAGATATTTGCGTGCCGGTGCGCATTGGCTTGGCGGGCAGGGTTAGCGCGCGCAAGTTGATGAAGTTTGCCGTTGCTTGCGGCATTGGCAGGTCGCTGTCATTCTTCCGCCGCCAGTTTAATAAGACGGTGGGTTTGGTCAATTACTCGCCGGAAGGTTTGCTTGCCGAAGTTTCCGGGCGCATTGCCGTGCGCTCTTATCAGTTTCCGGTCGGCGTGCATTTTTACCCGTTTGGCGCGGTTGCCGAGACGCTTGCCGTCGTCAGCGATGCCGCCGATTTTATGCAAACCGCCGATGCCGCCTGATAGCGCGGATTGCCGCATTACCGAGTTCGTCCCACAAAGACAAAACACAAAACAAGGAGAAAAAAACAATGTCCATTACCAAACTGAGCGAAGCCGGAAAAACCTGGCCCGCTGACCAGTCGCTCCTCAAAGCGCGGCGGGTGCCGATTCAACTTCGCCAAAGCGGCGATTCGCGCGCCAAGCCGGGCTATGAAGGCGAAAATGCCGAAGGCTCGCGCCTGCTCATAGACCAGCGCGTGCGCAAGGGTCCCTATTGGCACTTGTCGCAGGAAGCCGGTTGCTGGTGCCATTCGGTGTACAACCGCATCTATCATCCGCGCGCCTACATCAAGCCGGAAGACGGCGGGCTGATGAAGGAATACGAATACCTGACGCAGCATGTCACGATGTGGAATGTCGCCGTGGAGCGGCAGATATGCGTCAAGGGGCCCGATGCCGAGAAGTTTGTTGATATGGTCATTACGCGCAAAGCATCCATTTGCGGCGTGATGAAAGCGCGCTATGTCATCTTGTGCAACCAATACGGCGGCGTGTTGAACGACCCGGTAATGTTGCGCCCGGCTGAAGACGAGTTTTGGTTTTCGCTGTCGGATTCCGATTTGGAGTTTTGGCTGCAAGGCGTCAATGCCGTCGCCGGGATGGATGTTTCCATTCACGAGATAGATGTTGCGCCGGTGCAGATTCAAGGACCGAAGTCAATGGATCTGATGCGCAAGATCTTCGGCGCGGCGATTGACGATGTGCCGTATTACGGCTTGATGCGCGGCAAAGTCGGCGGGCGCGATGTGATGATATCGCGTTCGGGTTTTTCGGCCGAGTCGGGTTTTGAGATATACCTCTACGATGCGACCAAATACGCCGAAGATATGTGGTATGGCGTTTTGGAAGCGGGCAAGGAGTTTAACTTGCGCGTGATAGCGCCGGGCCATCACCGGCGGATAGAAGCGGGCATTTTGTCGTGGGGTCAGGATATGGATCAGGAGGTTAATCCTTTTGAGATAGGCCTCGGCTGGCAGGTGGATCTTGACAAGGAAAACTTCATCGGCAAGGATGCATTGGCAAAGATAAAAGCGGACGGCGTAACCCACAAGTTGTGCGGCGTGCGCATGGGCGGCGACCAGATAACATGGTACCCGTCCGATTTTTACCATGTGCACGACAAAGACGGCAACAAGTTGGTAGGGTACATTACTTCGGCGTGGTATTCGCCGGAGCAAGGGTCCAATATCGGCTATGCTTTTGTACCGGTCGCATACGGCGAGTTGGGCGCGAAGTTAAAAGTCACGCTGCCCGATTGCTACGGCGGCGAGACCGATGCCGAAGTCGTGCAAACGCCGTTCAAAAAGCCCTTTGACTCCGGCACCGGCTTGAGCAAAACCGGCACCAAACTGTAACCGGAAAAACAAGCCAACCCGCCAATGGCGGGTTTTCCAAACTCCCCCTTCCCCACAAAGGAAGGGGGAGTTTTTTTTATTTTTTGCGCCGATGACAGTCATCCGGTTTGCCGAATGTATGATATAATTCCGCCAGAGAGGGGGGTTGCGGGAATGACATCAACAATTGCCGTGCAGGCGAATGTCGCTTTTGATAAGAGCGCTTTTTGGGACAAGGTTCACTGCGGAAACTGCGCTGATGTGTTGCGGCGCATACCCGCCGCCAGCGTTGATGCCGTTGTGACTTCGCCGCCCTATTACCGTCAGCGCGATTACGAAGGCATCGGCATCGGCAACGAAGACAGCGTTTCGGAATATATCGCCGCTTTGCTTGCCGCTTTTGGCGAGGTTGTCCGGGTGGTGAAGCCGACCGGCAATATCGTTTATAACCTTGGTGACAAGTATCTCAGGGGCGGGCTTTTGCTTGCGCCCTACCGGTTTGCGCTTGCCGCGGTGGAAAAATTCCCGGTGTCGCTGGTCAACAACATAACATGGGTTAAACGCAACCCAACGCCGCGTCAATACAAGCGGCGCCTGGTCAGCAGCACGGAGCCGTTTTTTCACTTCGTCAAAAGCGACGATTATTATTACGCCCGGGATGAATTTATGAACGGCTCGGGATATCAGGGCGATTTTGGGCGCATGCCCTCCAAACCGGTGTGCAAGCCGGGGTTGAAACTGGGGCAGAAATACCGGGAGTTGCTTTCGTGTTCTTCTTTGTCGGCGAAACAAAAGATATTGGGACACCGGGTGCTTGATGAGGCGATTGCGGAAGTCAGGAGCGGAACTATTGAGGGATTTCGGATGAAAATTCGCGGCATTCATGCGCCCGCTTTCGGAGGGCAGGACGGCGGGCGCAATTCCCAAATGCGGGACAACGGATTCACGCTTATCAGGATTCGCGGCGAAAAAATGAAACGCGACATAATAGAAAGTGCCGTTGCAAGTGGCAATGGTAGCGGGCATTCGGCGGTTTATCCGCTTCCTGTCATCCGCGAGTTAATAAGATTATTGTGTCCACCCGGTGGCGTCGTATTGGACCATTATGCGGGTAGCGGCACGACGCTTGTTGCCGCGCGCCGCGAAGGCAGGCATTATATCGGCGTTGATATTAATGCTGGCTATTGCAGGTATGCAAGAAAGTGGGCGTTGCATGGATAACTCCGAAGAATACCGGTTGCTTGAATATCTCTGCCGGGATATTTCGCAAAAATCTCCCAAGCCGCAGCCGATGCCGCTATGCAGGTGTTTGGATGTGGTGCTTGAGCACTGCGAAACAAGCAGAGGGGTTTTGGCGGTACTTATGACATTGCTGCTGAAAAAAGCCCTTGCTCCGCAGCAGGATATCCGCTTGCATCAAGCGGGCATGGAGGGCGGTTTTGCCGGAAGGGGTATGGATGCGCGGACTGTGACGCCGTTTTTGAAGCGCAACAAATTCCCCGCCATGCAAAGCGGCTCCGGCTGGCTTACGCGCTCGCTCGAGCAGGCGGCGCCTTACAATATGGATTATCCTGGCAAAATACGTCCGGTTGTCCTGAAAGCGGCTTTTTTGCAGGCAATTAACGAAGTACAGGTCAACGGCGCATGTCCGAAAGACGCCATTTTGTATATTCTTGCCGGGCTTGTGCGGTGGCGCGATATGAGTTCTTCCATTCGCTTGTCGCGTCCCAATAACTTAACGATTGCCCAGATTGTCCGGCGCTTGCGCTGTCATTTTGATTCCGGCATGCGGGGCGCGGCGCGTTTGCCGGTGCTGGCGGTTTATGCCGCTTATCAGCGGCTGGTCTTGGAGATGGAGAGGTATAAAGATTGCCAATTGCCGCCACTTGAATCGCACACGGCCGCCGACCAAAAAACCGGGTCATTGGGCGATGTGCAGGTTATGGACAAGCAGCATCTGCCGATGGAAGCGGTGGAAATCAAGCACGGTGTTCGCATTACGCCGGGGCTGGCGCGCGATTGCTACGCCAAGTTTCGCACGACCTCGGTAAAAACCTTCTATCTGCTCAGCACTGACAGCACTCTTTCCGATGCGTCCGAAATTGAAGCCATTATTGACCAAATCCGCCGCGAGCACGGATGCCAATTGATTGTGAACGGCATTTTGGAAACGCTTGCCTATTATCTGCGATTGATGAAAGACACGAGCGCTTTTGTTAACGCATATGTCAAGTGCGTGGAGGATGATGCCGCTGTCAATTACGACTTGAAAATGGCATGGGAAAGCGCGCGCGGGGATAAAGATGATAGTTGAAAGGTTTTGTAGAATCACCCTTTTATGGCTGGCGGAATGATGAATGCGGCGACATTGGCGGCGGATGCCCGGGCGGCGGCGGGGGTTTTGGCGCGGTCTTCCACTGCTGTGCGAAATAATGCTTTGCTTGCATTGGCGCGCTTGTTGCGCGAGAATGCCGGGGAGATTGTTGATGCCAACCGGCGCGATATGGAAAATGCCGATGATTTAAGCGCTGCCCTAAAAGAGCGGTTGCAATTGTCGGCGGCTGCTGTCGGCAAACTTGCCGAAAGTGCGGAGGATATCGCCGCACAAGATGACCCGGTCGGCGCGATTGATGAAATGCGCCCGATGCCGTCCGGCATTGTTGTCGGCAAAATGCGCATTCCGCTGGGCGTGATACTTGCGATATACGAATCCCGCCCCGGCGTTACTGCGGATATCGCCGCACTTGCCATAAAGTCCGGCAATGCCGTTATTTTGCGCGGCGGGTCGGAAGCGCAACAAAGTAATATGGCGATAGCCAAATGCATCACTGCGGCGTTTGCCGAAGTCGGCTTGCCTTCGGCATCGGCGGTTGTCGTTGCCGATAGCGGGCGCGAGATGGTCGGGGCATTGTTGAAGTGCGCGGACATAGATTTGGTCATCCCGCGCGGCGGACGCGGCTTAATAGAAAGGGTGGCGAAAGATGCGGTAATGCCGTCATTGAAACATCTGGACGGCAACTGCCATTTGTATATTGACGAGTCGGCGGATATGGCAGTCGCGCGCGAGATAACCATAAATGCCAAAACACGAAGATACGGCGTTTGCAATGCTTTGGAATCGCTGCTTGTGCATAAGAATGTGGCAGACAAAGCACTGCCGCCCATCGCCGCGGCATTGACAAAGCGCGGTGTGGAGTTGCGCGGTTGCGCCCAAAGTTGCGCCATTATCGGCGACGGATGCAAAGCGGCGGCGGAAGAAGATTGGAGCGCGGAATATCTGGCGCCGGTGATTAGCATTTGCATCGTCCCGTCTTTGGCGGCGGCGGTTGTGCATATAAACAAATACGGCTCCGGACATACCGATGCCATCATCGCCCGCGATTATGATGCCGGTTGGAAGTTTGTCCGCGAGGTGGATTCTTCTTCGGTAATGATAAACGCCTCAACCGCTTTTGCCGACGGCGGCGAATACGGCTTGGGCGCGGAAGTCGGCACTTCCACCGACAAATTGCATGCGCGCGGTCCCGTCGGCGTGATGGCTTTGACGACGCAAAAATATGTCGTGCTCGGCAACGGGCAGGTGCGCGGTTAATTGTTAATCATTGACATTTGCCCGCTGATATGAATATTCTTATTCTCGGTTGCGGGCGGGTCGGCGGCGAGATAGCGCGGCTTTTGGTCGCCAACAGTTGCGAGGTTACGGTTGTGGATACCAGCCGCGCCAAGTTGATGGAATTGCAATCGGACAATGATTTGCGCACTGTGCAAGGAAGCGCGGCAGACCCGCAAACTCTGGAAAACGCCGGCGGCGATGATGCAGATATGGTCATCGCCGTCACCGCGCTTGACGAGGTCAATCTTGTCGCGTGCAAGTTGTGTTCCCTGCTTTTTCACACGCCGACAAAGATAGCCCGCATCCGCAGCGCGCTTTATGACGATGCGCGCATTAACGGGCGCGATGGTTTTGACATTGACATGCTATTTTGCCCGGAACAAATCATCGCCGACAACATCAGCGAATCCATCCGTCATCCGGGCTGTTTGTCGGTGCTTAAGATAGCGGGCGGGCGGGCAGTTTTGGCATCCTTCGCCGTGGCGTCCAAAGCGGTAATGGCGGGCAAGACGGTGGGCGATTTGCGCAGCCAACTGCCGGATGCGGATTTTCGCGCCGTGTCGGTATATCGCGATTATAAGACCGTCAAGCCGAAGGCGGAGACGCGTTTGTTTGTCGGCGATGAGTTGTCCATTGTCGCGGCGCCGGAATATTTGGATTCCATAACGCCGCTGCTTGCCGGAGAGCATTTCGCCCGCCGCGTGATGATAGCGGGCGGCGGCAATGTCGGCTTGCGGGTTGCGGCGGCGATTGAAGATGTTTGTCAGGTGAAGATTATGGATATGGACAGGGAGCGGTGCAGGTTTTTATCGCAAGAACTTGATAATGCGCTGGTATTGAAAGGCAGGGCGACAGACGAACGCCTGCTGAAATCCGAAGCGATAGGGGAGACCGATATCTATTGCGGGCTGACGAATGACGATGAGGAAAATGTCCTGTCGGCGATTCTCGCCAAACGGCTGGGGGCGAAAAAAACCATCACGCTTGCCAACCGCGAAACTTATGCCGACATATTGCGGCGGCAGTTGGATGTTGTCGTATCGCCTTCGCAACTGACGATAGGCACGGTTTTGGCGCGCATAAGAAGGGGAAAAGTGGATGCGGTGCATTCTTTGCATCATGGCTCCGGCGAAGCGATAGAAGCGGTCATTAGCGGCAGCAGCAAAACTTCCGAGGTTGTAGGCAGGGCGATGGCGGATATTCCCTGGCCGCCGGAAACAACCCCCGGCGCAGTTGTGAGGGGCGGCAAACTTCTCATCGCCCACGACGATGTTGTTGTTGAAGACCAGGATCTTCTGGTTGTTTTTGCCACCGGACAAAACGCCGTCCGCCGTTTGGAAAAACTTCTGCAAGTCAGTGTAAGTTATATTTAATAACAATGCGGGAGCGGCAAAAAAGGGCAGGGGGCTTTTGCCGCTTTGTTTGTTTTTGTCTTGTCAATACTTCCAAAAGCCGCGGTGGATGACGACGAGGAAGACCATTAGTTCCAAACGCCCCAGCAGCATCGCCAGAGTGCATAGCCATATTTGCAAGTTTGTTAAATCGCCATAAGTGGAAGAGGGACCAACCTCGCCCAAACCGGGACCGGTATTGCTTATGGATGCGACTGCCGCCGAAAAGGCGGTTAGAAAATCCATCCCGCTCGCCGCCAATAAAAGCATAACCAAAGTTGCCGCGGCAAAATACGCCAATATAAAATACAGCACAGAATTCAATGTCCGCTGCGGCAGTGCGCGGCCGACTTTGGTGTCATACCATGCCGAAGGATGCAATAGTTTGTCGCGCTCGGCGGTAGTTTGGCGCAGGGCTATCAAAGCGCGGATGAGTTTTATGCCGCCGCCGGTGGAGCCGCTGCAGGCGGTAATGTTTGCCAATAGCAAAATAAAAAGCGGCGCCGCCAAAGGCCATGCGCCAAAATCGGTATTGGAATAGCCGGTTGTCGTGGCGATGGAGACGGTATTGAAAACCCCGTAGCGAAAAGCCGAAAGCCAGTTGTCATAAACGCCCGACAAGCGCAAATAACAAACAACAATAACAATTGCCACAAACAATATCGCCAAATAGGCGCGGCATTCCGGCTGATGCGAATAGGGGCGGAATGATTTGCGCCCGAACGCCGTAATGTGGGTGGTAAAACTCATTCCGGCGATAATCATAAAAACAACGGCAACCGCTTCTATCCATTGCGAATCAAAATAGGCATAACTCGCATCGTGCGACGAAAAGCCGCCCAGCCCCATCGTGGTAAAGGAATGCATTACCGCGTCCAAAAAAGTCATCCCGGCGGCAAAATAACAAAACGCGCAAAGCGCCGTCAAAGCCGCATACATCAGCCACAACTCCTTGGCAATGTGGGCGATATTGGGGCGCAGTTTCTGGTCTTTCAAAGGTCCCGCCGTTTCGGTCTGAAACATCCCGCGCCCGCCGACTCCCAAAAGCGGCAACACGGCGGCAAACAAAACAATCAAACCCATGCCGCCAAGCCATATCATTTCCGCCCGCCAAAAGTTAACGGAAGGCGGCAGGTTGTCCAGCCCGCGCAACACAGTGCCGCCCGATGCCGTCAAACCGCTTGCCGCCTCAAAATACCCGCGGGTAAAATCCAACCCATCAACCGCCGCCATCAGAGGAATGGCGGCAAATGCCGGCAGGAGAGTCCAAATAAGCAGCACCAATAAAAACCCGTCCCGCGCGCCGAGTTCGCTTTTTGTCCGCCGCCGCCCGATGACAAAAGCCAAAACCACCCCGCAAACAACGGCAAACAAAGCCGACAACAAATAATGCCGCGCCAAGCCGTCGCCAAATATCAAAGCGACAACAGCGGGCAGCGCCATCAAAACGCCAAAACAGGAAAGCGTCTTGCCAAACCCCTGACAAACAGCAAGCCAGCGCGGCATCAGCAACCCCTCCCCGCGCCAAAGGGCGGACGATTCAACAGTGGATTAGCCATTGTAAAGAAACTAATTATAACCGCCGCCGGCAAAAAATAATAAAAGGGCATGTGCTATCCGTAGATTTGGCGGGGCAGCCATAGTATTAGTTCGGGGAATATAATGCAAAGTGCCAAGCCCGTCGCTTGCAAAAGCAGAAAGGGCAGGGATGATTTGTAGATTTGCGCCATTGTTACTTCCGGCGGGGCGACGCTCTTGAGATAAAAAAGCGCATAGCCGAATGGCGGGCTCAAAAACGACATTTGCATATTAACCATATACACAACGCCAAACCAAAGCGGCAACTCTTCCGGCGCAACGCCGGGCAAGCCGAGGACGCCGTCAAACGAAAAGGTTTTTATCAGCGGGATAAATATCGGCGCGGCAAGAAGCAAAATGCCGACCCAGTCCAAAAACATTCCCAATATAACAAGTATCGCCATCATCAAAAGCAGCACGCCGTAGGGACCCAAACCGGTGGATAAAATGGCGCGATTGACAAACTCCTGCCCGTCGTTATAAATATAAAAGCCGACAAACAAAGTCGCGCCGAAAATAATCCATAATACCATTCCGGTAACTTTCATCGTGGAAAGCGCGGCGGCGCGAATGTTTGTTATCGTCAATCTGCCGTGCAGTGCGCTGACGACCATTGCCCCGAAACTGCCAATGCCCGCCGCTTCAACGGGAGTCGCCACGCCGGTGAAGATAACGCCCAAAACAATGGCGACCAATGCCAAAGGCGCGGCAAGGGTTTTTAATAAACTTAATTTTTCGCCAAATGATATTCTTTCCTCCGGCGGCAAAGCGGGACCCAAAGAAGGATTCAAAGCGCAACGGGCGGAAATATAGGCGATATACATGGCAGACAACAAAAGCCCCGGCACAACCGCGCCGATAAACAACTCGCCGACCGATTGCTGCGCGACAACGGCAAACAATATCGCCAGTATGGACGGCGGGATTAATATTCCCAATGTGCCGCCCGCCAAAATGGAGCCGCAGGCGATGGTCTTGTCGTATTTGCGCCGCAACATCGCCGGCAGGGCGATTAAACCCATGGTAACTTCGGTCGCCCCGATGACGCCGCACATCGCCGCCAGTAATGTGGATGCGATTACCGTGGAACTCGCCAAACCGCCGCGCAAACCGCCGAGCATTTTGTGAATCATGTCAAACAATTCTTCAATCACCCCGGCGCGCTCCAGCATTGACGCCATAAAGATAAACATCGGTATCGCCGTCAGTTGATAATCGGTCATCAGCGGGTATATCCGCGACGGCAAAATGCTCAGCGCATTGGCATCGCCGAAAACAAACAAAAACACGCACGCCAGCCCGCCGGTAACAAAAGCCAGCGGCAAACCCAGAGTCAGCAACACCGCCAGCGAACCGAACATCAGCACGGTCAGCCACAAAATGTCTATTTGCAAGCCCACCTTTACCCCCGCCGCAATGCGCGAATGTCGGCGGCAAACAACGCCGCACCCTGCAAAAGAAGAAGCAAGCCGCCAAGCGGCAGGGCAAACTTAATCGGCCAATGGGCGATTTGCCATTCCGTATGCGACACCTGCCCGATGGAATAGGAATCCCGAAAGAATATCCAGCCCGTTATCATCAGCACCGCGGCAAAAACAAAAAAGAACATTGAAGTCGCCATATTTGCCACCGCCTTCCACTTCGGCGGCAGATGCATATACAAAACATCAACGCGAACATGCGCATTCTCGCGCAAACAAAAACCGCCCGCCAAAAGATACTGCATGCCAAACATCAAAAACATGCTTTCGTGCGCCCACACAGTCGGCGAGTTGAAAACATAACGGGCGATAACTTCGTAATAAAAAACAAAAACCGCGGCAACCGTCCAATATGCCGCAAACTCGCCGGTCATTTTGTTAATGCCGCCAACGGCGCGCTCAAACATACTTAAATCGCCGCCGCCGTTTTTGTCTTTTGCACACTCCTTTTTCCCCGCTTCTTCGGGCGGCGGCGGATGCGCAGTGCGCGGCTTGTGCCGGTTGTTTTGCCGGGCGATAAGTCGCGGCATCATCAAGCCGTCAAATATCAACAACAAAAAAATAACAAGCGCAACCGCGCCCGCGCCTTTGTGCCAGTTTTCCAACTTTTGCGCAAGTTGTTCCTTGCTTTCGGTTTTTGCTTTTACATCCCGCCGCAAGGCGGATATGACATCTTCGGCGGCGTCTTCTTCCAGCGCAACCGTCAAATCATAACCGGCATTGAATGCCTCGTTTTTGACAATGGAATGCTCGTTGCGGGTTTGCTTTGCGCCGTAGTTGCACAAGATAACGCCGACAAACAAAGCGATGAAAACCGCCGCCAGCGCGCTTTTGAGATACAAGCGGTGAATGCCCATAAAGCCGCTGACAAGCCAGAAAAAATATGCCAGCGGCAGCGACAAACGCTCCTGCCGCGTCTTGCCGCCACAACGCCGCGCAGCAAGAATAAAAAACACCGGCACGGCGACAAGCCCGCCCCAATATATCCAGTGCGGCAGAATAAAAGTAATATCCGGCAAACGCCCGCCCCGCTATTGCGCCCGATATTTCATATCCGCCCGCGCCGCCGCAAAACCAAAGCGGCGGCGCTTGCGAATGGAATGATATTAGAGCGACTGCCCTTTTATCATCCGCGGCGTAACATAACCCAGCGAGCCGGACATCATATAATCCAACTGGATCTTAAATGCCTCCGCCGCCTGCGGCGATTTTCTCGCCCATTCAAACCAAATCGGCACCGCCAATTCGGTAAACTTGTTGACATCCGGTTCCGACAAACGGGTAACCCGCGTGCCGGCGGCTTTCAACTTCGGCCATGCTTCCTGGTCGGCTTTTTGGATGGCGGCGTGATGCAAATCGGAATACGCATGCACTTCGTTTTCCACGAACAATTGCATGCGCGGCGAAAGCGCCCGCCAATGTTTCATTCCCACGGTCAAATCCATCAAATCAACCGGCTGGTAAATGGACATCAGCCCCGGCGGCCCCATGGAAACATAGTTGGTCACCTGATGAAAGCCGAGGTCGTAGTTGATGGCGGGTCCGACATAATCGGCGGCGTCTATCGTGCCTTTTTCCAGCGCGGGAAATATCTCGCTGCCGGGCAAAGTTGTGGTGCTCGCCCCCGCCGCCGTAAACAACTTGGAAACCATCCCGCCGGGCGCGCGGATCTTGCGCCCGCGAAAATCCTCAAAAGTGTTTATCGGCACTTTGGAGTGGATGATATTCGGCCCGTGATGGATAATGCCGACAAAATACATCCCGCGCTCGGCATAAGCGCGGCGCGCCAACTCCAAGCCGCCGAGCCCGTAGTAAAACACATCCCACTCGTGCGGGTTGCGCAGCCCCATCGGGTAGGAACTGAGAAACGACCCCAGCGGCAACTCGTTCTGGTAGTAGATGGTGAACGGGTTCGCCGCTTCCAAAACGCCGTTGCGCACGGCGTCATACAACTGGAAATCCCCGGCGATATCTTTGGGCCCGAAGGGTTTGAACTCCAACTCGCCGTCGGTTTTTTCCTTGATGCTGTTGCACCAATCTTTGAACAATCGCAGCCCCAAGCCGCCGGGCCAGGAAGTTTGCACTTTCCACACCGTCGTTTCCGCGGCATGGGCATTGCGAATGTGCGGGGCGGCAAAAGCCGCACCGGCAACCGCCGCCCCGGCGCGCAGGAAGTTGCGCCGCGTATTCTTGCCCGCGCTTTTGTCCGCGGTCGTTTTGTTTGTTTGTTGTTGTGTCATGGTTTTCCCCTTTTTGTGGTTGTCCCTTTTTGTTATTATCACCCCGCCCGCCGCCAAAAGGCGCGGACGAAGTTGCAACCCATTATAACCGCCCCGCGCCAAATTGTCGCCATTTGGCAAAAATTCTACAAAAAGCCGCGTTTTTGTGCTACACGGAAAAACGCCGGGGATTAACCTGCGGCAATAACGCCGCCCCTGTCGGGCGCGGGTGGATTCCTGCCTACGCAGAAATGACAAAAGATGCCGCCGCTATCGCGGCGGCGTTGGATTCTGGTGTAGTTTATCCCTGTGCAGGCAGGGATGGAAATGACGGTTAAAGGGTTATTGATTTGTTGGCAGGGTGTTGATGATTTTTTGGGGCAGGGACGGGCCGCGGTAGATTAGGGCGGTGTATAGTTGAATTAGTTGCGCGCCCGCTTGCAGTTTTTCCGCCGCGTCATCGGCGTCAAAAATGCCGCCGACGCCGATAATTGCTATTTGCCTCGGCAGCAACTTTCGCAGCTGTTTGATGACCGCCGTGGATATATCGCGCAAAGGTTTGCCCGATAATCCCCCTTGTTCGTTTGCATAACGCATTTCCCGCACATTTGCCGGGCGGCTTGTTGTTGTGTTGGTTGCGATGATGCCGTCCATTGCCATCGCCGCGGCAACTTCGGCTATTGCGGCGATTTCGTCTTCGTCAAGGTCGGGGGATATTTTGATGGCAAGGGGGGCGCGGCGGTTGTGTTTTTTGGCAAGTTCGTCCCGGGCGTCCGTTATTTTCGGCAGCATTTTTTGCAACTCTTCCGCCTGCTGCAACTTGCGCAACCTCGCGGTATTCGGCGATGATATGTTGATGGTAAAAAAGTCGCCGCATTCGTATAGTTCGCGCATGGATTTGACATAATCATCCGCCGCTTGCCCGGGCGGGGTTTTGGCATTTTTGCCGAGATTGATGCCGACAATGCCGCGGTATTTTCGCGCCGTCATATTTATTTTCATTTGCGCCGCGCCGCAGTTATTAAAACCCATGCGATTGATAAGCGCATCTTGCAAACGAAACACCCGCGGGCGCGGGTTGCCATCTTGTGCCAAAGGCGTAACCGCGCCGACTTCAATAAAACCAAAACCCAGCGCGCCAAATCCGTCTATGCAAATGCCGTCCTTGTCCATTCCCGCGGCAAGCCCGAGCGGGTTGTCAAAACGCAAGCCCATCGCGCAAACTTCGCCGCGCCGCAGCGGATGCACTTCGCTTTGCATCTTCGCCCGCAAGGAAAGAGCGCGCAAAACCGCCGCATGCGCGACTTCCGGCGGCGCGGCAAAAAGCGCATTGCGAAAGCAACTATAAAGCACGGCGCGCATCCATTACCGCCACCACCGATTTGATGAGCGATGCCAGAGGAATGGCAAAAAACACGCCCAGAAAACCCCACAAGTTGCCGAAAAAAATAATCGCGGCAAATATCGTCACCGGATGCAAGCGCACCACGCCCGAAAACAACAGCGGCACAAGCACCTGCCCGTCCAGCAATTGAATTATCGTATAAACGCCCATCATCTGGGCAAAATCCACACTCCATCCGAATTGCAAAAAGCCCAGCGCAACAACCGGCACCGTCACGGCGACCGCGCCGACAAAAGGCACAAAAACCGACAACCCTATCATTACCGAAAGCGCCAGTGCATAATCCACCCCCAGTATCAAAAAAGCCGCCAGCGAAACCGCGCCGACAATGCCCGCTTCCATGGACTTGCCGCGCAAATAGGCGCCAAACTGCTCATCCACCCGCCGCCACAAATCGCCGAATATGACGGATGACGGCAAGTGCCTTTGCACCGCCGCCATCAGCAAGTTCTTGTCTTTGAGGAGAAAGAAAACAAACAAAGGAATAACCACCAGATAAACAAAAGTGGAAAACACATCGCGGGCGACTGCAACCGTGTTTTCCAGCAAATACTGCCCGAACTCCCCGGCAAGCGCCCCGGCTTTGATTGCCAACTCGCGGTCGGTGATAATCCACTCCCTCGGCAGCAGCAGGTTAATCGCGGCAAGCATTTGCGCCCCCGATTCCTGCAACTTCGGCAAATCTCCGCTCAACCCTTGCATCTGGCGGGGCAGGGCGTAGAATGCGGCGATGACAAGCCCCGCCGCAGCCGATACCGCAAACGCCGCCGCAATGCTTCTTTTTATCCCCATGCGCAGCATCCTCTGCACCGCGCTTTCCAAAATGTAGGCGATGAGAATGCCGGCGAGCAGGGGCGCAAGTTCGGCGGCAAAAAGCCACAGCGCCAGAAGGATAAACAAACCGACGGCAAAAAGTTTGTTCAGTTCGGCGTCGGCAAAAAACCTCGCCAGCCGCGCATTCAGTTTCTCCCACATCTTGCCATTCTATCAAAATGCCGTCATGGTTTTTTCAGCGCCCGCAATATCAGCGGCGAAAGCAAAAGCAAAACGCTAATGCGCGCGAAGTGATGCAGCAGTACCCAATGCGGCGGCGCGCCTATCTCCAAAGCCGTCAGTGCCATCTCGCCAATGCCGCCGGGGGCGAGCGCCAGCAAAGAATGCGCGGGCGGCAGCCCCGCCAAATGCCAAAGCGGCGGCGCGCAAAAAGCCGCCAATGCCATCATAAAAGCACCGGCGGCAAAAGCCGCCACAGCCGTTTTTGCCGCGGCGGTGCGGCGCAGGTTTGCCAGCGACATTCCGGCATAAGTCCCCAGCATTACCAGCGCCGCCGCCAAAGGCAAAGGCGGCAATGCGCCGGTCATCCAACCGCCATAACTCGCCGCAGACGACAACAACAAAGCCGGCAACATTGACCCGCCAACGCCGCCGAGTTTTGCCCCGATGAGCATCGCCGCCGCCGCAATGACAAGCGCGGGCAAAACACCGCCCGCCGATATCAACCCCGCAGGCGGCAAGCCGAAAACAAAATCATCCGCCCCCGCGCCCATGCTCAACGCCCGGGCGGCAAAAGGCGTGATAAAAAGCACCATCGCCACGCGAATGCTCTGCAGCAAAGCGACAACGCCGGTATCGGCATTATGCTCTCCCGCCAGTCCTATCACCGGCGACAAACCGCCCGGCAAAGAAGAACAATAGGCGGTCGCCGCATCCAACTTTAACCGGCGGCGCAAAAAACCATAAACCGCAAAAGTGCAAACAGCGGAATAGACCAGCACCGCGAAAATGCTGACCGGCAGGGTTTTTAGCAGCGGCTGCACATCGCCGAAGTTTGCAAACTGCCCGCCGAGATACACGCCGATGACGACAAGCGCCAAACGGCGCAAAACCGGCGGCAAAACCGGACGGCTTTTGTTGCAAACAGGCGGCGGCGAAACAACAAGCGCAAAAACAAAAGCCGCAACCATCGCCCCGAGCATCCACGGCAAAGGAGAGCCCAAAAGCACGGCAACAAACCCGCCCCCCGCCGCCGCAAAAAGCGCCGCCGCCAAATACCAAAAAACGCCAAAGCGCGCATTACAAAACAACAAAAACTTCCCCGCCGGACATATCCATAATTTTAACCGCCACTTTTGCCCCCGCGCGCGGCGCGTTATAAAAGCCCTGAAAGGGCGACCTGTTCATAGCACGGGGCAGCGCCCCGTGACTCGGCATTTCAATTAATCAAGCCCTGAAAGGGCGACCGAAAAAGCCGTCAATCCAAAAAATAACGCTCGTCAAAATCCGCCTTGTTGCGCACCAGCAACTTGCGATATTCATCGCGGAATGACTCGC
>JBPCWZ010000064.1:0-5475 GCA_051009015.1 Gammaproteobacteria bacterium | reverse complement strand
GCCAATGAAGTTTATGCCGATATTTGCCTTTCTGCCGCCCAAGCCGGTTTGCAGATTCACGCCCACCTGTTTGACGGCGGCGAAGTTGTCGCTTATCGCCTTTTCCGCCTGTGTCGCCAATGTGCTGTCAATCGCCGCCAAAAGCCGCGCCTGTTGTTGTTTGCGGAAGTCGGCAAAGCCGCCGCTTTGTGCCGTGTGGGAAATGGAAGTTTGCGGAAGTTGTTGTGCCGATGTCCTGTCGGCAAAAGTCAAAGTGCAAAAGCCGCCAATTAAGGCAATGACGGCAAAAGCCGTTTTGCCAAAGTTCTTAGCCGTGCGCCGTGCGCCGTGCGATGGTAAAACGAAGAATCAAACATGCCCGTGAATTCTAATACAAAAAAAGCCCGTTTTGTCAAACTCGCCAAAAAAAATCCGCCGCCGTGCGAAAAAACCACCATTGCCGCATTAATGTGCGCGGTTGTCTTAAAAGGAGATTCCCGCTTTCGCGGGAATGACGGGCGGGGCGGGAATGACGGGCGGGCGAAATGGTGATGTGTTGCCGCAGTTGCCATTTGCCGATATTGTCATACAACCGCCGCGCGAATTGACGGCGAGGCGGGCGGTTGTTGTATAATGGCGCATTCTTGTTTTATGGGCGGGTTTGTTTTTACTTCGGAGTCGGTTGCGCCGGGGCATCCGGATAAGGTTGCCGACCGGATATCCGATGCGGTTTTGGATGCCGCGCTTGTTGCCGCCGATGGCCCGGCGGCTTCGTCCGTGCGCGCCGCCATTGAAACGCTTGTCAAAAATGACGCCGTTGTTATCGCCGGAGAATCGCGCCCGCTTATTGACCAAAGCCAACTTCGCACTATCGCCGCCCGCGTCATCCGCGATATCGGTTATGACCGCAAGGATGAAATGTTTAATGCCGATTCTTTCTCGCTTGTCAATCTGTGCGGCTTGCAATCGGGCGATATCGCCCAGGGGGTGGATAATGCCGGAGCGGGCGACCAGGGGTTGATGTTCGGCTTTGCCTGCTCGGAAACGGCGGCGATGATGCCGCTGCCTTTGGATTTGTCGCACCGCATATTGCGGCGGCATGCGGAGATGCGCCAAAAAACCCAATGGCTGCGCCCCGATGCCAAATCGCAAGTGTCTGTTCTTTATGAAAACGACAAACCTGCCGCGGCAAATGCCGTTGTCCTTTCCACACAACACGATGCCGAAATTGACGGCATTGGCGATGCCAAAAAACGCCATGCTATCGTGCGCGAAATGGCGGTGGAAGATATCATTCGTCCGGTTTTGCGCGAGGCGGGTTTGCAACTTCCCGCCGCCGACAAACTGCATATTAATCCGACCGGTGCTTTTGTCAAGGGCGGGCCGGAAGCCGATTGCGGTTTGACCGGGCGCAAGATTATCGTGGATACTTATGGCGGCGCCGCTCCGCATGGCGGCGGGGCTTTTTCGGGCAAAGACCCGACCAAAGTAGACCGCTCCGCCGCTTATGCCGCGCGGTATCTGGCAAAGAATATTGTCGCCGCCGGTTTGGCAAAAAAATGCCTTTTGCAAGTAGCATACGCCATCGGCGAAGCGCAGCCGGTTAGTTTGCTTGTCAATACTTTCGGCGGCGGCGATGATGATGCCATTACCAAACGCGTGCGCGCTATTTGCGGCAAAGACGGCGGGTTTGATCTGACGCCCGGCGGTATTATCCGTCATTTGGATTTGTTGCGCCCGATATACGAACAAACCGCCGCCTACGGACATTTCGGCAGTAATCCGGCAAGCGACAGTTTCAGTTGGGAAAAAACAAACCTCGCCGATTTGTTGCGCGATTGACAAATCTTCCGCCGCCCGATGAAGCATATTGTCATCCCCCGCCCGTGCGGCGATTTTCGCACTTCTTACGCCGCCGATATGGCGGTTTGCCATTCCAAAGGGTCGCTTATCGCCGTTTATCTCGGCGTTGTCGCTTTGCTGGTGATGCCCGCCGTTGCCGATGTTTATGCGCTTTCGCTGCTTATGCAAATCGGCTATTACGGCGTTGCCGCCATCGGGCTGAATATTCTTGTCGGCTTGTCGGGGCAGATATCTTTGGGGCATGGCGCGCTTTTCGGCTTTGGCGCTTTTGCCTCGGCATGGCTGGCGACGAATACGCCCATTCCGGTGTTTTTTTGCATTCCATTGGCGGGGCTGATGACGACTGCCGCGGGGTTGTTGTTTGGCTTTCCCGCCGCGCGCATCAAGGGTTTGTATCTGGCGATAGCGACATTGGCGGCGCAGTTTATATTGGAAGATTTTTTCATCCGCGCCGAGAGTTTTACCGGCGGGGCATATGGCGCGGCGGCGGAACAGGTTTCCATATTCGGCTTTGTGCTGAATACCGATGCGCGTTTTTATTATCTGGTTTTGTTTTGGTTTGTTTTGCTGTCGGTGATGGCGGTTAATTTGCGCCGCAGTCGGGACGGGCGGGCTTTGGTGGCATTGCGCGATTATTATTTGTCGGCGGAAATGCTGGGGATTAATCTGACAAAATACCGCCTTTTGGCTTTTGGCATATCTTCGTTTTATGCCGGTGTCGGCGGCGCGCTCTACGGGCATTATCTGGGCTTTGTCTCGGCGGAGGGTTTTAATATATTCCTGTCGGTGTTGTTTATCGGCATGATAATCATCGGCGGGATGGGCTCTGTCTCCGGCGCGATGATGGGCACGGCTTTTTTGGTGCTGCTGCCGGAAGTGATGGAGTCGGTCTTTGGCGGCATTGCCAATACCGCTTTTGCCGCCGATTACAACATTGCCGATTCGCTGCCCTATTTCAAGGAAATGGCGATTGGGCTGGCAATTGTGTTATTCTTAATGTTTGAACCGGACGGCTTGCGCCATCGCTGGCTGGCGGTCAAGGCATACTGGAAATACTACCCCTTTTCACACTGAGGAGACAACAATGAAAAAACTCGTTTTATTTGCGGCGGCGGCAATGCTCGCCATCGCCCCGGCGGCAAACGCCGCCGACAAAGTTTTTGTCGGGCATTTGCGCGATTACACCGGCGCGACCGCTTTTGTCGGCAAGCATTACGGGCCCGGCGTGCTGGATGCGCTCAACTACATCATCAAAGAAGGCGGTGCGGTCGGCAAATTGATGGAGTTTGAATCGGTGGATTATTCCTACAAAATCCCGCAGGCGGTCGCCCAATATAACAAATGGCGCGCGCGGGACGGCGGGATGACGGCACTGCAAGGATGGGGCACGGGCGATACCGAAGCGCTGATATCCTTTGTGGCGCGCGACCAAATCCCCACTTTTTCGGCATCCTATTCCGGACATTTGACCGACCCGACAGGGATTAATCCGGCGACAAAAAAGCCCGCGCCGTATAACTTCTTTTATGGTCCTTCCTATTCTGACGGCTGCCGCGCGCTTGTGCAGTGGGCTTTTGACGACTGGCAAAAAATCGGCGATGGCAATAAGCCGAAGTTTGTGCATGCCGGGGCGAATCATCCCTATCCGGAAGCGCCCAAAAAAGCATGCGCGGAATATGCCGCCGAACTCGGCTTTGAAGTTTTGCCGCCGGTTGTCGTATCAATGAAGCCGGGCGACTTCAAAGCGCAGTGTTTGACGATGCAAGAGCAGGGCACAAACTACGCTTTTCTGGCAAATCTCGGCGGCTCGGTTGTCTCTTTGCTGAAATCATGCGCGACTGTCGGCACGACTTTCAAGTTTCTGGGCAATATCTGGGCGGGCGACCGCCTGACGATGGAAAGCGCGGGCGAAGGCGCGGCAATGCACTTTGTCGCCGCTACGCCCTTTTGGACGAGCGATGCGCCCGGAATGAAACTCGTGCATGCCATCGCCGGAAGTGACGACTTCCGCCCGCATCATTACATTCGCGGCGTGTGCAGCGCTTTTTATATGAAAGAAGCGATGGAATGGGCGCTGGAAAACAATGGCGAAATAACCGGCGCCGGCATCAAACAGGGAATGTACGCCCGCACGAATTGGGTGCCGAAAGGTTTGGAAGGCGTTTGCATTCCTTCCACATGGACGGAAAAAGACCACAGAGGGACGATGCGGGTGAATGTGTATAGCGGCGTTGTCAAAAACGGCAAGGCGGAAGTTAGCAAAGTCGCCGAGACCACTTTGCCGCGCCGCGAAGATTGGCTGGGTTTTTGACGACATTGAAAGGTCAAATCCGCGGCGGGGGAATAAGCATGACCCGCCGCGGGCTTTTTGGCAAAAGCAACTGACGGCAACTGCAAACCGATGACTGACGCCAATATGGCACAAGCCGAATGGGTTGCGCGCGCGTCCAACTTTACCCGCTTTGTCGGGCTGCAAATAACGCATTTGGAGCGCGGTTTATGCCGCAGTGTTTTGCCGTCCCGTCCGGAGTTGTTGAATCAGGGCGGGGTTATCCACGGCGGTTTGTATGCCGTTGTCGCCGACCACACGGCGGGCATTGCCGCATCCACCATTGTGCCCGAAGGGATGCGGGTTGTTACCGCCGAATACAAACTGAACTTGCTGCGCCCCGGCGCATGCGACAAACTATTGACAACCGGCAGCATCATCAAAGAAGGGCGGCGATTAATCATCGGCGAAGCCGAAGTATATGGCGAAATGCACGACAAAAACGAAAAGCCGAAACTTCTGGCAAAAGCGCTTTTTACTTTCGCCGTTGTGCCAAAAGCGGATTAGCCGAAAATGACGGCGTCGGCGATTAGGGCGACAAATAACAATGCCAGATAAATGATGGAATAGGAAAACAAGCGCCGCCCGTCGTCCTTTCCGGCGCGCAACCGCAAAGACAGCCACAAAAACCGCCCGCCGAGAACAAGCGCCGCCGCCATATAGGCAAAGCCCGACATCCCCCCGGCAAAAGGCAAAAGCGAAACCGCCAGCAATGCCGCAGCATACAACACTATCATTTGCGCGGTAAATTCCGCGCCGTGCGTGACGGGCAGCATCGGCAGTTTTGCCCGGGCGTAATCTTCCTTGCGATATAGCGCCAGCGCCCAAAAATGCGGCGGCGTCCAGACAAAGATGATTAAAAACAACAACAAAGGTTCATAGCCGACACTATCCGCCGCCGCCGCCCAGCCCAATACCGGAGGCATCGCCCCGCTTGCGCCGCCGATGACGATGTTTTGCGGCGTGGTGTTTTTCAGCCACAGCGTATAGACAACGGCATAGCCAAAAAGCGCCGCCGCCGTCAGCGATGCGGCAAGAATGCCGCCAAAATGCGCCGTCAGCCACAAACCCGCCGCGCCGAGCAATACGGCAAAAACGCCCGCCTGCATTCTTGTCAATCTGCCGCCGGGCAGCGGGCGGTTTCTGGTGCGGTTCATTTTGGCGTCAAGCCAAACTTCCACAAGGCAGTTAAAAGCCGCCGCCGCCGCCGCCACAAGCGTAATGCCGACAAGCGACATTGCAACCGCCGCCGGCTGCACTTCATATTTGGTCGCCGCCAAACCGGAACCGGCGGCGGCGGTCAA
>JBPCWZ010000063.1:0-2557 GCA_051009015.1 Gammaproteobacteria bacterium | reverse complement strand
CGGCGTTACCGAGATAACCGATGATGACGAGGAGATCAGCACCGCCATCGCCCGCGCCGACAAAGCGCTTTATGTCGCCAAAGAGGCGGGGCGCAACTGCGTCAAAACTTCCGACTGATATTTTTTTCGCATTTCTTGTTTAACGGCGCGGCGATAACAAAGCCGCCGCTGTTTGTTATCCTTTTTTCTTTTTGCCTGCGCCCAGCGGATAATAAGCCGCCCCCGGTGTTTGTGTTTTTATGACGGTATAACAACCGCGCGCAACTTGCATCTTCCTGCCGGATATAGTCGCATGCTTTCGCAAGCCATTAGGGCATTGTTGCCATCGGCAACTTGTTATGCTTTGCGACCAAGCGCGGCGGCATAACAAAAGCCGCCGCCATCCGTTTTTTGCTTGCGCCAATGCGGGATAATAAAAAGCCTGCCTTCGCAGGAATGACGGTTAATGCGCCGCTTTGCGGCGGTGGTTTAGGAGATTTTCGCTTGTCGCGCGAATGACACAGATAAATTTTTTTGGCGAATTTGGCAAAATGGGCTTTTTTTGTATTATAATGCTTGGCGATGCTATTGAGCATGTTTAACTTGTCGTTTATCATTGCACGGCGCACGGCGCACGGCGCACGGCGCACGGCTTAGACCTTTGCATAATCCCGTTATCGGCAAAAGCCGCTAACCGCCCCGCCCGCGCAAAAGCGCGGCAAACGACAAGCGCGAAAAGCGCACAACTCCCCGTCATTCCCGCGAAAGCGGGAATCCACATCTTTGCCATTTGGCAATTTGCGCGAAAGCGCAAACGGCGACTTGTCGCCGCAAATGGCAAAACACGAATCAAAAGCCCGGCAAGGGCGCCCTTGCGGGCGCGTTTGGATTCCCGCTTTCGCGGGAATAACGGGGAAGGCGGAAATGACGGGACTTTTTTAATGTCATTCCCGCCCTCTTCGTCATTCCCGCCTATTTCGTCATTCCCGCGAAAGCGGGAATCCATCTCTTTGTCATTTGTCCATTTGCGCGATAGCGCAAACGGCGGCTTTGCCGCCGCAAATGGCAAAACCCTGAGGGCGCAAAGCGCACTCGTCATCATAAAAGGCTACTTGCCGCAAAACACAAAACAACGAGGATAAAACCATGTCTTACTACATCCGCGCCTTTTTGGTGCTTTTCTTTTTCGGCTTGCTGACCGCTTGCGGCGGCGGCGGCGGCAATACGGCGGGGACGAATCCGATAATGCCCCCGTCGACGACGATGACGATGATGCCGCCGATGACGATGACGACCGCCCCGCCGGTGACTCTGGGTTTGAACTCGCCGGAAATCGGCGCTCTTCACTATGCTGGTCAACTCAGAAGTTGGTTGGTTGTTGTTTCGGTTACTGAACAAGCAGAAGAGAGGACGATTTTGAACCAAAACATTACCCTTCGCAGGTTAAGTGTTGCCCGCTACAATTATACAGGGAATGGTAATTTACCCGAATTCAATCGGGTAAGTTTGCATGCCACAGGCGACCTTGTCCCCCTTGTCACGAATGGCGTGACCGTTACCGTTGCACTCGGTCAAGTAGCAGTAGCATTTGAGACAATCCCGGGAATTAATGGGTTTGCACAACTTTGCCCTGCATCTTGGCTTGGCGATTACATACGAGCAAACCTTAATTCAGTCATTTGCCCTTCCATGAGCGGATTATCATACACCCCGAATATGCCGAATGTTTTGCATGCGGCGATGGCGGATACTTTCCATCGGGGCATCGCCATCGGCGAAAGCAACTTTGCCTTTTCGGGGCGGCATAATGGCGACGACAGGGCGGCGGGTTTCACTTATGATATGGGCGGTTATGCACTGCGCACGGATTATATCCGCTTGCCGTCAAAGCAGGATAGCGCGGTTTGGCTTGACACATACCGCTTTGGCGTAATGCCGTATATCAATGACGAAGTGCGCTTTTTTGCCGGAGTTGATTCTTACCGCAATGCGATACTCGCCATAGATACGAATGGCGAAAACTTGCACAGGTTTGGCGTAGCAGTCGGCGATGGTTATGCCGTCAAATACGAATTCCGCGTTCGGTTATAGCGGCATTATCAAAAGGGGGCGTTTTGAGGTCAAAGCCATTATCGCCCCGCCTTTTTTATATGGTCAGATGCGCTTGTATGTTAATAGTTTGACACTGCGCTTTTGTTCTGCGGCGCGGGCGGCGAAGCGGGTTTGGGGGATATGTTCGTTTGTTGATGACAATGCGGTAAAACTTTCATTGACGGCAAAGGTGTTATCTATCGCCGCCGCATAGTGCATATCATCGGTAGCAATGCGGACAATGCCGCCTGTCGCAAGCACGCGCGCCAAAGTATCGGCAAAAATATCACTTATCAGGCGGCGCTTGTGATGGCGGCGCTTGGGCCACGGGTCGGGGAAAAATATCCGCGCCGCCGCCAAAGAATGCGGGGCAAACATCAGCGGCAGATAATGCGCGGCATCGGCGCAAATAATGCGGACATTATTAATATCGCGCGCCGCCAAAGCATTCATCAGCGCGCCGATGCCCGGTTGATAAGTTTCCAAA
>JBPCWZ010000062.1:0-29306 GCA_051009015.1 Gammaproteobacteria bacterium | reverse complement strand
ACTTTTAGCAACAGGGCGAAAAGGGCGTATAGGGTTGCGGTGAAGGCGGCGGCTATTGCTGCGTTTTGGGGCAGGGCGGAGGTTAGCGGGGCGGGGGTTTTGCCGTTGGGAGTTTGGGTTTTGCTTTCGCGGTAATAGGTTGTCAAAGCGACGAAAGCGAGGAATGAAGAGGCGTAAAAACCCAGATGACGCGCCAAAGCCAGATGCATCAGGATTATCAAAGCCCCCGGCAACAAGCGCAAAACTGCCGCGCCGTTTGGAATGGATTCCATTGCCATCGCTCCCGCCGCTTTTGCGTTGATGATTTTCTGCCCCCAGCGGCAGATGATAAAAGCCAGCAACAGCGCGGCTATCAAACGCGGAAAGGCATAAACTTGCGCATCGCCCGAAAAGGACGCCCAGAAACAAAGCGCGGCAAAAAGGGTTATCAATATATCACCGGCATTTTTGGCAAGCGGGTTATGCGCCGCATTGGTTGTTGCGCTTTTGTCGCCGTTGTTGTTATCTTTTGTCGCCGTTGTTTGTTGCCGCAGTTTGCGCCGCTGGCGCACTTCCAAATACCAGCCGGACAGGATGGAAATAACAATAATCGCTATCAGCGACAAGTTCAGCGCGCCGCCAAAAAAATACGGCAGCATTCCGACATCGGCATTGGCGATAATCCGCCCCTGCAGAAAGTTCTGCTCCGCTATCGGTCCCAGCACAATCCCCAATACCAAAGGACCGGCGGCATAGCCGTAGGTTTGCAAAACATACATTCCAAAACCCAGCACCGCCATTACCAGAACATCGGAATACGAATGCTGCACGCTGTATGCGCCAAAAACCGCCAGGCACATCACGCCCGCCGCCAAAAACCGCTCCGGCAAAAGCATCACCCGCGCCGCCAAACGGCTCAGATACAAACCAAACGCCACCATCAATATCTGCCCAACCAAAAGCGAGTTGATAAAAGTCCATGACACTTCCGGATAATCGGTAAACAAATCGGGACCGGGAAATATCCCGTGTATTAATAAACCGCCGAGCAAAACCGCCGCAGTGGGACTTCCGGGCACGCTCAAAGTTAGCAAAGGCACAAGCGAAGGGCCGACCATTGCATTGTTTGCCGTTTCGGCGGCGATGACTCCTTCCGGCTCGCCTTTGCCGAAGTTTTGCGGGTTGTCGCTGAGTTTGCGCGTTTGGTCATAGGCGACCAAACCGGCGATTTGTCCGCCCGCCCCCGGCACCAAGCCGATGATGACGCCGACCAAACTGCCAATACCCATCGCCCGCTTTTTGCCTTTGAGAATGCGAAAAGACCCGGCGACAGAATGACGGGCGGCGGCAAGCATTGTCGCCTTGCGGCTGCGCGAGAGCATATCCAAAACCTGCGGGATGGCAAAAAGCCCGACCAGTGCGGCGATGATATGCACGCCGCCTTGCAAGTGCGAAGTGAAAACAAAACGCTCCACGCCCTGCACGCCGTCAAAGCCGATTGACGATATAAACAAGCCGATGCACCCGGCGGTCAGACCTTTGACCAAAGAAGAAGATGCCATTGACGCGATGACGGTAACGCCCAAAACCGCCATCCAAAACAAATGCGAAGGGCCAAAACTCAGCGCCCATCTGGCAAGGAAAGGCGTAAAGAATATCAACACCAAAACGCCCAAAACGCCGCCGACGCCGGACGACAAAAAACTCAGTTGCAGCGCCATTCCGGCTTTGCCGTTTCGTGCCATTTCGTGCCCGTCCAGCATTGTGGCGATATTTGCCGGAGCGCCGGGGATTTTCAACAATATCGCGCTGACCGCGCCGCCGGCGACGGTGGAAGTATAAACCGCGCCCAGCAATATCAAGCCGCCGACGGCATCCATCTTGAAAGTAAAAGGAATCAACAGCGCGACCGCCATCGTCGGCGACAAGCCGGGCAACGCGCCCATTATCAAGCCGCCCGCCGTCCCCAAACACAATATCAAAAAGTTGTGCGGGGCGAAGACATTGGCGAAGTAATCAACAAAAGCAAACATCGCCCGATGATAATAGCATTTTTGCCCCGCTTTTCCCGCATCGCCTTTTAGCCGAATGCGGTTATAAGGTTATGCCTTTTTCGGGCGGTTTTAATCTTTGATGAGGGCGGTAATGATGCCGATGCCGTGGCGGGGCGACACTCGCAAGGCGCGGCAGTAGAGGATAAACTCCAAAACATCCAGCCGCCGCTCGCCGCATTCGGTTTTGGCGACCCATGATGAAGGTTTTTTGACTTTCGCCCCGGCGGCGTCCATCGTCAGCCCGCCGTCAAGGCGCGCCTGCTTCAGCCAGCGGAGCAGGGCGCGGTATTCGGCGGTATGGACGGACTTGTGCATAAAAAACATTCCCAAAAAAGGAATTGTTGCCATTGCTGCCTAAATTCCCAATTTGGGAGTAAAATGTGTATTTTGCCAACAACAAAGAAAGGAGCAAAAATGACAAAAACGACAACACAACTGAAAACACTCGCCGCCACCGCGATTCTGGCTTTTGCCGCCCCGATAACGGCAGCGGAAGAAGGCGACCCGACCGGCTTTTATGCCGGGGTGGGCGCCGCCCTGATGCAGTTGGACTGCCCGGCGGGCTTTACCTGCGATGATTCCGACACCTCGCCGGTCATTTATATCGGCGGAATGTTTAACGAAAACTTCGGGTTGGAACTCGGCTATGTGAGCAATGCCGAATTCAAAATCCAGGGCGGCGGGATAGAAGGCGACTTGGAATACAGTTCGCTTTATCTCGGACTTATCGGGCGGGGGCAGTTGAACGACAACTTTGCCATTTTCGGCAAAATTGGCGCAAACACGCACAACAGCGACATAAATGTCACGGCTAGAAGTGGAAGCAACACCGCCAGTGTCACAGGATTTGACTACGACACAAGCGCTTTCTTCGGCGCCGGTTTGGAGTTGTCATCGGGCGACCTTGCCGGACGACTGGGATACACCCTGTTGCACAGCGATGTCGGCTACGGCGAATTAAGCATCCTCTACCGCTTGCGTTAGACCACAACCACCAAAAAGGAAAAAACAATGAAAAAGAAACTTGCTATTGTCGCGCTTGCCGCGATTTTGTCGGGCGCATGCGCAACGCCGCATGTCGTAGAGGAGCAGAAGATATCCGATGCGGACTTGTCCTGCAACGGGCTTGCCGATGCCATTGCCGAAGCCGAGCGCTTTAAAGACAAAGCGCGCGATGAAAAAGGCGTAACCGGCACCAATGTTGTCGCCGGCTTGTTCTTTTGGCCGGCAATCATCGGCACCTACGCCAACGCCAACGAAGCAATAGAAGCAGCAGACGACAGAAAGCGGCATCTGCAGCAACTGCGCGAAAAAAAGGACTGCTAAACCGCTCGCAACAAAACCAAAAAAGCGCGCCCGACAAAGGCGCGCTTTTTTGCCATTTCCCTCGTCATTCTCGCGAAAGCAGGAATCCACCCGCGCCCGACAGGGCGCCCCTGCGGGGCTTTAATTATGAGTGCGCTTTGCGCACTCTGCGGTTTGCCATTTGCGGCGACAAGTCGCCGTTTGCGCTATCGCGCAAATTGCCAAATGGCAAGGGTTTGGATTCCCGCTTTCGCGGGAATGACGAAGAGGGCGGGAATGACGGAAATGGGGAATGACATTAAAAGTCAAAGCGCCAAACGGCGGGTGTCGGTCAAAAGATTGGCGTAATGGGTAATGAACCTTGCGCCTTCCGCGCCGTCTATGATGCGGTGGTCGTACGAAAGCGCCAGCGGCAAAGACAAGCGCGGGCGGAATTGTTCGCCGTCCCACTTTGGCATTGTTTGCGCTTTGCCAACGCCCAATATCGCCGCTTCGGGCAGGTTGAGTATCGGCGTAAAGTGCGCGCCGCCAATGCCGCCCAGCGACGAAATGGTAAAACATCCGCCGCGCATCTCTTCGCTTTTGAGTTTGCCTTCGCGGGCGCGGGCGCTGACTTCCGCCAACTCGCGGGCGATATCATTCAGCCCTTTTTGGTCAACATCGCGCAACACCGGCACGACCAAACCATTTGGCGTATCCACGGCAACGCCGATATGAAAATACTTTTTCATTACCAGATTTTCGCCATCGTTCAACAGCGAAGCATTAAAGCGCGGAAACTCGCGCAATGCCGCCGCCGCCGCCTTCAACAAAAACGCCAGCGGCGTCATCTTATAACCCTGCTTTTTGGCGTCATCGGCGAGCGATTTGCGAAAGGCGTCCATTTCGGTAATATCGGCATCGGCAAACTGAGTAACATGCGGGGCGATGAGCCAGTTGCGGCGCAGATTGACGGCGGAAAGTTTGCGAACCCGCGCCAGCGGATGAATCTCCACGCCGCCGTATTTGGCAAAATCAATATCGGGCATTTGCGGCAAACCCTCGCCGCTTTGGGTTTTTGCCGTCAGTTGCGCTTTGGCGAATGCCTTGACATCGCTTTTGACAATGCGCCCCAAACGCGCACTGCCGCGCACCTGCGACAAATCCACCCCCAACTCGCGGGCAAAACGGCGCACAGCAGGACCGGCATGCGCCTTGCCAAAAGTCCCTTTGCTTTCCACAACCGCGGGCAAAGGCGCACTTTGCGGGCGCGGCTTTTGCGGCGATTGTTGTTGTTGTGATTCTTGTTGTTGTGATTGTTGCGCCGCCGGTTGTGATTGTTGTTGCGGTTGCGATTGTTGCGCCGCCGGTTGTTGCGCTTTTTGCGCTTTTTGTTGTCCGCCGCCGGTTGTTGCGATGATGCAGATGACATCGCCGATATTGACCTTGTCGCCGGTTTTGATATGCACTTTGGCGACCGTGCCACCTTTGTCCGCCGGGACATCCATCGTCGCCTTGTCCGACTCCAAAACAATAAGCGATTGTTCGGCGGCAATAACATCGCCGGGCTTGACCAAAACATCAATAACGGCGATATCCTTAAAATCGCCAATATCCGGCACCCGCAACGCTTCTTCGCCGCCCGCGCCATCATCCGCATTCGCCGCCGGACTTTCGCCGGTTTTGCCACTATCGCCAACATCGCCACTATCGCCACTATCGCCGGATTCGCTTTGCGCGGGCGCGGGGCTTTGGGCTTTGTCATCTTCGGGCGGCGGGCTTTGCGCCTGTTGTGCTTTTTCCCCGCCGTCTTTGACATCCTTAAGTTCAACGACAAGCGTCCCTTCGCCAACCTTGTCGCCAACCTTGATATGCACCGCCGCCACAACTCCGGCGGCGGGCGAAGGCACATCCATTGTCGCCTTATCCGACTCCAATATCACCAGCGGGGCTTCCGCCGCGACTTCGTCGCCGGGCTTGACGAGAATCTCAATGACGGCAACTTCGGCAAAATCGCCGATATCCGGAATGCACACTTCCATAACACTGCCATTTTACCCGCATTTTGCCGCCGTTATAATGGATTATGGAATCTTTTCGCCGCCGGTGGTGGATGCTCTCGCGGCATTTGGAAACTTGTTATGCCGCTTGCGGCGGCGCGGCGGCGGTTTGCTACCGGCGGCAACTCGTCAAAACACCCGACAATGACGAAGTCGCCGTTGATGCCGTTTGCGGCTTGGCGCACAAACCTTTGCTGGTGATATTTCACGGCTTGGAAGGGTCGGCACAAAGCGGCTCGGTGCGCCGCCTCGCCGCCTACTTCGGCGCGCGGGGATGGAATGTCGCCATCCCGCACTTTCGCACTTGCGGCGGATTGATGAATCATCAACCGCGCGCCTATCATGCCGCAGATGCCGCCGAAGTGGATTGGATGCTGCGCTTTTGCGCCGGTGCTTTTGCGCATTCCGGCTTTTTTGCCGCCGGAATATCACTGGGCGGCAATGCGCTTATCCACTGGGCGGCAAAATGCGGCAACGGCAAATATGACAATGCCGGCATTTGCGCGCTGGCGACAATATCCGCGCCTTTTGATTTGGCGGCATCGGTGCGGGCGATGAGCGGCGGCATAAACCGCCTTTTGTATGAAAAGCACTTTATGAAAACCCTGCGCGCCAAAATCCGACAAAAACAAAAACAAAACCCCGAATGGTTCGCAAACGGCAATATCGGCAAAGCACAAGCGGCAATTGACAATGCACGGGAAGTTATGAATAAAACAACCACCGGCAAAGCACAAGCGGATATCGGCAATGCGCGGGATATCGGCAAAGCACAAGCGGCAAATGAGGCAAATGACAAAATGCGCGATATTGGCAAAGCGCAGGCGGCGATTAACAAAATGCGCGATATTGATATCGGCAAAGTGCGGACTTTGGCGGAGTTTGACGAATGTTATACCGCCCCGGTGCATGGTTTCACAAACGCCGCCGATTATTGGCAACAAGGTTCCTGCGGCGCGGCTTTGCAAAATGTCAAACTCCCGCTCTTATGCATAAACGCCCAAAACGACCCAATAGTCCCCCCGTCATCCCTGCCAAACCCATCAAAAACCCCCGCCAACATCCGCCACAACCGCCCAAAAAAAGGCGCCCACGCCGCCTTCACAGGCACCCCGCCCGATTGGCTGCCGCGCCAACTATACGACTTCTTCACCAGCCATAACCCCGAAAAGCCAAACATGCAAACCTAATCCGCCTTTTCGGGTTATAATTCAGTTTTCACACTTTGGGCATGAGGAAAAAATGAGAGGCATCATCGCACCGGTCGCCCCGAGGGCTTTGGAATATGCGCGCAATGCTTCCGGGCGCACTCTCGGCGAAATTGAGGAAAGATTCCCCGATATCTGCAAGTGGGAAGCAGGCGGGGATTGCCCTTTGGCGGAAGCGAAAGAACTTGCTAAGTTTTACCACCGCTCGCTGACTTTTCTGTACTTGCGGCAAATTCCGCAGGATGTGCGGGAATTGGACCGCGAGCCGGATGACTTCCGCCGCACCAACTACGACAAAAAATTGAGCCCAAACTTCCGCGTGTTGTTGCGGCAAACATGCGAGCGCCAAGAATGGGCGCGCGAGTTTTTGGAGGAATCGCCCGAAAGCGGGGGGCTTAAGAAGCCGCCGGGCTTTGGCAAGCGTCCGACGAATGCCGAAGTGCTGGGCGCAAATATCCGCAACTGGCTCGGCATTGACGGCGACGAACTTGCCAAAATGGACACGCCCCAAAAAGTGCTGGAGTATTGGCAACAACTTGCCGGGAAAACGGGCATTATTGTTATGCAAAGCGGCAGGCGCAAAATCCGCATTCCATCCGATGAATTCAGCGGATGCGTGATAGGGGATGATATTGCGCCGGTTGTCGTCCTTAACTCCGGCGACATGGAAGTCAGGCGCATTTTCACCCTTGTGCACGAGATTGCACATCTGTGGATTGGCAAATCGGGAATGCACGATGCGGATTCCCAATCTTATGCCTTTTCGGGCGGCGACGAGGAATACTGCAACCGCGCCGCCGCCGCCGCACTTATGCCGCACGAGAATTTTCGGGCAAAGTGGAATACGACCCTGGGGAACACAAGGCAAAAAATTAGTATCATCGCGGAATATTACAAAGTAAGCCGTAGTGCCGTTGCCGTCCGTGCGGCAAGCATGCAACTCATCACACGGGGAAAAAGCAGCGAATTGCGGGGAGAATGCTTGCGCGATGACAAAGGGGGGAATAAGCAAAAAGCAAGGCGAAAGAGCAACTCCCATCAATTGGCTTTCGCGGAAACGGAATCAGCGCCCGTCCCCCGCCGGAAGCAGGAAAAGCCAAAGAAGCCGTCCGGAAAGCCGGAGTTGGAGCGCTTTGGGAGATATTTTGCAACGCTAACATTGGATGCCTACGAACAAGGCGCGATATCCGCGCTGGATGTCGGCGCGCTTGTTGATATCAAACTGGATGCGCTGAGTAGCATGGCTGAACAATTGAATTTTCCGCTGCACCGATGGGGAAGGTAGGGCAATGCGTTGCGTGTTTGACACCAACATTTGGATATACGCGTATGAGGGAAAATACGCGATTGATATGTTGCTGGATATTTTGGCGCGAGCCATCCGCGCCGGAATCATTGTTTCGCCCTCGGGGGTGATTGACGAGTTAAAAAACTCCGACGAAGTAAAAGAACCCGAGCATGTCCGCGAGTGGGTGATACAACACCGCGAATGGCTGGAGGCGCCGTTGCGCGAGGACGGCTTTGACGCAAAAATAGAGCGGGAAGTGGAGCGGCTGAGTAACACATACCGCAAATTGGCGGTTCCCGACAACGATGCGGATTATTATGTCGTTGCATGGGGAAAAGTTTTAGGAATTCCCGTCATTACCGGCGAGAAAGGACAAGGCACGGCGCAACGGGATAATTATTATATCAGGAAAATCCCCGATGTTTGCGAAAAAGAAAAAATGGATTGTTATTCGTTTTTGGAATTTGCGTGGAAACAGGGCTGGATTAGCGAAAGCCAATTCCTGTTGTTGGGCGATGCGTCGCCGGTTGCGGATAAGCGCAGGGACAAAAAGAAGAAGGCGCGTCCGCAACAAAAACCCGCATCCAAACTTTTTTAGCGGGGCGGGTTATTTGGCTTTGGGGATGCCGTAGAGGGTTGCGGTTTTTTGGTTTAGTTGTTGCTCTTTTGCCGTTGTGTCGGCGGCGGGGTTTTGGGCTTTTGTTGCCATTATTTGGCGGACGAGTTGGATTATCGGCTTTTGTTCTTCCGGCGATATGTCGGGGATTCGCAGGGCTTTCCAATCGTCCGGATACAGGTGCATGTTGCTGCGGCGGTTGGCGTCAAGGTATTGGCGGGCGGTGTCCGATGCCATTATGCCGTACAAATACAAAAGCGAAAAGCGGTTGCTGATTTGTTCCAATGCCTCGCGCGTCTTTTCGCCTTGACGCGGCTTTTGATGGCGATAGCGGGCATCTTTGACAATGGAACGGTTTTCCACGCCCGCTAATTCACGCCAAAGAACAAATCCGACCGCACTTGCATCAAAATGAATTTGTGCGTCATCATAAAATAATTTGACACTCCGCCGCCCCGGGCTGCGAAGCGCGATAATTTTTTCGGCGGCATTAAACAATTCCGGGAATGCCTTTCTGAAAAAAGCACCGGGAGCGCGTTTAGTTCCCCACTCCATATAACGAATCTTGTGGCAAAAAAACCTGCCGATATCCTTGCCCAGAACAAAGGATGCCGGATGTGTTTTGCTTTTTACTTCACTGAGCAAATCAAACACGCCGAAATGCTCGCCGGATTCTGAGGCACTATGGGCGACTACTCCAACTCTAATGTGGCATATATCCCGCAACGGCACAATCGGCACGGAAAAGCCACCACCGCCGCCGCGCTTGTCGTAAGCGAAAATGCCTTCGTCCTCTTCGCTTTGTTTGTCGTTTGACAAAACTTCAACATTGCCAAATGCTTCGTTATGCAAACGGCGCAACGGGATATTGTCGCCGCCTTCGGCTTTGCGAAAAACAAAGGACAAGTTATGCACGCCCGCCTTGAAAAGTTTTATGGGGGTGTAGAAGTCCAGGCGCGAGATGACGCTGTTTTGCAAAAACCACTGCCGCGATTTTTTGCCATATTTGGCGCGGCAGTAGGCATCGGAGATTATCAGCGATTCTATGCCGCCGGGGGCGAGCAGTTGAAAACCGCGCTCCATAAAGGGGATATACAAATCCCACTTTTGATAAAGCGTTTCGTATTGCCCGCTTGCCATTAACCTTTGGCGATATGCCAGATGACGCTCTCCCGAATCGGCGCGGACATAAGGCGGGTTGCCGATGACAATGCCAAAGCCATTACGGACACCGAGCATGAGTTCCGGGTCAAACCAATCCGCCTTTGCCGTTTGGTCGTATAAATCCCATTTTGCCACGCGCTCAGCATCTTCTTTGTCAAAAACGCCAACGATTAATGCTTTGGCAAGTTTCCTGCGCAGTGTTTCGTCTTGTTCGCGGATGTCGTATTTGTCTTTGCGGGTTTTGGCGATAAAATGCCGCTCGCGCATGCGGTTAATATCCGCCATCAGGTTTTTGATGCGCGGGTCTTCCAGTTTTCCCTGTTCCCCCTTTTGGATGTTTTTATATTTTAACGCCGTCAATGTGTCCGCCGCCACAAAGTTGGTTTCCAAATTCGGCAACGGGGCTATGCCTTGATTATACGACCCTTTGCGCGGCTTTTGGTCTATCAACAACGATATGAAAAAACGCAAGCGCGCGATTTGCACCGCGACCGGCTGAATATCCGCGCCGTGTATGACGCGCTGAATAAGATACAACTTGCGCGCATAATCGCCATAGTTGTTTTTCTCCGAAAAGATGTGCCTTATGCTCTTTTGCGATTCCTCCCGCGATGCCAAATCCGGTATCTCTCCCGCGGCTTTTAGTTGCGCCTGTTTCCACTTTTCGTTATTCCTGTCCGTCTTGTAGAGAATATGCACAAGTTTGTGCAACATTCCCATCGGATAAGCGCCGGAACCAACCGCCGGGTCAAGCATTTTCATTTCATTGATGGCTTTAATAATATCGTCTTTTTCGCCGTCCGAAAACGCGGCATCGCCATCCCAGTGGACAAGGTCGCGAAGGCGGTTTTGGAATGTTGTGTTTTGCTTTTTGATGCGCCCGCAAAAATAACTGACAAGCGCCTCGTCGGTCATATAATCCACTATCCGGCGCGGCGTGTAGAAAGAGCCGGTTTGTTTGCGAAGCGCGGTTTCTTTGCGGACATTGTCGCGCGTTTCGGGCGTTATCGCCGCCAGCAAGTTCTCAAAAACCAAACCAAGCAACTCCGGGTCAAGCGCGACTTCTTCTTCTATCGGCGTGTTTTCCGATACCGTGAATTTGAACTTGTCAAACAGCGAAAACAAACCATCATCGTCAAAAAACAAACGCGCGGGGACGGACATAAGTTTGCGATGCGTTTTATTGTCGGTAAAACAATCTACCCGCTTGCGGTCGGGAATGTATCCGCCGCTCTCAAACGGGTCCAGGCAATCAAACAAACCGCCGTTAACAAAAGGCACTTCTTTAACGGCGGCGATAAACGCGTCCTTGTCGCGCAATAAATCTTCATAGCGGTATAAGTTTGCATCGCGATGTTCTTCCGGCGCGCCTTCGCCTTTGTTTTTGCCTTCGGCGATTCGCATGCGAAAGCGGCGTTGTTCGGGCGGCGTGTTTAGCGTGGCAAAAAACAGGTTTTGCAAAACGGCGCGGTAATAATCGGACGACTCGCGCTTGTAATCGCAAAGCATCCGGCGGGCAAACGCTTCATCAAACAAATCCGGCGGCGCCAAACTTTTTTCCTTGACAAACCACACAAACAAAAGCCGCGTTATCATTCGCATTACCTGCTCTTCTTTTTTGTCTTTGCCGTCCGGGAATGTGCAGATGCCAACGGCGCGGTTGAACCATTCCAGCAGTTTGGCGTAAAAGCGCAGGTTTAATGCTTCGGTGTCCAGCGCGTCCAGCCATGCGGCGAGGAGGTTGTCAAAGTTTGGGGTTTTGTTGTTTTTGGCTATCCATTCCATCCGCTGCTTTGTTGTCAAATCGGTGAGGATGTCCAGATGTCCGCGGTGCGGATTGTTTCGGGATATCGCCCGCAACATTGACACGCGCCCGATGGTGTCGCGGTTTTTGTCTTTCTTGTACGCGCGGCGATGGACGAAAGATAGCGTTATCGCATCGTCGCCCTTGCCGCCCTTGTCATCGTTATGACGAAAAAACACAACTGCGGGCATTGCCAAACGGCGGTTAATGGCACGAGTCATCCGCGCCAGCAATCCCCTGCCATAACCGCCGTTTGGCTTCAAATCAATGGCGATAAATACAAAACTTTGTATGTCGGTGCGGCGGAATTTGCCGGGGAAAAGCGCGCCGCCCTTATTTGCGGCGTTTATCTCGTCATCGCCGAATTGGCAAACAACCGCCGCCTCTTTGACATGGTTGCGAAAGTCGGTTTCGTTTATGCCGTCTTTAAACTGCGGCAGCAGTTTCAACGCGTCAAAAAACCCCATCGCCGAAAAACTGCCCGGCATTGTTTTCCCGCTCTCATAACCAAGCGCGGCGAAAAACGCGCGGGCATCGTCCGCCAAAGGCAAACCCCGCGCCGACAAGGCGGTGCTAATGGCTTTCATCTCTGCAGTGTCCAGTATTGTCATTATCGGTTATCGCGGATGACCAGCCACGAGGTTAACACAAAATCATCCGCCTTTGACGGATAATCCGCCGACATCGGCAACTTCGCCCCGCGGTCGGCGGACAAGCCGCCAAGCGCGCCGGTCTGAAACTTCTCCGCAATGTCCCTTATCGCCGCTTGCAGCATCGTGTTGTATTTTGGCATGCTCTTGTCTTCATTCTCGCGGTCAAAGGCGGCGCACAAGTCGGGCAGGTATTCGGTTTTGCCGCGGCACAACTCGCCAAAAAGCCGCAAAGAACGAATGGCGGAAGTGTGCGAATAATGCATCCGCCCGTCATCGCGCACATAAACCAGATAATACGGATGCAGGCGGTTATCCTTGCGCCGCTCGCCATCCGCCGCCGGCGCGTCTTTGTGGCACAAACAAAAGATAACCCCGGCATGCGCATTTTTATCCGGCTCGGCGGCAACAACCGCGCAAAGCCCATTGGGCGCATTGTCAAACTTGTATTTGTCATTTTGCAAATAAGCAAGCAACTCCGCCAAAAAATCTGCCAGCGTAAAGTCGCTCACGCCAACGCCGTCTGCGTCTATGGCATCGGCGTCAATGTTGTTGTTATACAAATCCAGCAGTTGTTTGTTGCGAAATTCCAGCAGTTTGGTCGCTTCTTCTTTTTCGCCCGTGGTCGTGCCGCTTCCGCCTATTTCCACAAGCGCCATCCGCGCTTCCACGCGATGTTTCAGATTCAGGTATTTGTTCAAATCAATGGCGGGCCAGAAGTTTGCCATTCGTATCCGCTCCGCTTTGCTACCAATGCGGTCTATGCGCCCGAAACGCTGGACAATGCGCACCGGATTCCAATGGATATCGTAGTTGATGACATAATCGCAATCTTGCAGATTCTGCCCCTCCGATACGCAGTCGGTTGCGATGAGAATGGTTATCTCTTCGCCGTGTGGCTTTTGCCCGCGCGGCGAGAAGTCGTGCAAAATGTCGCCGTAGTTTTTATGGGAACCTTTTGCCGTGGTGTCATTGTCGCCGCTACCAACGACCAGTGCAATGGCAACGCCGAGTTCCGCCGCCAGCGGTTTGAGTTCGTCATAAACATATTGCGCCGTGTCGGCGTAGGAAGTAAAAAGCAACGCCTTGCGGTTTTCGCCGCCGTCTTTGTTTGTTGTCGGGTTTTGGATTTTGTCGCGCAGCAACTCCTTAAGTTTGGCAAGTTTGGCATCGCGCTTTGGCTCAACGCGCTTTGCGGTTTCCAATAACCCTTTCAGCGTCTTGCGGTCTTTTTGCAGGTCTTCCAGCCATTCGTTCAGCCGCAGTTCCTCAAAATTATAAATCTTTTTCTTGCCAACCGTCCAATTTTCATCTTCCCCCATATCTTCCATGTCTTCTTCTTCGGGGATGCTGTCGGCAGTGTCGGTCGCCCGGTTGTTTAGCGAAGGTTGCGATTCCTTGCCGGTGCCGGGAATCGTTGTCTGTTCGCGGATAATGGATGCTTTTTTTTGAAGAAAGCGGGCAATGTCTTCTTCGGTTTTGGCGATTTTGTCAATCGTCCGCCCGAGCGTTTGGCAAAAAGCATAAGGGGAACTTTCCAGCCGCTTGAGAAAGTTAACGCGCATCATGCCGATGAGATAATGCTCGCGGTCTTGTTGCGTAAAATTGTCCACCAAGTGCTTCTTGTCATTTTCGTCCTCCCGGAGCAGGTAGTCGGAAGGGGAATAGATTGACAAGCCAAACTCGCCGATGCGCCGGTGTATGTCGGCATAAACAAGTTCGCCTTCGGTGTCGGTCGGCATACTCAGTGTTTGGGTTTCCCCCAGTTTGGGAAAATCCAACTTGCCGCCGTCTTCGGCGGTATAAACCTTTTTGATGAGCGAGCGCGAACGGGCGACGGTAACCGCATCCATCAGTTTTAGAAAATTGCCGGGCATGGACTCTATCAGCGCGTTTTTGTCGCGCGCGCCGGACTTTGTCCATTCCACAAAAGCCCGCTGTGATACGGTGGCAAGTTGCTCCACGCTGCCGATATTCATATCGCGATTGAAAGCATTGTCCGCCGCGCCCAGCCATATTTGGTTGCGCAGGTCTTTGAGCGATGTGTTTATCGGCGTCGCCGAAAGCATCAGCACTCTGGCATTGGATTGGTCCAGCGCCGCCCGCAGTTGTTTGTATCTCTCGCCGGTAGAGTTGCGAAAATAATGCGACTCGTCAATGACGACAAGGTTAAACCTGTCCCATGCAAAGTCCTTGTTTTTTTTGTTGTTGCTTCCCAAGTCGGTGTGGGCGCGAATTTCATACCTTAATCTGTCGCCCGCCAGCGGGTTGTTTTTGTGGGTAAATGAAAACTGCTTCCAGTTTTGTTCCAGCCGCTTCGGGCACAAAACAAGAATGTCTGATTTTTCATAATGCTTCATAACCGCCAATGCCGTGTAGGTTTTGCCAAGCCCCACGCTGTCGGCGAGGATGCAAACGCGATGACGCGCAAGCCGCCGGATAATGCCGCTTACGGCGTCTTTCTGAAACCGGTATAACATTTGCCATATTTGCGAATCTTTCAGGCTCAAATCGCTTTCCTGTTGCTGCGCCGCTTCCAGTTCTTCCTTGAATAAGCGGTAGAGTGTCAGATAGTAGATAAACGCCGGGCTTTGATTTTTCCCCAATTGACTTAATGCTTCCAGCATTTGCTCTTTGGCATCGCACACTTTGCCGCTTTTCCACAAAATATCAAACCACTCGCGCAGGGCGGCGCGGGTTTTGTCGTCGGCGGTTATGTTTAACTCCCAATTGCCGCCGCCGGGCGCAAAGCCCAAACCGCGGGCGGTGAAGTTTGAACTGCCGCAAAATGCTGCGCTTGCGCCGTTTGGCATGTCGGTCATATACATTTTGCCGTGCAAAAGCCCTTCTTTGAGCGTGCGCACTTGTACGGATTCTTTTTGCAACCACCGTGCGCATTCTTGGGCGGCGTATTTTTGCCTCAAATTATAATGCGGCGCGATGTTGCCATCCTCGCCGAGGATGAAAGGTTTTACGGCGTCATCGTGGGTTTTGACGGCGACGGATGCCGGGTCGCCAAACAAAAAACGGAAGTCAGAGGCGGCATCCAATTCATCCCGCAATTCGTGGTGGGCATAAATGGAAAAATATGCCGATACCGCCCGCACTTGTGAGCCGGGGGTGATGGCTTTTCGCAAAAAGTCGCCGGCTTTGCCGCCATCGGCGCGGTTGTCCAGTATCGGTTTGCCAGTCATCTTAATGCCGTCCGCTTTTGCAACACTTCGCCGAGCGCGGCGTTTCCAACTCGGTGCGAATGTCGGCGGCGATTGCTGTGAAAACCGCTATAACATGCGATTTGTGGCGTGCGACCTTGTCGTTGTGTGTCACTATTTCCGCGCCTATCTTATCGGCGTAGCGGTGCCGTATTTCGTCATAGGCGTGATAGTTGCGGTCGTATGCGCCGCAGTCAGTCATCGCACGCAACAGTGCGCCTATCGCGCAAAAGCATTTGGCATCTGCTGATGATGCGAACACTGCTTGACGGCGGGTATCGCGTGCTTCCGCGCCGCGCGTCCAACCGCTTTTTATTAACGCCGCCGCTTTCTCGGCGACGGCGATAATAACTTTTTTGCGTTTTAATGCGCCGCCCATTCCACGGTGTTCAGGTCTATGCCTTCTTTGTGCATCTCCCACAGGGGCGACAAGTCGCGCAACTTGGCTATTTTGTTGTGCAGTAGTTGCACTACGAAATCTATGTCCGCTTCGGTGGTGAACCTGCCGATGGAAAAGCGGATGGAGGAGTGTGCCAACTCGTCGTTGCGTCCCAGCGCGCGCAAAACATAGGACGGTTCCAAAGATGCCGAAGTGCAGGCGGAGCCGGATGATACTGCGACATCTTTTATCGCCATTATCAGCGATTCGCCTTCAACAAAATTAAATGATATGTTGAGGTTGTGCGGGACGCGGTTTTGTAAGTCGCCATTGACATACACTTCTTCCATCTCTTGCACGCCCGCCAGCAACTTGTCGCGCAGTTTGACGGTGCGGGCGTATTCGGCTTCCCTTTCTTCTTCGGCGATGCGGAATGCCTCGCCCATTCCCACTATCTGATGAGTCGGCAATGTGCCGGAGCGCAAGCCGCGCTCGTGCCCGCCGCCGTGGATTTGGGCGTTCAGGCGCACCCGCGGCTTGCGGCGCACATACAAAGCGCCCATTCCTTTGGGACCATAGCACTTGTGCGCCGACATTGACATCAGGTCAATATTGGCGGCATTGACATCCATCGGCACTTTGCCGACCGCCTGCGCCGCATCAACATGAAACACTATGCCGCGCGCGCGGCATATCGCGCCGATTTGCGCCAGAGGTTGCACAACGCCGATTTCGTTATTGACCCACATTACCGATACCACCGAAACATCATCGCCCAATGCCGCTTCAAACTTCGCCATATCCAGCATGCCGTTTTCTTCGGTGTCCAGATAGGTCGCGGCGAAACCTTCGCGCTCCAACTCGCGCACGGTGTCAAGCACCGCTTTGTGCTCGGTTTTGACGGTTACGATGCGGTTGCCTTTTTTGCGGTAGAAGTTTGCCGCGCCTTTCAGTGCCAGATTGTTGGCTTCGGTCGCGCCGGATGTCCAGATAATCTCGCGCGGGTCGGCTTTTATCACGGCGGCGACATTGGCGCGGGCGTCTTCCACCGCTTTTTCGGCTTCCCAGCCGAAAGCATGCGAGCGCGATGCCGGATTGCCGAAGACGCCGTCGTGCGTCAGGTATTGGGTCATGATGGCGGCAACGCGCGGGTCTGCGGGCGTCGTCGCCGAATAGTCAAAGTAAACCGGTTTTTTCATTGGTGTGTTTCTCCCCGCCATAAGCGCAAGTGTATTTTTTGGCATTCTACTCCCGCCGCCGCCAAAACAAAAATAGCACGGCGGTGCGGCAAATAGCCGCAAAAAGTTGCAAATCGGCAAAAGTGTGGTATAAAGTAATCGGGCGGGGATGCTTTTTCCCGCAAATACACTTTCCACACCGGAGAACCAAACCATGAAAATTCCCACAAAACCCGTTTTTGCCGCGATGATGGCGCTGGCGCTTGCCCTCAGCGGGCAGGCATCGGCAAAGACCGTCATTCGCGTCCAATCGGTCATTCCGTCCAAAGCCGACGAAGTGACGATGCTCAAAGATTTTGCCGACAATGTCCGCGCGCTCACGCAGGGCGAGGTGGAGATTGAAGTGCTTCCCGCCGGCGCCGTTGTCGGCGTCAAGGAAACGCTGGATGCCGTCGACAAAGGGCTGATAGAAGGCGGCTTTGCCTGGACGCATTACTGGTCGGGCAAGCATCCCGCCGCCGCGCTCTTTGGCTCGCCGACTGCCGGTGCCGGTTTGGGGCTGGACAATATCGCGTGGATATCGTGGTATATGTTTGGCGGCGGCAAGGAGTTGTACGACCAGTTGTGGGTTGAGATGGGTGTCAATGTCAAGGGATTGATGCTGCAGCCGGTTGGTCCCGAAGCGCTCGGGTGGTTCAAAGAGCCCATCAAGAGCATGGACGACTTTCGCAAATACCGCTATCGCGCGCCGCCGGGCATTCCCGGGCAAACTTACAGCGAGTTGGGCATTGCCGCAGTTGCCATGGGCGGCGGCGACATTCTGCCGGCGCTGGAAAAAGGCACGATAGACGCCGCCGAATGGTGCTGCCCGAAACCGGACAGCGTTTTTGGCTTTCAGAAAGTGCTTAAGCACTACTACCTGCAAGGGCTGCACCAAAATATCGTCAATGCCGACTTGTATATCAACAAGGATGTGTGGAACAAACTGACGCCAACGCAACAAAAAGCGATGGAAGTCGCCGCTGATGCATCGTTGATGCGCTCTTTGGCTTACCGCATTTATGAAAACGGCAAAGCGCTGAAAGATTTGACCGAAAATCACGGCGTCATTTTGCACGACACGCCCGCGGATTACTTCCCGCAGTTTATGGCGGCGGCGGGCAAACTGCTCGACAAAAACAAGCAGGAAAACGCTTTCTTTTTGGAAGTGTGGAGTTCCATGCGCGATTTTGCCGATGTTGCCGTGCCTTTTTGGGCAGGCGCGCAAGCATCAAATGCCAGTTTGGGCAAGGCATACGCCGACACCCTGAAGTAATCTCAGGGCGCCAACCATCCGCCGCGAAAACTGCAATCTGCAGGTTTTCGCGGCGGTTCTTTTTTTGCAGGTATGAATACCATCAAGAGTTCCGTTAAGGGCTGGCTTGGGGAAAAACTCCCGCAATTCGCCCTCTGGCTGGCACTTGACAAGGAGGAATACCCTCGCTTTCACGACACCATCGTCCCCGATGAAGGTGGCGAAACGACGCAAATTGACCACATTGTGGTCTCCCGCTACGCTGTGTTTGTCGTGGAAACGAAAAACATGAAGGGCTGGATATTCGGCTCCGAGCGAGACAAGCAGTGGACACAATCGCTTACCGGAGGCAAGAAATTCCGATTCCAAAACCCGCTTCGCCAAAACTACCGGCATATTAAATGTCTGTCGGGGTTTTTGGGCTTGCCCGAGTCGGCATTTGAGTCCGTGGTGTTTTTTGTCCCCGACGAGTGCGTTTTCAAAACGGAGATGCCCGAAAATGTTATGAATCGGGGGTTGATAAAATATATCAAGAATTTCCAAACGCCCCGGCTTTCTGCCGAGCAAGTGTGGGAGATATGTGGAAAACTGCATGGGCTTAAGGAAGACCCTACGCTCAATCACAGAGCACATTTGCGTTCATTGGAAGAGCGGCACGCGCGCCCTCCGGCATCCGCCGCGCGCCGTGCGCCCGCGAAAGAAATTCACGCCGCAAAAGAAACTAATGACGAAAAGTCGACGCAACCTTGCCCGAAGTGCGGTGCCGCGCTTGTTATGCGCACGGCGGGAAAGGGAGCGCGTTCCGGTTCCAAATTCTGGGGATGCACTTCATATCCCAAATGCAGGTATATTATTAACATACAATGAACGATGACAACAAAACCGTCGACCAACCCGTTGAACTTGTCGACGAGTTAATCGCCGAGCGCAAAACCGGCGGGGCGATGCCCGATGACATGCCGCCGTGGATGGCTTTTGTCATCACGCGGCTGGATTGCCTGTCGCGTTATGCCGGGGCGGTTGTTTGCTGGCTGACGCTGCCGATATTCGCGGCGATGGTTTATGAAATATTCGTTCGCTATGTTTTTACCGCGCCGACTTTGTGGGCTTTTGATATCAGCCGCATGCTTTACGGCGCGATGTTTATGCTCGGCGCCGGTTATGCGCTAATGCGCGGGGTGCATATCCGCGCCGATTTTATCTACCGCCATTTGGCGCCGCGCAAGCAGGGGCTGATTGACGCTACTCTTTACATTCTGCTGTTTTTTCCCGGCATCGGCTTATTTTTTGTCTTCTCGGCGGAATATGCCGTTGAGGCATGGCAAAGGTCGGAGCGGCTGGACGATACCGCATGGCGACCGCTGGTCGCGCCGGCGCGCACTACTATGCCGGTCGGGGCTTTGCTTTTGCTTTTGCAGGGCGTTTCCGAGTTGTTGAAGTCGCTTTATGCCGCGTGGAAAGGGAGATGGCCGTGAGCAACGAAATCCTCGGCTTGCTGCTTATCGGCTGCATGCTGTTTGCCATCTTTGTCGGCTTTCCGATATCCTTCACGCTCATCTTTTTGGGCATCGTCTTTGGCTATATCGGCTTTGGCGACACGGTGTTTTGGCTGATGACGCTGCAGTTTAACTCCACAATGCTGGAACAAACATTGACGGCGGTGCCGCTGTTTGTTTTTATGGGCGTGATGATGGAAGAGGCGGGCTTGATGGAGCGGCTTTTTGAGTCGGTGCGTTTGATGCTGGCGCGCTTGCGCGGCTCGTTGTATCTGGCGGTATTGTTTGTGGCGATTATCTTCGGCGCGGCAACGGGCATTGTCGGCGCATCGGTTACCATATTGGGGATTATGGCGGCAAAAACAATGTCAAGGGCGAAGTATGATGTCCGCCTCTCCGCCGGGACGATAACCGCGGGCGGCACTTTGGGCATTCTCATCCCGCCGTCCATTATGCTGGTTGTGATGGGTCCGGTGCTGGAAGTGCCGGTTACCGATTTGTTCGCCGCCGCCATTATACCGGGGATTATGATGGCAGTTTTGTATGCCGGTTATGCGCTTTTGCGCTGTTATTTTAATCCGTCTCTCGGTCCCGCCGCGCCGGACGAATATCTCAATGCCGACAAGAAGCATATTTGGCGCGAGTTTTTCGGCGGCTTGGTGCCTCCGGCGGGTTTGATATTTGCCGCACTCGGCAGCATTTTGTTCGGCTTTGCAACGCCGACCGAAGGGGCGGGTTGCGGGGCGGCGGGCGGTTTGTTTTTGGCTTTGGCTTACCGGCGTCTGACATTTGCCAAGTTGAAAAGCGCGCTGATAAAAACGTTGGAAATATCGGTGCTGATATTGTTTCTGGTTGCGGCATCCAACTTTTTCGGCGCGGTGTTTTCAAACCTCGGCACGCCGGGGATGCTGACCGACATACTGCTGACGCTGGATTTGCCGCCGATATTGATACTGGCGATGATAATGCTTTTTATATTCCTGCTCGGCTGGCCCTTGGAGTGGGTGCCTATCGTGCTGATTATCGTGCCGATACTGCTGCCTTTGGTGGAGCAGTTGGGTTTTAATCTGGTGTGGTTTGGCATTTTGGTAGCGGTTAATTTGCAAACGGCGTGGCTTTCGCCGCCGGTGGCGTTGTCGGCGTATTTTCTCAAGGGTGTCGCGCCGCAGTGGGATTTGAAGGATATCTATTACGGGATGATGCAGTTTATGGTCATACAACTTATAGGGCTGGGCTTGATTGTCGCCTTCCCGCAAATCGCCTTGTGGCTGCCCGAATGGATATACGGAAAATAGCGGTAGGCGCGACAGGACTCGAACCTGTGACCTCTGCCATGTCAAGGCAACGCTCTAACCAGCTGAGCTACGCGCCTGCGCCGGGCGTTATTATAAACCACCGCGCGGCAAAAAACGGCAAAGGGCGATGAGCGACATTATGGACATCCGCGCCTCGGAGATAGCCGGGTTGCGCCGCTCCGTGCGCGAGGCAAAAAAACAACTCGCCGCGGCGCGCGACAACGACGCCATTGTCGGCGCGCTGCACAAACTCGCCCTGCTTTTGATAAGCGCCAAAAAGCCGGGCTTGCAGTGGCGGGCGCAAGCCGAAAAAACCATGGCGCGCGCATTGCCGAAAATCACCCGCTGCCGGATTATCGCCGCCGACGAGATGGATGCGGCAACAAAACGGCGGGCGGCAAAGTTGCCTGCCGGCGGCGCGGCGGAATTGATTGACGAAAGTTATGCCGTCGCCGGTTTGCCGTCCGCTTACAGCGTGCCGCTAAAAAAAGGCGCGGGAGTTTGCGGTTTGTTGCTTTTGTATGCGCGCGACAAAAACGCCTTTCCTCCCGGCACGGCAAGCGACTTTGCCCTGCGACTGGGGCAACTGATAGCGGCGGCGATGGCAAAATGACAGAACGGGAAAACCCCGCCGGAGGCGGAATGGAAAAACACATTGCGCGTTTTTTGGCGCATTTGCGCTGGGTGCGGCAGTTGTCAAAACACACCATTGACGCCTACCGGCGCGATTTGCATCATCTGCAACTTTGCGCCGAAGCACCCGCCGACATTACCGCGCCAATGCTGCGCGAGGCGCTGGCGCAACAAAGCGCCAAAGGCGCGCATCCGTCAACCATCGCCCGGCGGCTGGCGGCGTGGCGGATGTTTTTTGATTTTTTGCGCGCCGGCAAGGTCGCCGCCGTCAATCCGGCGCGCGGCATCAATGCGCCCAAAAAACCCTCGCGCCTGCCGCGCGCGCTGACGCCGGAACAAACACACCGGTTTCTCGCCGCCGATAATGATGGCGAAAGCGGCAAGCCGATAATGATCCGCGACAGGGCGATAATGGAGTTGTTGTATTCTTCCGCCCTGCGCGTGAGCGAACTGACGGCGCTGGATGTCAATGATGTGGATGGCGGCTGCACTTTTGTCGCGGTGCGAAGCGGCAAAGGCGGCGGCGGGCGGGTTGTGCCGGTCGGCGCGGCGGCGCGGAATGCTTTGCACAAATGGCTGGCGGCGCGGGTTTTGCTGACGGGCGATATTGGCGGTGCTTTGTTTGTCGGGCGCGGCGGGCGGCGGCTGGGGAGCAGGGCGGTGCAGCAACGATTGCAAAAGCGGGCGGCAAAAACGGCGATGGGCGTGCCCGTAAGCCCGCATGTATTGCGCCATTCCAGCGCCTCGCACTTTTTGCAGTCCAGCGGCGATTTGCGCGCGACTCAGGAAATACTGGGGCACAAGGATATCGCGGCGACGCAAATATACACGCGGCTGGATTTTCACAATCTGGCGACGACTTACGACCGCGCACACCCGCGTGCAAAAAAAATTGTCAAAAAAGACAAAAAAACTGCTTTTCGGTGTTAGAATGGGTGCTATGTTGTTAAGACGATTGGCTATCGGGGTGTTGGCGGCGGCGCTGTGCTTTGGCGCGGCGGCGCAACAGGCGCAAAATGGCGAGTTGGTGAATAACCACGAGATCGCCTTGCGGTTGCAGGCGGAGAAGAAATGGGACGAGTTGCTGCGGCACCTGGAAATGTGGGAAGAAGAAGGCGGTCAGGATCCGATCATCTTTCGCATGCGCACCGAAGCATTGCGGGAGACCGGCGATCTCGCGGGCGCGATAGAGACGATGAGAGACCTGCAAAAGGAAACGCCCGAATCGCAAAGGGCGCGGCATGCCGAGATATTGCGCGCGCTGGGCGAACTTCAAACTGAAGAGGGCGATTTTGAGTCGGCTGAAAAATCTTTCCGCCGCGCCCTTGCCATTAGCGAGGTGGCGCTGACATGGCGGCAACTTGCGGAACTGCTCACCGCGGCGTACTTGACCTCCAAGTTGGTGGATGAAGTGGTGGAGGACGAGGTAGTAAGGATACTTCCGCCCGGAGTGTCCACCGGTGTGGCGCAGGAGGCGGTAAAGGAAGCAATTGATGAAATAAGATCGGAAAAGGGTTTGTCTGTTGGCAGGTCGGAAGATGCGGAGATTGCGTGGCGCAAGACGCTTTCTTACGGGCAGTATATCAATGATGCCGAGTTGTGGGGGACTTACGCCTTTTTTCGTCTTACGCTCGACGACTCGGAAAAAGCTTACAAGGCGCTTGAGCATGTCGTCCGCCTTACCCCCGGTGATGCGGTAGCCTGGCGACTTTTATTTGTTCTCGCCGATGAGCTTGGCAAGAAAAAGGCGCAGCGGGTTATCGTTGCAAGGTTGGAGCGCATAGACGCCAATGACCCGTTTGCCAATGTTTATCTGGGGATGGATGCGCAAAAGCGCGGCGACAGGCGCATGGCAAACTATCATTATGATATCGCCGTGCAAGAAACCCCCGATGACGGACATTTATTTGACAAGTGGCAGGAACAATTACCACCGACGGTACACAAACTTATTGTCAGTGACGGCCAGTCATTTGCCAAGTGGCGGGCGTTGGCGTTTTTCGGCTTGGCGCGAAACGCCGAAGGGCGCGAGAAAGCGCTGGAAAACTACCGCAACGCATTGCTTGCCGACCCGACGCTTTTCACCGCATGGGAGAGTGCGATCGTTACTTTGCGCCGCATGCGCCGCTTTAAAGACGCGCGGATATATTCCGAGAAGTTTGTGACCGTCAAGCAGTATGTTGCCGAAGGCCGTTCCGTGCCGGATAACCTGCTGACGGGCATTTAGTTTCGGTTAGCCAAACGGCAAACGCCGCACCGTTGGCGGCAGATTAAACCGCGCCGGATAATCGGCGCCGACAAAATACAAACCTTCGGCCGGCGCCGCTTTGGGCGCGACATTGCGGTTTTTTGCCGCCAGCAGTTCTTCTGCCCATTGCGGCGGCTTTTCGCCCCGCCCGATGACGAGGAGCGCGCCGGTAATGTTTAACACCATCCGGCGCAGGAAGCCATCGGCGCAAAACGCCACACTCAAAAACGGGGCATTATCGCAAATCATAATCTCGCGCAGATGGCGGCGCGGCGTTTTTGCCGAACAACCGGCGGCGCGAAAGGATGAAAAATCATGCTCGCCGGTGAGCATTGTTGCCGCCCGCCGCATTGCTTCGGCGTCAAGTTTTTGGCGGCAAAAACAAACCCTGCCGCCCAAAACGGGCATTAGCGATTCTTCGGCGCAGATGACATAATGATAACGGCGGGCGGTCGCGCAGTAGCGGGCGTGAAAATCATCGCCGACAACTTGCGCCCACAACATTGCCGCTTGCGGGTGCAAAAAATGATTGACGCCGCGCAGGTTTGGCGGCGCGGTTTTACCGGCGTCAAAATGCACGATTTGCGATATGGCATGCACGCCGGTATCGGTGCGCCCGGCGGCGGTTGCGGTGCATTGTTTTGTGCCTGTTGCCGCCAGTGCTTTTTGCACGGCATCCTGCACGCCGCAACCTTGCGGCTGTGTTTGCCAGCCGCAAAACGCGCCGCCGTCATAGGCAAGCGCCGCGGCAAAACGCCGGTCAGGAATCGGCAAGCACCGCGGCGAGGTCAAAGACGGCGGCGGCGTATTTGAAACTTTTGTTATAGCGCGTCAGGGCGTAGAAGTTTTCGGTGCCGGCGCGGTATTCGGTTTTGGTTTCGTTTGGCAAATCCACCAGAAGATATTTTTCGTCATTTGCCCGCGGCGCGGTTTTCAGGCGCGTGCCGGATGCGCGCAGGCCGGCAAGGGAAAAGGTCGGGCGGTAATCGGCATCGCGGCCGGCGGCGAGCATTGCTTTGGCATCGCCGATACTTTCCAATTCATATAAAATGCCGTATTCGCGCCGCCAGTCGTGTTTGTCGAGAAAGTTGCCGATACTGCCGATGGTATCGGCGGGCGAGAACAAATCAATATTGTCGTCATAGTCAAAATCAACGGCAAAGCGGCGCGCGCTGCCGGGCAAAAACTGCGGCATGCCAAAAGCCCCGGCAAAAGACCCTTCCAAATCCAGCGGATTAATATTGGCATCGCGGGCGTAAAGCAAAAAATCCTCCAACTCGCGGCGGAATTCGTCGGCGCGGCGCGGATAATAAAACGCCAAAGTCGCCAGCGATTCCATCACGCCGTAGTTGCCGAGAAAATCCCCATAGCGGGTTTCAATGCCGACAATGGCGGCGATGACGGACGGCGGGATGCCGTATTGTTGTTCGGCGCGGTTTAGCGTTTCCTTGTGGCGGCGCATAAAGTCCATGCCTTTTTTGATGCGCCCGGGGTCCATTATGTTTTTGCGGTAGTCGCGCCAATAAACTTTTTTTGCCGCCGGTGCATCCATCAGTTTGATGACTTTGTGATTGACATTCAGCCGGGCAAAAAGCCCCCGCAACTTGTCCGCATCAAACTCGTGCCGTTTTGCCACATCGTCAATAAAACTTTGCACCTCCGCCTTATCAGCCATTGCCGCCCGGGCGATGGCGCAAAACGGCAATGGCAAAACCGCCGCCGCCGCCAAAAACAAACGCCGGTTCATCATCGCCGCTTTGGCGAAAGAGGGAATGCCGCTATCCGCCGCCGCCGCCGGAATCGGCGATGGCATTGCCGGGGTAGTTTTCTTTCAGAATGCGGCGGGCGTCTTCGCGGGCGTCTTGCGCGCCGATGACATCGTAGGCGCGGATGAGAATCACCAATGCCGCTTCGGTAGCAACGCTGTCGGGATACACGCCAAGGACATGTTTGGCGCGGCTTATCGCCGCCAAAGGCGCGCCCCGGCGCATGTAATACTGGGCGACATGGATCTCGCCGTTTGCCAGCGCATTGATGAGAAAGCGCAGGCGCAACTCGGCATCTTTGGCGTATTGGCTGTCGGGAAAGCGCTGCACCAATTCGCGCAGGGTTTGGAACGACAACTGCATGGATTTGGGATCGCGCTTGGACGGATCCTGCTGCCCGATGCGGTCCAAAAAGCCGCGGTCGTCGCGAAAATACGCCAGCCCTTTCATATACAAGGCATAAGCGACATTGGCATTATCCGGATATTCCTCCATAAAGCGGTCGGCGGCGGCGGCGGCGAGGGCGTATTGCTTGCGCTGGGAATAGTAGTAAATCTGATCCACCATCCCCTGCCGCGCATAGCGCGAGCCGGGAAAAGTGGAGATAAGATTTTCAAACATCGCATGCGCTTCTTCGTAGTTGGCGCGGGTGTGCAGGTCGGTCGCCTGTTCGTAAAGGTCGCGGGCGGTTTCCTGCGGCGGCGTCGTGGCGCAGGAGGAAAGCGCGACAAGGGCGACTCCGGCGGCAAAGGTTAAAATAATGCGGATGGACGGCACAAGCGTTAATTATACGCACCTTTGCCCGCTGGCGCGCGGTTTTGCCGGAATGCGTTTGGATGCGGCTTTGGCGGCGTTGTTTCCGCACCGCTCGCGCGCGAGTTGGCAAAAGTGCATTGTTGAAGGCGGCGTTCGCATTGGCGGCGAAGAGTGCCGCCGCGCCGCTTGCAAACTTCGCGGCGGCGAGGAGATGGCGGTGTGCATCGGGGAAGACAATGCCGCCGCCGATGACGATTGCGCGCCGGAGGATATCGCGCTGGATATTGTTTATGAAGACGATGACATTGCCGTCATCAACAAACCGCCGGGGCTGGTCGTCCATCCCGGGCGCGGCAACAAAGCGGGGACGATGCAAGCGGCGCTGCTTTTTCGCCGTCCGGCGGCGGCGTTGCTTATTCGCGCGGGGATAGTGCACCGGCTTGACAAAGATACCAGCGGCTTGCTTGTTGCGGCAAACAACCGGCGCGCGCAGCGGCGGCTGGGCGAGCAGTTTCAGCGGCGGACGGCGGGGCGGGAATATCTGGCATTGGTTTTTGGCGAGCCGCCGCAAACCGGCGTCATAGACCGCCCGCTCGGGCGCAGCCGCCGCGACCATACAAAGATGACGGTCACAGACGGCGGGCGGGCGGCAATAACGCGTTTTGCCGTAGAGCGCAGATGGCGCGGTTTGGCATTGCTACGCTGCTTTTTGCAAACCGGACGCACGCACCAAATCCGCGCCCATTTGGAATATGTTGGCTATCCGCTTGCCGGCGATGCGGCATACCGCAAGCGCGCCCGCCCGTTGCCTTTTGCCGTCCCGCGCCAGATGCTGCATGCCGAAACTTTGCGCCTTGTGCATCCCGGCAATGGCGAAACAAGAAAATGGCAACAACCGCCGCCGCCGGATATGCTTGATGTTTTGTCGCAACTGGACAAATGTCAATAAACTTTTTTGTGCCAAAGTGGGATGCCCCGCCCCCGCCAAATGTCGTGCGGGCGCTTTTTACCATGCGCGGCGGCGGCGTCAGTCATGCGCCTTTTGATTCGCTCAATATGTCGGCAAGCGCGGGCGATGACATAAAAGCCGTGCGCCAAAACCGCCGCCTTTTGGATGCACATTTGCCGGCGGCGGCAAAGTGGCTTCGGCAGGCGCACACGGCGAAAATAGTGCGCGCCGAAGATATTACAGATGCCGATACCGAAACAGCAGACGGCATATGGACAAGCAAAGCGAAAAAAGTGTGCGCGATAACAGTTGCCGATTGCGCGCCGGTGCTGATGGCTGCCGCCGATGGTTTGGCGGTTGCGGCGGTGCATGCCGGCTGGCGCGGTTTGGCGGCGGGCATTATAGAAAACGCCGCCGCCAAACTTCGCGCCGCATCGTCATCGCCGATTGTGGCGTGGGTGGGTCCCGTCATTTGCGCGAGGCATTATCCGGTTGGCGATGAAATGCGCGCTGCTTTTTGCGAAGAAGAGGCAGATTGCTTTATCCGGCTTGGCGGCGGGTTATGCGCCGATATCGCGGCTTTGGCAAAGCGGCGGCTTTTGGCGGCGGGGGCAAAAAGCATAACCATTTTTGGCGAATGCACATATCAAAACCGGCACAAATATTTTTCGGCGCGCCGGGACGGCAATAAAACGGGTAGAATGGCGGCAGTCATCTGGCGTCAATAACCGAATGACAAAAACACTCCGATGACGGTTGCAAGTCTGGCGGCAAAAAGTCCGGCAATGGCGGAAGTCCGGTAGCGGCAAAAAGTCCGGTTTTATCGGGCGCTTAGCTCAGCGGAAGAGCGTCGCCCTTACAAGGCGAAAGTCGTGAGTTCAACTCTCTCAGCGCCCACCATTTTTTGTCATTCCCGCGAAAGCGGGAATCTAACGGCGCATTATGCAAAGTCCTGTAAGGGTGTCCTTTTTTTGCAGGATTGTACGAGTTGCTGATAATCAAACGCTAATCTTGCGTTTGTTGGCTTTGTGATAATATAATACTCCGCAAATGACGGTTGATAACTTTGGCGACAATGCCGACAAAACGGCACATCCGCAAAATGCGGGCGGCGGGGCGCGGGCGGGCGATGACGCGCCGGTGTTTGTGAGAAACGGCAAAGAATTCATGCGCCTTTATCGGCGCGTGCGCTCCCCCGCTAATGCCGTAGGTCTTTTTCCCTTTGCGGCAAGCCGCGCCTGGTGGTTATTTTTCGGCTTTGCCGTGTTGTATGCGCTGGCTTTTGCCGTTGCCGGGTCGCTGTTTCCACAGTCCTATCAGGCATGGCTGGATTTTTGCATGCCGCTGGCGGAGTATGTTGGCGGATTGATACCGCGCGCCGGTAATCTAACCGAGAATTTGATTGCAGGCGGCTATCCGGAGCGCGCCGATGACGCGCTGCACGCCATTGCAATAACAAATATTTTGATGGTTCCGGTGTTTATCTGCATGCTGGTAGCGTACTCTTCTATAGTGCGCCGTCCGCGCCCGCCGTTCGTATATGTCTCCTGCACACGCTGGACGCAAATAAAAATATGGCTTCATGTGTTCTTCATAGTGGGGATGTTTTGGACGGCGGCGGCTTTCTTCTATAATGCGTATGCGGCGGGTGATGACAAGATTGGCGCTACTGATGACCCTAGCATATATGGCAGTGCTATCAGGTATCATCGTGGCAACATGGCTATGACAATGGAGGTGGCGGCGATATGGGTTATGGCTATGATTGTTACGATGGCTCCGGTGAGTTTTGAGAGGATACGCTTGGCCCGTTTTACAATAGTCAAACAACCGCCCGGGGATAAATCATAAAAAACGGGCGGGTGTCGGTTTGCTGATAATTGACAACTGTTCATTAACCGGCGGAGAGAGAGGGATTCGAACCCCCGAAGAGTTTGCACCCTTAGCGGATTTCAAGTCCGCCGCATTCAACCGCTCTGCCATCTCTCCTTTT
>JBPCWZ010000061.1:0-14869 GCA_051009015.1 Gammaproteobacteria bacterium | reverse complement strand
CGTGCTATGAACAGGACGCCCTTTCAGGGCTATAACAAAAAGGAGATTCCCGCATCCCCCGTCATTCCCGCGAAAGCGGGAATCTAACGCGCCCGCAAGGGCGCCCCTTCGGGGCTTTAATTACGAGCGCGCTTTGCGCACTCTGCGGTTTGCCATTTGCGGCGGCAAAGCCGCCGTTTGCGCTATCGCGCAAATAGACAAATGACAAGGGTTTGGATTCCCGCTTTTGCGGGAATGACGAGGGGCGGGTTTTTGCAGTATTGTCGCAAATTGACAATGCATTTATGCCCGCTTCGGTTGGTAAGGGTGAAACACTACCTTGTATTCGGTTTTGCTGAGTTCCCCCTCCCACAACTCGGTATCCGGGTATGTTTCCTCAACAATGGAGCGGATGATTTCTTTCATGCCATCCGTGGCGCCCGTGCCAAAATAAATGGCTTTAAGCCATGCCGCCCAGTATTTCTCTTCGCCTTCACTCCCCTTAACTAACCGCCATTCCTGCTCGTATTTCCAATCCTCGGATTTGTGCAGGAATAATTTCCCCCACTTATCCTCGCCGGCTTTCCAAATTTCAATGTCGGTAGCCGATGGGTTGTTTTTCTCATATTTAACCGGCATAACCTCATGGTTTCCAAAAGCCAATATGCTTTCATCAATATCATTGACCTCAAACGCGAGGCAAAACCCTTTGCCGCGACCGGCATAATGCGACCACATAAGCAAGTTGTCGTTGCACGCCGAAAGGCACGCAACTCCGTGCTTCTTGCGTATATCAGGCCACATTTTCGCAAGACGGGCGAATCCCGCATCCGGCAAACGACTCAACATTGGCGGAATGTTGCAATCATACGGGTCGTTAAATTTTTCGGGCGATGTGAAGTGTATGACCTGCCGGGACAAGTTTTCCAGCGCCCACAACTCCGGCGGGCGGTATTGAAAAAGCACTTCGGGCAGTTTGAGTTTGTCGGGTTTGTTTTCCATTGTTTTCTTCTGGCGGTTGCGATTATACCAAATTGCCGCTATTTGCCGTCCTGCTTTTCCATCGCTTCCCGCAAAATGCGCGCGATATCGCTGTCTTTGCCATGGTTTTGTATGGCAATATCTAACGGCGTACTTCCCTTATTCGTGCGCGCAAACAAACTCGCTCCCGCTTTGATAAGGGCAAAGGCGATTTCAGTGTGATTATACATTGTCGCCCAATGCAAAAGCGTTTCGCCATCGTCGTCTTTTTTGTCAATATCCACTCCCGCTTTAACAAGGGCAAGCATGGTTTCGGTATGACCGTTATATGCCGCCCAACGCAAAGGCGTTCTGCCCTCTGTTGTTTTTGCATCAATATCTGCCCCCGCTTTGACAAGGGCAAGGGCGGTTTCAGTGTGACCATCCGATGCCGCGAAAAGCAAAGGCGTCCAGCCATGGTTGCCTTTTGCATCAATATCCGCCCCTGCTTTGACAAGGGCAAGGGCGGTTTCGGTATGACCATCCGATGCCGCAGAATGCAAAGGCGTCATGCCAATGTTAGATTTTGCGTTAACATTCGCCCCCGCTTTGATAAAGGCAAGGGCGATTTCGGTTTGACCTTCAGATGCCGCCCGATGCAAAGGCGTTAAAGCAAAGTTATGTTTCGTATTAATATCCGCTCCCGCTTTGGCAAGGGCAAGTACGGTTTCGGTGTGACCTTCCTGTGCCGCCAAATGCAAAGGTGTAAAGCCGGCTTTTTGTTTTGCCTCAATAGCCGCTCCCGCCTTAACAAAGGCAAGGGCGATTTCGGTGTAACCATTATGTGCTGCAATATGCAAAGGCGTCCAATCATTTTCTTCTTTTGCGTTAATATCCGCTCCCGCCTTAAAAAGGGCAAGGGCGATTTCGGTTTTGTCTTCCCTTACTGCATAATGCAAAGGCGTCCAGCCATTGTTTTGTTTAGCGTCAATAGCCGCCCCCGCTTTGATAAGGGCAAGGGCGATTTCAGTTTGACCTTCCCATGCTGCCGAATGCAAAGGTGTTTCATCATCGTTATCTTTGGCGTCAATAGCCGCCCCCGCTTTGATAAGGGCAAGCGCGGTTTTGGTGCCTCCATACCATATTGCCCAATACAAAGGCGTGTGACCATCATTATCTTTGGCGTCAATAGCCGCCCCCGCCCTGACAAGGATAAGGGCAGTTTCGGTATGACCCAACCCCGCCGCAGCATGCAAAGGAGTGTAACCCTTGTTCTTTTTGGCGTCAATATCCGCTCCCGCTTTGATAAGGGCAAAGGCGGTTTCGGTGTGACCTTCCCTTGCCGCGTTATACAAAGGCGTTCTGCCATTGTTAGTTTTTGCATCAATAGCCGCTCCCACTTTGACAAGGGCAAGGGCAAATTCGGTTTGACCTCTATCTGCCGCAACATGCAAAGGCGTCCAGCCCTTTTTTGATTTGGTATTGACATCCGCCCCGCCGTCAATAAGGCGCTTGACTTCGGCGATATTAACACTCGCCACCGCATTCAAGGCAAAAACCAAATCAAAGTTCAACTCTTTTTGCCGGCGGATGCGCTCGGCTTCTTCCTGCTGTTTCTTTTCGGCGGCAAGGCGCTCCTCTTCCGCTTTGCGCTCGGCGGCAATGCGGGCATCGTATTCTTTTTCCATCTCAAAGGCGATGTCGTTGTGCAGTTGCTCCGCGTCAATGCGATACATATACACATAGCCGCGATTTGCCATGCAATCGGCAAATACCTTTTCGGTCGTCTTTTCCGTCTTGTCGGATGCCAAGCGGCAGGCGTGATAATCCGTTTCAATATACTGCCAGCGGGCGACTTTTGCCTCGCCTTCGGGGACGCCCGACAACTCCGCCCGGACTTGTTGGCGTATCAACTCCGGCTTTACCGGGATTTTGCCGTCCAATCTTTCCTTGACGAAAGGTTCGGGGTCAAGGTTAACCGCGCCGCCGATACCGCCGCAAGCGGGCAAAAGCATGCAAGTCGCGAAAATGGCGGCGGCGAAAGTGATGCGAAAGTTGCACATGCCGATATTTTACTATTATCGCCGCCCGAATTGCCGAATTCGGCAAAATCCGCCGCTTTGCGGTGATGGATTCCCGCCTACGCGGGAATGACGGGGGCGGCGGGAATGACGAGGGATGCGGCGGGGTGTATCTCCGGGGTTGTTGCGGTTATTCTTGTTTTGGCGGGGGGGATGTATTTTTGGTCGCGTTCTATGCCGCAACTTTTTCTGCCGGTTTGTTGTGCCGCTGCCATTGTTGTGCCGCTGCCCATGAAAGGGTCTAATATAATGTCGCCGGGGGTTGTTGAGGATAGTATTATGCGCCGTAACAGTTCAAGCGGTTTTTGGGTTGAGTGCAGTTTGTTGCCATCATTATCGCGCAGGCGTTCTTTGCCGCCGCACAGGGGGATGCGCCATACATTGGGCATTTGTTTGCCGTTGTTTTCCGCTTTCATCAGTTTGTTGTTGAAAACGCATCTTGCTTTTTCCGATTTTTTCGCCCACAGCAAAGTTTCGGTCGCATTGGTAAAGCGCACCCCCCGAAAGTTCGGCATCGGGTTTGTTTTGTGCCAGATGACATCGTTCAGCAGCCAAAAACCGGCATCCTGCATCAACCTCCCTATCCGGAAAATGTTGTGGTATGTGCCTATCGCCCACAAACTGCCGCGCGGCGACAATAACCTGCGGCACTCCGTCAGCCATTTGCGGCAAAAATCATCATACTCCTCAAAAGACGAAAACTTGTCCCACTCGTCATTGACTCCCTCCACTTCCGTGCCGTTCGGGCGGTATAGCGCCTTTTTCAACTGCAGGTTATACGGCGGGTCGGCGAATATCAAATCCGCCGAGGCATCCGGCAGTTGCGGCAGCAACGCTAAACTGTCGCCGTGCAATATCCGCCAGTTGTTATCTCCCTTTTCTCCCCCCGTCGCGCCCAACTTGTCCGCCGCCGACAACAACAACGGCGCTTGCGCTTTTACAACCACAACTGCCACGCCAGCACAACGGCAACGGCGCACAACATTGAAAAAGCATAATGATAAACCGCGCCGGTTTGCACTTTGCGAATGATGCCGGAGAATCCTTTTATCATTCCCGCAATGCCGTTTACCATTCCGTCTATTACCGCCGCATCCGCCTTTTGCCACAACGCCCCGCCCAAACGGCGCGCGCCGCGGGCAAAAAACCAGTCGTTAAAATCATCAAAGCCGTATTTGGCAAGCAACACGCGATATACAAACCCGCGGGCGAAAAATGCCGGACGGCGCGGATAACCGGCATAAAGCCAAACGCCAAAAGCCGCCCCCGCCAATGCCAGATAAAACACCGGCGAATAGATAGCATGCGCCGCCATCGCCAGCCAATTGCCGCCGCCGATTCTTTCCAATGCCGCACCGACGGTATCGCGCCCTTCGGCAACTATTATCGCGCCGTCAAAAAACCCGCCGCTTAACATCGGGCCCACCGTCAAAACACCGACAAAAACAGAAGGCACCGCCAACAATACAAGCGGCACGGTTATCGTCCATGGCGATTCCTTGACATGCGCGCTTGTTTGTTCGTCCATTCTCCCTTTGCCGTGAAAGGTCAGCATTAACAATCGCACCGAATACAAAGCGGTTATGAACGCCCCGCCGACCAGCGCCCAATAGGCAAACCGCGCCCCCGGCAAAACCGATTCCCCGACCGCTTCTATAATCACATCCTTGGAATAAAAACCGGCAAAAGGCGGCAAGCCCATCAGCGCCAAAGAGCCAAACAACATCGCCCAATAAGTTACCGGCATTTTGCGCCGCAAGCCGCCCATCTTTGTCATGCTTTGCTCGTGATGCATCGCCACGATGACCGACCCCGCGCCCAAAAACAACAATGCCTTAAAGAAAGCATGGGTGAAAAGATGAAAGACCGCCGCCGAATATGCCGATGCGCCAAGCGCCGCCGTCATATAGCCCAACTGCGAAAGCGTGGAATATGCAACAACTCTCTTAATGTCGTTTTGCACCAAACCCAGCAAGCCGGTAAAAAACGCCGTCAAAGCGCCGACAGCCAAAACAACCGTCAAAGCCGTCGCCGATAACTCAAACAAAGGCGACATGCGCGCGACCATAAAAATCCCCGCTGTTACCATTGTCGCCGCGTGTATCAGCGCCGATATCGGCGTGGGACCTTCCATGGAATCGGGCAGCCATACATGCAAAGGAAACTGCGCCGACTTGCCCATCGCCCCGACAAACAAAAGCAAACATATCGCCCCCGCCGCATCCCATCCTTTTGGTAGTTGCGGCAATGAAACGCCACCCTGCGCGGCGTCAAAAACCTGACGATAATCCAATGTGCCAAAAGCGGCAAGCACCAAAGCAATGCCGAGTAAAAAACCCAAATCGCCAACGCGGTTAACCAAAAACGCTTTCAGGTTTGCCCGCACCGCGCTCGGCTTTTTGAACCAAAAGCCGATGAGAAGATACGACACCAAGCCGACCGCTTCCCAGCCGAAAAATAACTGCAAAAAGTTGTTTGCCATTACCAGCATCAGCATCGCAAAAGTAAAAAGCGCGATATAGGCAAAAAAGCGGCGGTAGCCGGGGTCGCCTTTCATATAGCCCACGGCGTAAATATGCACCATCAACGAAACAAAACTGACCACAAGCATCATCATCGCCGTCAGGTTATCCACCAAAAAACCCGCCCCCAAAACAACATCGCCAACGCGCACCCACGAATACCAGTCAAAATCATAAACCGCGCCGCCGCCGATAACTTCGGCGGCGATAATCACCGAAGCGACAAAAGCATAAGCGACCGAAAATATCGCCGCCAGATGCGCCCCCTTGTTTCCAAGTCGCGCCCCGCCAAAACCCGCCAGCAGCGCGCCAAACAAAGGCGCCAAAGGCGCGGAAACAATGAGCGCATTCATCCCTTCAAATCTTTCCAGTCGTCTATGTTAATACTGCCGCGCTTGCGAAAGGCGACAATGAGAATCGCCAAACCGATGGCAGATTCGGCGGCGGCGACGGTCAAAATAAAGAAGACAAAAACCTGCCCGTGTATGTCGTCCAAAAAGCGCGAGAAGGCGACGAAGTTGAGATTGACCGCCAGCAGCATCAACTCCACCGACATCAGCACCACCAGAATGTTGCGCCGGTTGGCAAAAACACCGGCGATGCCGATGACAAAAAGCGCCGCCGCCACGATAAGAAAGTGCGATAATCCCGGTTCGGTCATTGTTGTTTTTGTTTGCCGCCGCTTTTGGCGGTTTCGGTTTTGTCATTTGCGGTTTTGTCATCCGCCGCCGCGGTGTCATCATCGGTTTCGGTTGTTGCGCTTGCCTTGGCGATAACCGGCGGCATATTTACCAAACGCACGCGCCGCGAAGGTTCGGCGCGCATTTGTTCGGCGGGGTCGTTGTATTTGACGCCGCGCCGGCGGCGCAAAGTCAAAGCGGCGGCGGCGATAATGGCAACAAGCAGCAAAACCGCCGCCAACTCAAAAACATAAACATAATCGGTATACAAAACCGCCCCGAGCATGCGGGTGTTGTCGCCGACAACTTCCGGCGGCGCAAACTTCGCCGAATGCACAAAAGCATCGCGCTTCAAAAACACGCCGATTTGCACCGCAACAATAATCGCAACGCCGACCGGCAAAAGCCGCCACCTGCGCAAACTGCCGCCGGAAGTATCCAGCATCATCAAAACAAACAAAAACAAAACCATCACCGCGCCGACATAAACCAAAACCAGCACAATGGCGAGAAACTCGGCATACAGCAGCATCCAAACGCCCGCCGATGCCGCAAAAGCGACAACCAGCAAAAGCGCGGCATGCACGGTATTGCGCGCCAAAACAACGCCAAGCGCCGCGAACAAAAGCACGGCGGAAAAGGCGTAAAACACTATCAGCGAAAAGGATGGCATAAAAACTTTGGCGATTTTACCACTTTGCCGCCGGTTTTTGTTTGTGTTTGTTTGCGCCGTCCGCGCGGTTGCCGTCCGCGCGGATTATAACGATTCAAAGCGGCGGGCGACTTCTCGCCAACTCGCCTTTGGCGGCGGTATAACTTTGTGCCACGGCGATACCGGCAATCGCCGCCAAACTATCGCCGATGGCAGCCGCCTTATTGCTCGAGGAAATTTGCGCAAGGCACAAGCCGATGCGCGCTATTCTTCAGCGCTTCTTCTTCCTCGCTGCCTTTGACTACCGGTTTGCCGGACGGATACTTTGAGTTTTTGCCATAAGGCGCGCCCGTCTGGTGGCAGTAGATAACCATCTCAACCCCGGTTTCGGCATCGTCCGGCACCACGATGTCTTGCGCACCCGGCGCGGTGACCGTTATGGTCACGGTGGCGGCAGCGGGCTCCTCGCCAAAGCCGAAAAAGAACGCATTCGCGGGCGCAGCCAGCAAAGCGAGCGCCGAAGCAACGGCGACGATGATGAGTTTGATTTTTTGTTTCATTGTTTTGTTCTCCTTTTGTGTGGATTCCCGCCATTGACGAGCCGGCGCGATTATACTACAACTAACTGACAATAGGATATCTGTTTGCCGCCCGCGCTGTCTATAACCATTCAAATCGGCAAGTTATCGCTGTCTCCTCTTTTTTGGCGGCGTAATCCTTTGCTATCGCGACACCGGGAACAGCCGCCAGACAATCGCCGACATAAACCAGCGGCAAGCGCAACCGGCGCCAAGGCAACAAACCCGCCTCGCGCAATAAGTCGGCAATGCGATGGCGCGGGCGTCCGGGCGGGTTTATCTTCTCGCCGCCGCCGCGCAATCTCAGATGCACTTCGCCGCCGGTTTTTGCCAATGCAATGCCGCCGCCGCGATGGAATGATAAAACCAAAACCCCGCCCAACTCCGGGCAATTTATCCGCTTTTGCCCGCCGCCGTCAATCATTTGTTTGTCAATGACAATGCGGCGGTCGTAGTTTGACGGCGGCGGTGCGAGGTCGTCCCAAAACAAATAACCGCGCCATTCGCGCAAAACCAAACCGCCAAAACTCAGATGCAGCGAAGGTTTGCGCCCGATGGATGACGATGATAAAGATGATGATGCGGCATTGAATATTTGCCGCGCCGCTTCCGCCATTCCCCGTTCCGAGAATCTTCCGCCGCGGCGGCGCAAGGCATTGTGCAGCCAGTTGCGCGTGCGCGCTTCGCCAACGGCAAGAAAGTAAGAAACCCGAAACCCGCGCGCGCCAAAAACATCCGCCGCCGCCGCATCATCGTCCATTTGCGCCAACTCCGCCAGCAACTTCGCGCCATCCGTAAAACGCCGCGCGGCAACCGGCAACAAAGCATCGCAATCAAACCCCCCGCCCGCCATCATCGGCAAAGCCCGCAAGCGCAAAAAGTTGCGCCTTCTGGTGAGATTATGATTATCCTCGTCTTCTATCCACCGCAACCTGCGCGCTTTGGCATAATCCGCGATGCGGGCGCGGGGGATATCTATCCACGGGCGGAGCATTACCATCTTCGCCGCACCGCCGGGCTGCGTGTATGGCAAATCGGCGCAATGCCGCATAGCGGACATTCCCAAAGACCCGGCACCCCGCAAAAGCCGAAACAACACAGTTTCCGCCTGGTCGCCGGAATGATGCGCGGCGACAATGGCGGCGGACGGCAAAGTCGCAAAAGCCCGCAACCGCTGTTGCCTTGCCCATTCTTCGCCGCCGCCGGAAGATGGCGGCGATGCGCTTTTGACCGTCAGCGGCACACCGGCGGCGAGGCACAAACGGCGGCAAAAACGCTCCCAGGCATCGGCGCGCCCGCTAAGATGATGATTGACATGACAAGCCGTCAAATGCCAAATGTCGCGCCCGCCGTCATCCTTGACGGCGGCGGCGGCGGCATCCAGCAACGAAGAAGAATCCATCCCGCCCGACAATGCCACGGTAACAGTCGCCCCGGGCGCAATATGCTCCGCCAAAACCCCGCGCACAACCGCAATAACTTCCCCGCCATCTTTTTGGCGGCGGCTTATGTTGTCATCATCGGCGGTTTGTATTGTCATCGGGCGGGGCGGAATGCATAAACAAGTCGTCATAATAACAATACTTATTGGCAATTGCCGTCATTCTGTTTTGGGCTTTGGCCGGATTGGCACAACTCGCCGCGCCTTTGTTCCGGCTTTTGCTTGCTTTTGCATAAGTCGCCGCCGCATTGATTCGGCATTAAACAGTGCGCTGACGAGTCACGGTTGCTTGTGCATTCGTTTTGCAAAGGGAAAAACGCCCCGGATTAGTGTTGTTAAAAGAAAAAACAACCTTGTCAAAACCCCGCGGATGCCGTGTTATTCGGGCGATATGGCGGCTTATGCTACAATATTGCTATGCGGCGTGGCGTTACATTGGTAGAGATAGCCATCGTGCTGGTCGTCATCGGCTTGTTGCTCGGCGGCATTCTCAAAGGGCAGGAACTCATCAACAACGCCAAAGTGCGCGCCATCGCCGACCGTCACCGCTCGCTCAAAGTGGCGTGGTTTGCATTCATTGACAGGTATCAGGCGTTGCCGGGCGATTATGTCTTTGCCGCCCAATACATTCCCGGAGCAATGAATGGAGATGGCGATGGCATTACTGTTTTGCCCGAAGTGCCGCGTGTTTTTCAACATTTGACCGGCGCCGGCTATTTGCGTTGCCCGCAATGCACCGAATCCGCCATATCTCCGCCTACCGCGTACAACTCGCTATTAAATACTTATGGCGGCATTATGGCGATTTTCAATAACGGGTATTTTGCGAATCCGCCCCCCCCCGGCGCAATACCGACTTTTGCGTATGCAGGACGGTTTAGCAATTTAGAGAAACCCTTGATGGTACATTCCGGAAGGCGCATTCCGAGCAATATCGCCGCCGAAGTAGACCTCAAGATTGACGATGGCATCGCCAATATGGGAGAGGTTCGTTTTAATTCTCTTGCCTTTGATGTTGACGGAAGCCAGTTGTCGTCGCAAAACGGCGGCGTATCGTATGGATGTGTAACCAAATCGCGAGACAAGCAGATAAATGGCATTCGCCATTCTGAAGCAGGAGTTCCACTTTTCTACCGCCACGCATCCGAACCCCCGATAGCGGATTGCGGCATTTCGTCCTTTATTTGACTGCCGCCTTTGCCGGATAGCATATTACAACTGCGGGCGGCGATTTTCAACTCGTCACCGCCCGCGCCTTTTCATCCCCCCCCGCCCCCCATAGATTCCCGCTTTTGCGGCAATGACGCTATAAAGGCGGAAATGGGGTAGAATCGCGCCGCCTTGTTAGCGGGAAACCGCAAATCAAACCAAAACAACCAAAACGCCGCCCGGGAGGAATTGATACAATGTTCAAAATAATGCGCCGCTGGCTCGCCAAAGATATGGCGATAGACCTCGGCACCGCCAATACCATTATCTATGTGGAAGGTCAGGGCATCGTGCTCAACGAACCTTCCGTCGTCGCCATTGACAAAAGCAGCGACGGCGGGCAAGTCCGCGCTGTCGGGCAGGAAGCCAAAAATATGCTCGGCAGGACGCCCGGCGATATCACCGTCGTCCGCCCGATGCGAAACGGCGTCATTGACGATTACCGCGTGACCGAGCAAATGCTCAACAACTTCATCAAAAAAGTCCACGGGGCGAAACTCTTTACGCCCGGTCCGCGCGTGATTATCTGCGTGCCGACTTCGTCTTCCAATGTCGACCGCCGCGCCATCAAAGAATCCACCCTCGCCGCCGGGGCGACAAAAGTCCTCCTGCTTGACGAGCCGATGGCGGCGGCTATCGGCTGCAACCTGCCGGTTGAAGAGCCGATAGGGTCTATGATACTGGATATCGGCGGCGGCACCAGCGAGGTTGGCATTATCTCCTACGGCGGTTTGGTTTATGGCAAATCCGTCCCCGTCGGCGGCGATGCCTTTGACCGCTCCATTATTGATTATGTCCGCCAAAAATACGGCATCGCCATCGGCGAGACAACAAGCGAGCGCATCAAAAAACAAATCGCCATCGCCCATACTTCGCTGCTCGGCGACGGGCAGGAGATACAAGTCAGCGGGCAGCATGTCGCCGAAGGCGCGCCGCGCAAATTCACCATCAGTTCCGCCGACATCCACGAAGCCATTTTGCGCCCGGCGGAAGAGATTGTCAAGGGCGTTAGCGAAGGGTTGGAAAAAGTCCCGCCCGACCTTGCCGCCGACATCGCCGAAAAGGGCATCGCGATGACCGGCGGCGGCTCGCTCATTAGCGGTTTGGATTTGCTTATTCACGAGAAGACCGGCGTTTCCGCGATGCTCGCCGAAGACCCGCTGACGAGTGTCGCCAGAGGTTGCGGGCAGGCGCTGCAGTACATAGACAGGCAAAACTCCCGCTTGTTTGCCTGACATAGCCGATTTGTCCGGTGCCGCGTTTTTTGTGCGCGCTTGCACTGTCGTGCGGGCTGATTGTGCTGGATTTGCATTTTGGCGCATTTGCCGGCGCGCGGGCGCAAATGTCGGTATTGCTTGCGCCTTTTCGTTTTGCCGCCGAGTTGCCCGGGCGGACGGCGGACGGCATGCGCGATTATTTCGCCCGCCGCCAAACGCTGATAGACGAGCGCGACGAGTTGCGCCTGTTGCTGGCGCGGGAGAATGTGCGCTTGCGTTCTTTGGATTTTTTCGCCCGCCAAAATGACGAGTTGCGGGCGCGGTTGAAACTGCAAAAACGCGGCGGCAGTTGGCTGGCGGCGGATGTTATTCCGAGTGCCGCGCATCCGCACAGCGGCAGGATTCATCTGAATAAGGGCGTGGATGACGGCATTATGGCGGGAATGGCGGTTGTCAATGACGGCGGCATTATCGGGCAAATCGTCCGCGCCGATGCCGGGGCGAGTGTCGTGCGCTTGTTGTCGGATGAGAATCAGGGCATTGCCGCGCGCTTGCGGCGGACGGGTTTGTTATTGGTTTTACGCGGGACGGGAGACGGCGAAATGATAGCCGAGCATATCTCCCGCACGGCGGATGTCAGGGTTGGCGATGCCTTGGTGGCAGATGGCGGGTTATTTCCGCCGGGTCATCCGATAGGCGTTATCCAAAGCAAAGTTGCGGGCGTCCCGCACGACAGGGCGCAAGTTGTCCCGGCGGCGGATTTTTGGTCCGACCGCGTTGTGCTGGTGTATCTGGGGCGGTGAGCGACTATCGTCATCGCGGCGGCGCATCGTTGTCGTTTCGTTTTGCCGCATCATTTTTTGCCGCATTGGCATTGGAGTTTGCGCCGTGGGGCGAGTGGCTGCTCGCCCGCAAGCCGATATTTCCGGCATTGGCGCTTGTATTTTGGTGCATTTATCATCCGCGTTTGGGCGGTTATGCGGCGGCGGTAATCGTTGGCATTGCGACGGATCTTGCCGCGCAAACGCCGCTGGGTTTTCATGCATTCAGTTATGTGGTAATGGTTTTTGCCGCTTCGCGTTTGCGCGGGCGTTTTGCTTTGCTGGGTTCGGCGGCGGCGGCTGTGCATGTTTGTTTCATATTGGCGACGGCGCAGTTTGCGCTTTATTTTCTGGGGTTTTTTGACGAAGGGTTGCCGGAACTGACATGGCGGCGTTTTTATCCGAGCATTGTCGGCGCATTATTGTGGTGGGCTTTGTCAATCATCTATGCGCGCGGGCGCGGCAGATAAACAGGCGGATGAAAACCGGCGCGGGCGAGATGACAAGATGGCGGCTGCATTTGGCGGCGCTTGCGGCGGCGCTTTTGGCGTTGCTTTTGGTGTGGCGGTGGAATGACATGCAAGTCAACCGCTTTTCGTATTTTTCGGAGATAGCCCAGAGCAACCAGATAGTATTGTTGCCGATGGAACCGGCGCGCGGGCGCATTTTTGACAGGCGCGGGCGCGAACTCGCCGGAAACGACATTGCCTACACACTGCAAGTGGACTCGGATTTTGCCGCCGATGTGCTGGGCAAGATGGACACACTGCGCGGCATCATTCGCATACCGGACAATGCAGTGCGCGAACTTCGCGAGGCGCGCGGCAGCCGCGTGTATAAGGGGCGCATTGTTTTGCGCGGGCGGCTTGCCGAAGACGAGATATCGGCTTTTTTGCAGTGGCATTTTTTATTTCCGGAGATATTGATGGAAGCGGAAGAAGTGCGCCGTTATCCGCTGGATTCGTTTGCGGCGCATGTCATAGGGCATGTCGGCAGGTTGTCGGCAAAAGACGAAAAAGCCATCCAAAAGCGCAACGAAGAAACCCGCTATCGCGGCGCGAAGTTTGTCGGCAAGACCGGCATAGAGCGGGTAGGCGAGGGCTATTTGCGCGGCATTCTGGGCGTGCAGGAAGCACAAGTGGATGCGCACGGCAGGATACTGCGCCGCCGCGTGCGCGAAGCCCCCGGGCGAGGGCGCGATATCTATTTGACTTTGGATATGGATTTGCAAAGGCGGGCGGAAGATTTGCTGGCGGGCGAGCGCGGCGCGGTTGTGTTGATGGATGTGCGAAGCGGCGCGGTTTTGGCATTGGCGAGCAGCCCGCGCTTTGATGTTAATATGTTCACTTTCGGCATATCACAAAAAAACTGGAATGTATTAAATACTTCGGATGCCAAGCCGCTCATTCACCGCGCCATCTACGGGCAATATGCGCCCGGCTCCACGATAAAGCCGTTTTTTGCCCTTGCCGCATTGGAGCGCGGCTGGCGCGATTTGTCCTATTCATACACTTCGCGCGGTTATTTTCAGTTATCGCCAAACTACCGCTACCGCGATTGGAAAAAAGGCGGGCATGGCGAGACCGACATAGCAAAATCCATCATCCGTTCGGTCAATACCTTTTATTATCAGTTGGCGCACGATGTCGGCATAGAAAAGATGCACACCGGTTTGGCGGTTTTCGGCTTTGGCGCGCCGACAAACATAGGGTTGGATAACGAGAAAGGCGGCGTTTTGCCGTCAGCGGAGTGGAAGAAAAAAGCGCTAAACGAAGAATGGTATCCGGGCGATACCATAGCGGCGGCGGTCGGTCAGGGTTATTTTCAGGCGACTCCTCTGCAAATGGCGCGGGCGATGGCGGGCATAGCAAGCGGAAAGTTGCCAAAGCCGCATTTGCGCCTTGACGACGCCGCGGGGCAAGGCGAAGATTTGGCTTTTTCCGCCGGATACTTGTCGGCGGTGCGCGATGCCTTGGCGCGGGTAACACAACAAGGCGGCACGGCGCCGCAAGTCAATGCCGGCGCAAAACACAACATAGCCGGAAAGACAGGCACGGCGCAAGTATCCAAACTGCAACTGGACGCGGACGGCGAGCGCATCAAAAACGAAGATTTGCCGAAGAAGTTGCGCGACCATGCGTGGTTTGTCGGTTATGCTCCGGCACAAAAGCCAAAGATAGCCATAGCGGTATTGGTGGAAAACGGCGGCAGCGGCGGCAAAACCGCAGCCCCCATCGCCCGCAATGTGGTGGATTTATATTTTGCCATAGCATCCGCCCAAGCCCAATCCCGCCCGCCGCGGAGATAAACAAACCCCGCCATTCCCGCGCAAGCGGGAATGACGAAGATGTTTGACAGGGCGGATATTTTGCATAAGGCGGATATTGTGTGTATAATCGCGTGAGTAAAGTTATGCCAAGGATGATGACAAACACGGACATGCACAAATATGCATGTTTAGCATCGGCGCACGGCGCACGGCGCACGGCGCACGGCGCACGGCGCACGGGTTAGACCTTTGCATAATCCCGTTATCGGCAAAAGCCGCTAACACCCGCCCCGCCCCCCTCGTCATTCCCGCGAAAACGGGAATCCAACTCTTTGCCATTTGTCCATTTGCGCGCAAGCGCAAACGGCGACTTGTCGCCGCAAATGGCAAAACACGAATCAAAAGCCCGGCAAGGGCGCCCTTGCGGGCGCGTTTGGATTCCCGCTTTCGCGGGAATGAC
>JBPCWZ010000060.1:0-33512 GCA_051009015.1 Gammaproteobacteria bacterium | reverse complement strand
GTCAAAGTCAACGGCGGCACTAACGCCGACTCATCATCAACCACCACCGACAAAGTGTATACCCCCGCATCCCCACCACCCTCATATGCCAACACCCCAGACGATGAATCCACCGCAAAACCTTGACCGCCCTGATAAATGTAACTCAGCGCACCAACGCCACCTTCCACACGATAGACATAAATACTTGTCATTGACACATTCGCTATCAAAGTTGCCTCGGTCCGCCCCGCCGACTGAGAAGATAAACTTAGCAAACCTTCAATCGTCAACAACACCGATACTGTCGGCGTCCCCGGCTGCGTATGCTCATAATCATCAGCAAACATTACCGTCACCGTGTGCGCTCCGCCAGCCAGCGCCGCCGTCAATGACAACTCAAACGCCGCACCCTCAATCCCCAGACCACGTGCCGACCAGCCCAGCATATTCGGAGATGGCGGGATAAATTGATAGCCACCACCGGCAAATTGCCGCCCACCTCCCAGCAACACCGACAACAGCACCACATCTTTTGCCGCCGCTGCCAATACCCTGATATGGCTTGATGGCACCAATGACAATAACCGCAATGACGGCTCCACCCACACCGACAGCACCACGGTTGCGGGCGGCCACGCAGCCGCCGGCAAAATGCGGTCCGTCACTATCACCGACAGCGTATATACCCCTGCCGATACCATAATCACACTGACCTCAGCAGCGCCCACCCCAAACTGCCCGCCGCTGTCATCCGCTAACTGATAGCCATAATCCCCGCTGCCGCCCACTAAGGATAACCGACCCAAAATGCCACTTTCGCCGACGTAAGTTGTCTGCACAAAACCAATAGCCAAATCACCGCTCAGCGCTTCCCATACTTGCACCGTCACTTCTGCCATGGTCCTAAGCGGCGGTTCGCCGCTATCCCTTATCCCCACCGACACGGTGTATAAACCCGCCGGCGTTTCCGCCGACAAAGACAATATGCCATCCAACACAGAAAAACCTGCCAAGGATAATGTGTAGGCATATGGCCGCCGACCTCCTGACACCAGCAGCTTATGCAGCGCTCCCGCATAACCTGCGGTTGCCGTCAACCGCGGCACCGGCAGCGCCGACAACTGCGTCAGCGGCGGCGCCTTCAACTCCCCCAATACCTTTATGGTAATCAACGCCTGCACGCTCAAATTCTGATAATCCTCATTCAAATAACGAAAATCATCTTCCACGGACACCGTCACTCGGTAAGTCTTATTTGCTGACAAGGTTACCGTTCGCAGCAATTCCCCTTCGCCGCCACCGTTTAGCGCTCGCACCCTAAATAAAGATTCTTCCCCATCCCATACTTTCCAAATTCCGCGCACTTGAATATTATGCACCCGCAAGGTCGCCAATACTTGTTCTTTCGCCGGCGACAACTCCTCTGCCTTCGCCCTGATTTGTATCAGCTCGGGCGACTCCAGCAATGGCCCAACTTCGCGAGATGCCCAATATATCTTAGGCCAATCATTAATTCCGTGTTCAGACCACACCTCATCAAACAGCACCGCGGCCGCGGGCGCGTCAATATACGGCCGCGCCCTCGGCAGCATACCAAGCCCCGCTCTTTTTTGATGACCCACAGCACTTGTTAGCGATTGTACTTCTGTCTCTGACAGCAATGATATGGGATGAGATGGTGACTCTAATAATTTAGACGTTGCTCCCGAAATTGCCGGCAAAAAAACAACAGCAAAAGTAAATGCCAGCCAAAATAATGGCTTATGTATGGATCTCTGTTGCTTTGCAGAAATCATTTATTCTTGCGTAATAAAAAATCTATTGATAATTTTTAGAAACTCTTCTCACCTGACAACATATTTATAGTCGCCTTTTCAGGGAATGGCATAAATAAGTGTGATATGCAGTAATTTTAACACATAAAATTATTCCATGATTCATTAAATACTCCCTTATGCTGAAAATATCGTAAATAACAACACAAAAATATTATTGCATATGAGCAGTTAAAAACAGCCAAGACGGACACTGACTAATGCTCTGTCCGCCAAGATACCTTATAATTCACCCTTTGCCATGTCATATCCATCTATCCGCGACCTTGCTAACTGCATCCGCTTTTTGTCAGCAGACGCAGTGCAGCGCGCCAATTCAGGACACCCGGGAATGCCTATGGGCATGGCCGATGTCGCCACTGTGCTGTTTGCGGAGTTTCTCAAATTTCACGCTTCAGCACCAAACTGGCCCGACCGTGACCGCTTTGTTCTTTCTGCTGGACACGGCTCCATGCTGCTGTATTCACTTCTTCATCTATGCGGTTATCCGCAGATGGATATGGTGCAGCTGCAAAATTTTCGGCAGTGGGGAAGCATCACCCCTGGCCACCCCGAATATGGTCACACCCCCGGCGTTGAAACCACCACCGGCCCATTGGGACAAGGGCTCGCCACCGCGGTCGGCATGGCTCTTGCCGAACACATTGAGCGTGCCGAGTTTGGCGAAGACTTGGTGGACCACCGCACCTTGGTCATTGCCGGCGATGGCTGTTTGTGCGAAGGGCTGTCACACGAAGCGGCATCCTTGGCTGGCCATTTGCGCCTGCACAAACTCATCGTATTATTTGATGATAACGACATCACCATCGACGGCGCCACCAATCTGTCGGTATCGGACAACCATTTGTGCCGCTTTGCCGCATATGGATGGGATACGGCAACAGCAGACGGCAGCAAGCCGCAATCCATTCGCACCGCCCTGCAACAGGCGTGCCATAACACCCGCCCAACATTAATTGCCTGCAAAACTGTTATCGGCCATGGCGCCCCAAACAAAGAAGGCACCGCCGCCGCTCACGGCGCACCGCTGGGGCAGGAAGAGATTGAAGCGGCGCGCCAGCGCTTAGATTGGCCGCATCCGCCTTTTCACATCCCGCCCAATTTGCTGGCCGAGTGGCGCAAAATCGGCGCCCGCGGTGCCGACAAGCATGCCGCATGGCAAGACCGCTTGGACAACGCACCGGTGGCAACACAAAAAAAATGGCGGCAGTGGCGCGAAAAAAATCATGTCGCCACAAGGTCATCGGCACTTGACGCCGTCAAACAATCTTTTAGCCAAGAAGCCCCGACCATGGCCACCCGCAAAGCGAGTGAGCTTGTGTTGAATGCGCTGACTCAATCTATCCCGGGATTGATTGGCGGCTCGGCGGATCTCACCGGTTCCAACAACACCCGCGCCGCGGGACAGCAAACAATAACCGCAGCGACCGGCGGCACTTACATTCATTATGGCGTGCGCGAACACGCCATGGCAGCGGCGATGAACGGCATGGCACTGCATGGGCTAACGCCATATGGCGGCACTTTCTTGGTGTTTTCTGACTATTGTCGGCCGGCGATGCGCTTATCGGCACTTATGCAGCTGCAGGTGATTTATGTCATGACACACGATTCCATTGGCTTGGGAGAAGACGGCCCAACACATCAGCCGATTGAGCATTTGGCGGCGTTGCGTGCCATGCCAAACTTACACGTATATCGCCCCGCCGATGCCTTGGAAACCGCGGAATGCTGGGAGGCGGCATTGACCGACACAACCACTCCATCGGTGCTGGCCTTGTCGCGGCAGAACACCCCGCCTTTGCCGCGCGTTGCCACAGCGGAAAACTTATGCCGGCGCGGAGGATATGTCATTGCGTCGGTGCCACAGCGAGATGCCACCATCATCGCCACCGGAACGGAAGTGGCAACAGCGCTGGCGGTGGCCCAAAAACTATCGGCAGATGACATCGCCGCAGCAGTTGTATCGTTGCCGTGCCTGGAGCGTTTTGAGCAGGAAGACTCTGATTATCGGGAATCAGTTTTAGGGACCGCGCCGCGTTTTGTGATTGAGGCCGCCGCTCCACAAAGCTGGCGACATTATGCCGCGGACCAGCAAATATTTGCCATGCGCAGTTTTGGCGCCTCAGCCAAAGCAAATGATTTATTCGCAAATTTTGGTTTTGGCGTGGAAGCTTTGGCGGCAAATATTGTGCGGCTTATCGGTGGAAAAAACCAATAACAGCACCCTAAATTTTATAGTGGCCACGTGCCGGCGGCACGATTGATGATTCTCATTATCCAGCGATTATCACCATATGAAATCGCGCCTTTTTATCCGCCAATCCCTGCTACCGAAGACATCATTAATCACGGTGTTTGGCAAAGAATTACTGCACCCGCGCGGATAATTGCTCAGTGTTTATAATGCGCGGGTGAGCCACCGCCCGACAAAATCGCCGCTATCTGCCGTTGCCACGGCGAAAGAATCGTCGACAATATCGCTGCCGCTGCGCCCCCGGCCACACAAAAAGGAAAGGCGCGCAAATGCCCGCCCAAAGCCAGCAGACTGGTGCCGCCCAATACGGCATCATGAACCATACTGCGCCGCCCGGCAAATGTTTGCAAGGCGCTCTCGGCACGATCCACACCCGCCGACAACAAAAGAGACGCCAAACAATTCGCATCCGCCAAACCCAGATTTAGCCCTTGCGCCCCGGCTGGATGCAAAGTCGTCGCCCCCATTCCCACACACGCCACCCGCCCGCTTGACAAAGGTCGCGACCGCCGCGCCTGCGGTGCATATGTAAACCGTGCGGTGGGCGAATGCAGCCCAAACCGTCCGCCAAATTCATCGTTAATCACCTGCATCAATGACTTATCATCCAACACCGCCAAACGCCCGGCCGCAGCCGCCACACCCACAATCACCCCGACTGGTTTTTCTTTATCGGCACGCGGCACCAGGGCCACCATGCCTTCTTTGCCAAAAGATTCAAAAGCGCAATGCTGCGGCCAATTTTCGGCGGCGGCGGCAAAAGCAATAACAGCCTGCCGATAATCAAACACCCGCCCCAAAAATGGTGACGGCAGCCCCGCCCACGCCCCGGCCACCACCGCCACCCGTGCCCGCAACCGCTCCACTTCCGCACCGATTTTATAATCCACTTGTGCCGCGTGAGAATCCCAAGACAGCGATTCTGCGGCAGCCGGTATCAAACTCTCGGACAGTAAATCCATAAGCCGCTGCCGTATGGCATGATGCGATACGCCATAACCCAGAATTACACCATCCGCCGCACCAACGGTGAGCCCTCCGGGGGCGCCGGCAAAAGACACAAACACTTGCCGCAATTCTGCCGCTCCCGCTGGCCATACTCCAACCTGCTGCACCGTCCGTGCCGCCGCCGCATTCAAAACCACCGATTTACCGTCATCCTGCGGCACTGTTACCGCCCGCTCCAACACCGCCACTTGCCAGCCCCCCTGCCGCAGCAAAGCAGCCAGCGTCAGACCGACAATGCCGCCGCCGATCACACAAACATCAATGTTGCGCACCGTCATATCATCAATATTAACTTAGCAAAAAAGGCATTTGTCGGCATAAATTTTGCTGGCGTCGCCAACGCTACCCGTTCATCCAATCTTCAATATCCGCCCGTGTTTTGGGCGCCTCTGATAAAATTTCGCACCCTCGGCGAGTCACCAGCACATCATCTTCAATGCGCACACCGATGCCGCGCAAAGGGCGCGGAATATCGGGCTCATCTGCAATATATAAGCCCGGCTCAATCGTCAATACCATTCCCGCCTGCAAGCGTCTTGATAATCCTTTCGCCGTGGTCAGCCGCCCAACATCATGCACATCCATTCCCAATAAATGACCGACTCGGTGCATATAAAAACGTCGCTCATGCTGGTGTGCCAACACTGCCGCCACACTTCCTCGGCACAATCCCAAATCAATCAGCCCGGCCGCCAACGCCTGTGATGCCGCCCGCTCCACAACATCCCACGCCACCCCCGGCCGCACTGCCGCCAAAGCCTTTTTTTGCGCCTGCAATACCACATCATACACTGCCGCTTGCGCCGGCATAAAACGCCCCGACGCCGGAAAAGTCCGCGTCATATCGCCGCAATAACCGCCCATATACGCCCCCGCATCCGTCAAAATTAATCCCTGAGGGCGCAACCGTGCATTGTTAGCGGTGTAATGCAAAACACACGCATGGCGTCCTGAAGCCACAATCGGGGCAAAAGCATTTGTTGCGCCGGCCTCGCGAAAAACCGCGGTCAATGCGCTTTCAATGCCGCCCTCGGTTTTTACCGAAGCCGCCGCGCGCATGGCGGCACGGTGACCATTGGCGGTAATTTGCGCCGCTTGCCGCAGCAGGTCAATCTCCTCCTTATCTTTAATCATGCGCATTTCATCCAGCGGCAAAGACACATCGCGCAAAAATCGCAACACCCGCGCCCCCTCCCGATTTTGTCCACGCCGTGCCGCGGCGATAGCCATTATCTTGGCATCCACCGACTGGTCTGCCCCCGGCAGCCAATGCACGCAGTCATGTTTAGCCGCCATATCCCCAAGCAATACGTCGAGCCGCCCAATATCGCCACTCTCGGCAATCGCCGCCAACCGTCTTGCCCGCAATGGTCCCAATCTTTCACCGCTCCATTGTTCGGCCTGTTTGTCGCGTTGTTGACAAAGCAGAATTTCACGGGCGACCGCCCCATTTTCCACACTCACCAGCAGGGCGGCGAAGGGCTCAGCCAGCCCCGTCAAATAATAAAAATAACTATCCGCGCGATAAGGATGATAATAAACATCGCGACTGCTGACGGCGGGCGGAGACGCCAACAAGAGCAGCAGGCCATCGCCAAGCAGTGCGGCCAAACGCTGCCGCCGCCGGGCATAAATGTTTAGCGTGCCATGGCGCGGTTTCAAGACTGCCCCCACGGCAGCCCACGACAGCGCCAGCCATTGATTTTGCCACGGTGACCGCTGTCATCCAAATCGCCCTCAAATCCTTCCAGCACATTAAACGCGGACTGATAGCCCACCGCCGCCGCCGCCGATGCCGCATAATGCGAGCGCACTCCGCTGCGGCATAAAAATAAAACCGGCTGTTCTGGCAAAATATGGCGGCGCAAGTCATCCAAAAAATCGCTGTTAATTTGCATGTCCGGATATACCTGCCAGGGAATTTCCACCGCTTCCGGGGCGCGGCCAACATACAATAATTCCGGCACCGTACGCACATCAACCAAAACTGCGTCTTGCTTTTCTTGCAGCACCGCAAACGCTTCATCTGGCGTCATGGCTCCGGCATAGGAAAGTTCAAGTTCTTGCTGGCGATGGGCGGCGGTGGTCAATGCTTGTGACGCGGTTATGGACATGGCAATTTCTCCTGCGGTAAGGGCGCAAATGGTGCGCTGTCATTTATGGTCAAATCATTATACGCTTATTATGGACGGACAGATTACTCCATGAGCAGGTTGTCGAGTAGGGCAGCGTTTGCGAGCAACAGGGGATTAAATATACCCCAGCATTTTAAGCCTTTCGCGCGCCTTTTCCATGGTTCGATCAGACTTGATGGCATTGCAAGAACCGCAGAGAAGTTGCAAGTTATCATCTACATCGGGACCGCCTTTATTTCGTGCAATGATATGGTCAATATGAAAATCACGAATTTCAAAATGGCGTTTACAAAGATTGCAATTCCCGGCTTGTTTGCCATATAAAATACTGCGAATGTTTTTTGAGCGGGCTTTACCCATATCGGTGCGCATAGGCAATTCCCCTTTATCCGCAGAGCAATGAATAATTGACGGCACTCTTTCATCATCTATTTTGCCTTGCTTGGTTTCATCAAGCAAGCGGTGGCGCACAAGCCCCGCCGCATTAGATGCCACATCAATGCCAATCCATTGACGGTTTAATCTTTCGGCAGCTATGCACGTTGTCGCACACCCGCAAAATGGGTCCAACACCATATCGCCATCATTGCTCGAAGTTATGATGATATATTCAAGCAGTTCAATCGGTTTTTGGGTGGGATAGCCGGTACGCTCTTTGGACATGGCGTTCAAAGCGGGCAAGGTCAGCACATCATCGGGAGTTTTTCCTTGCGGCATTGGTTGGCTGACTTGGCCACCTTTGGTGTATCGCCATTGAGTCATGCCACTGGCAAAAGGGGCAAGAATTTTCTCTCTATTAAATCGCGGCGGCAGCGACTTGCTAAACCAAAAAATCACATCATGCGACTTGGCAAACCGCTTTTTACCGCGAGACGCATTGGTGTAATACCAAATGAGTTCGTTAATAAATTGCTGCTGACCAAAAACACAATCCATCAACAGTTTCAAAGGGTGAGACATGGTCGGGTCGCAATGCAAATATATGCTGCCCGATTTCTTAAGAATCCGCCGCATTTCCACCAAACGAGTCGCCATAAATGATAAATACGCCATTTCTGAATGTCCCGCGATTTTGCCCATGGCATCCAAAAAAGAAACAATATTGTCCGCCATTTTTTTATCAATGAGCGGATTATCATTCACCGTAGCGGCAACAAGCTCAGCATATGAATACAACTCTGCATAAGGCAAATAGGGATTGCTTTCATCGGGGGCGCTGTCCCACCCCCAAACGTCCTTGAAACCAAATTTAGCGGCGTCTCCTTTACCAATCGGAAAGACATATTTTTTGTTGAACGGCGGGTCAAGATAAATCAAATCCACCGATTCTGAATTCATCACCCGCATTATTTCCAAATTATCGCCCGTAAAAAGCGTCCGATTCAAGATTGGCGATTTTTTCGCTCCCATCAATTTCTCCTTTTATTGCACAAAATAAAGCAAGCCCATTTATTATATAAAAAAATAACTATCCGTATCCTGTATCAATACCCATGAAAATTTTTAGACAAGCGACTCATGCTGAGGTCAAACGAAGCGGCGACAGACGGCTCTGGTCAGCGACTTATCCTCGCCGGCGCTGAAAATCGCGCATGTAGTCGGTTAATTTTTCCACGCCGGCCACAGCCATGGAATTGTACATAGAGGCGCGACAGCCGCCCAATATGGCGTGTCCCTTCAGTCCGATGAGCCCTTCTTGTTCGGCACCGGCCAAAAAATCACCAAGCAGCGCATCATCAGCCAAAAAGAACGGCACATTAACCCGCGAGCGACAATCGCCCGACACAAAGGCACGATAAAAACCGCCGCTATTATCAATGCAGGAATACAGCAACTGCGATTTTTGCGCGCAGCGTTTTTCCATTTCGGCGACGCCGCCCTCCGCTTTGAGCCATGCCAAAACCAGCCCAACCATGTATATCTGAAAAGTGGGCGGTGTGTTAACCATGGATTCGGCGGCCATTTGCTTGGGATAATCCCAAATCATCGGTGTTGTCGGACGCGTTTGCATCAGCGCTTTTTTAACAATAACAATAGTCACGCCGGTGGGACCCAGGTTTTTTTGCGCCCCGGCATAAATCAGCCCATAATCTTCCACGCAAATTTGCCGCGAGGCGATATTAGAAGACATGTCGGCAACCAGCGGGGCCGTGGACTTTGGCGGGGTGGAAAATTCCACACCATGAACGGTTTCATTATCGGCATAATGCAAATAAACCGCATCGGCGGGCGTTTCCCATTGTGTCGGCAAGACGGTATATTTGCTATCCGCGGTATCGGCGACAACCGAGACGCGGCAATACTTAGCGCCCTCCGTGGCACTGCGCTGCGACCAATGACCGTTGATCAGATAGGCGGCGGTGGCGCTGCGATCGGCAGTAAGATTGAGCGGGATGGCGGCGGACTGCCCACTGGCGCCGCCGGACAAAAATAAAACAGCATATTCATCACTGACGCCAAGCAATTCGCGCAGCAGCGACTCGGCATGATGATAAACCGCCAAAAAAGTATCGCCCCGATGCGACACTTCCATAATGGACGCACCCTTGCCGTGATAATCTAAAAATTCCGCCTGCGCTTGCTCCATCACAGAGTCGGGCAAACCGCAAGGTCCCGGAAAAAAATTATATAAGCGCAACATTTTTTAATTATATGCTTATAAATTCACTGCCGCCATTTATATGCGTATTTACCATAATTTTATAACTCTATCAGCCGCCGCATTATTACCCTAAACACCGTAACCCCGCGTGTATTTTGTCGGCAATAATGGCGGGCGTATCATTAGCCGTTTGCACCACCGACAAATGTGCTATTTTTTCATACAGCGGCTCGCGTTCTGCCGCCATCCGCGCCAATGCCGCGGGTGCGTCATTCATCAGCAATGGACGCTTAGCATCATCGCGCAAGCGGGATAATAAAACCTCCGTGGTCGCTTGCAAATACACCACCCAACCGCCGGCGCAAATGAGTCGGCGGTTTTCTGCCGCCAACACCACCCCGCCACCAGTGGCAATAATGCACGCATCATCCGCCAACGCCGTCTGCAATGCCTCTTGTTCCCGCTGGCGAAAAAATGGCTCACCTTTGGCCGCAAAAATATCAGCGATGGAACATTGCGCTTTTTTTTCAATCAAAGCATCCGTGTCGACAAACTGACAGCGAAGTAATTGCGCCAGCTTTTGCCCGGTGACGCTTTTGCCGGCGGCGGTCATGCCAATCAAAATAACATGTCGGTTCATGGCTGCAAAAAAGCATTATGCCATGGCGCATCACCGTCATCGCGCCAAAACACCAGCCGCCGATGCAGGCGGTGCGCGCCTTCCCGCCAAAACTCCAGACGGCGCGGAGTCAGCGCAAAACCCGCCCAATAGGGCGGTAAAGGCGGCTCGGCTTCGGCGAATTTTGCTTCCATCATCGCCACTTGCGCGCGAAAAGCCGCGGCGGATTCCATCGGTTGCGACTGCGCACTCGCCCACGCCCCAATGCGGCTGTCACGCGGGCGGGAAGAAAAATAATCCGCCACCTCAGCGCGCGGCAATTCATCAACATCGCCTTCCGCCAACACTTGTCGCGATAATTTTGGCCAATAAAAAAGCAGCGCCGCCTGCGCATTGACACGCAACGCCCGCCCTTTGCGGCTGTCGCGGTTGGTAAAAAAAACAAATCGCTGAGCGCCGCCGACAAATGTTTTGAGTAGCACCGTACGCGCTTGCGGCATGCCATTGGCGTCCACTGTGGCCAGCGTCATGGCGTTTGCCTGCTCCTCACATTGCGCGGCGGCGGCAAACCACTCGGCAAAAACAGACAACGGCGACCGATTTCGCAACCCTTCAAAATAAACATCACTGTCATCAATGATATTTTTATCGGTGTTATTGCTTGACATAATCATGGATATTACTATAATTCGATCTTTATCATTTTAGTTTGCGGGAATAGCTCAGCTGGTAGAGCGCAACCTTGCCAAGGTTGAGGTCGCGAGTTCAAGTCTCGTTTCCCGCTCCAGCACTTATCCGCAGCGGTTAAATGACAATCATGGCGGGATGGCAGAGTGGTTATGCAGCGGCCTGCAAAGCCGTGTACGCCGGTTCAATTCCGACTCCCGCCTCCGTTGTTCGGTCATCATCCGGCGGCATCCGTATCTTGCGGTTTTACCACTTCGCGCACGGCGCAAATGCGCGCGGTGCGAATGGCATCGGCTATCTTGTTGCCGTCGCCGCCGGTTTTTTTCGCTATCTCCCGCGCGTTGATATTGCAGGCGGCATCGGCGGCGGCGCGCAAAAAGCCGCTTTGCGGATATACCTCGCCTTTGCGTTCGGGCAGATAATAAAAATCCGCCTCGCAAACGCGCAAGACCGATTCCATCATAGCCCGCCGCCGGAAGGCGCCAAGGCGGGCGAGCAAATCGGCAACCGTCGCCGCCCGCATTTCCATGCTCTTATGCACATTGCCATGTTCGGCGGCGGTCAAAACTGCAATGTCGGCAAAGGCATTCGGCGTTTTCAGCCGCGTACAAACCTGCCGCGCCAAAGCCGCGCTGCGCGCTTCGTGCCCGTAATGTTTCGGCAAAATAGCCGCCGGTGTTTGCGCCTTGCCAATATCGTGCAACAATGCGGCAAAACATTCCGCCGCCGAACAACCGCGCGCGGCGGCGGCATCCAGCACCATCATCGTATGCAAAAAACTATCGCCCTCCGGATGATAATCCAACCTTTCCGGCACGCCGTCCATTGCTGCAACTTCCGGCAAAACAACCCGCAGCGCGCCGCAAGTGTGCAGTATCCTTATCATTACGGACGGCGCCGGAGTCGCCAATCCGCGCGCTAACTCGCGCCAAACCCGTTCGGGGCGCAAATGCGCCGCTTCGCCGTCTTGCACCATCTTCTTCATCAATGCCGTCGTTTCGGCGGCGATGGCAAAGCCGGGCAGGGCGGCGGCAAAACGCGCCGCGCGCAAAATGCGCACCGGATCCTCGGCAAAAGCCGGTGATACATGGCGCAAAACTTTCCTTTTGATATCTTCCCCGCCGCCGAAAGGATCTGTCAATGCGCCGTTTTCGTCCTCGGCGATGGCGTTTATTGTCAAATCGCGCCGTTGCAAGTCATCATGCAAACCGACATCGGTGCCGGTGTGGAAAACAAACCCCCGGTAGCCGCGCCCGCTTTTGCGCTCGGTGCGCGCCAGTGCATATTCCTCGCCCGTTTGCGGATGTACAAAAACCGGAAAATCGCCGCCGACCGGCTTGAAACCCGCCGCTCCCATTTGTTCCGGAGTCGCCCCGATGACGACAAAATCCCTGTCGCCGCCGCCGATGCCGAGCAACTTGTCGCGCACCGCGCCGCCGACCAAATACGCCTTTGCCGTTTTTGGCAAATCCACCGCCGCCAACTATCCGAACATCGCCGCCAAACCCGCCCGCAACGAAGTCAAATCGCCAAGCAGTTTTGCCGCATCATTGCCGCCGCGCGGGCAAACCCCCGGCACCATCGCCGACAAGCAGTTATCCGCGCTAATAGGAGGATGAACAAAAGGCAGCCAATCCGCCAAATGCCCGACAAGGCGCGATGAAGAATTGCCCAGCGGGATGACAGGGCGCGGCTTGCCAATGGCATCGGCAACAGCGCCGACAATCTCGGCAAGCGTGAAAACTTCGGGACCGCCGGCAGACAACACCCGCCCGTCATAATCGCCGCCTTCCAGTATGCGGCGGACAAAAGCGGAAACATCGCCAACCGCAACCGGCTGCATTACCGCCCGCGCGCACGGCAAAAACAAAAAAGGCAAATGGCGGGCAAGAGCGGCAAACAAATTAATAAAAGAATCGCCCTCGCCAAAAACCACCGGCAGGCGGATAATCGTGCCGCTAACGCCCGGCTTGTCGCGGGCGATTTGCTCGCCTTTGGCGCGGCTGCGCAAATAGCCGCTCGGGGCGGAAAGCGAAGCACCAAGCGCGCTCAACTGCACAAACCGCCGCACGCCCGCCGCCGCGCAGGCATCGGCAAGCAATCTGGGCATTTCGCAATGCGTTCGCTCAAAAGCCCCGCGCCGCCGCTCGTGCAAAATGCCGATGAGATTTACCGCGGAATCCGCCCCGGCAAGCGCCCGGTATGCGGCATTGGGCGCATTGTAATCGGCGGCGATGACGTCGGTATTTGGCAGAAGTATCAAATCGCGCTTTGCCGATTCGCGGTCGCGGGTGATGACTGTGATGCTATGACCGGCCCCGGCAAGTTCCGCCGCCAGATGCCTGCCGATAAAACCGGCGCCGCCAAACAACACTACGCGCATACTATTCCGCCTCCCGTTGTCATTGTTGCGGTTTTTCTATCAGGGCATCGGCGGTTTTGATGCGCGCCATCAGATGCGCATAGGGCGCAATGCGATGCCCCGCCGCAAGCGGGCGCAACCCCTGCCAAACAAGCGGCGGGCATTGCAAAAACGCCCGCGCCGCCTGTGCCAAATGCGGCGTTACCGGCTGTATATAAACCGTCAAAAGATGAAAGCCGCGCAATGCCGCCGAACAAGTTTCGTGCAGTTTTTGCCGTTGCGAGTCGTCATTTTTTATCTTCCACGGCGCATTGGCATCAACATAACTATTAATCGTATCGGCGGCATGCATAACGGCGCGGACGGCGGAATGATAACGGCGCGATTCAAAATCCGCCGCAACGGATTCCGCCATCGCCAAAAGCGGCGCGACAACTTTGGCATAACCCTCGCCGCTTTGGTCGTCATTGTCAAGTTTGCCGCCAAACTTGGCGGCGATAAAACCGGCGGTGCGGCTGGGGATATTGACAAGTTTGCCTATCAGGTCGCCATTGACTTTTTGCACAAAATCGCCGAGGTGCAAATCCAGGTCGTCTATGCCGTCGCCGAGTTTTGTCGCATAATAATAGCGCAAAGCATCCGGCGGCAAACCGGAATCGGCATAGCGGCGGGCGGTAATAAAAGTCCCGCGCGATTTGGACATCTTCTCGCCATTGACGGTCAAAAACCCGTGGGCGAAAACCCGGGTCGGCAAACGATGCCCGCTGTTTTTCAACATCGCGGGCCAGAACAAAGCATGAAAATACAATATATCCTTGCCGATGAAATGATACAACTCGGTATCCTCCCGCCCCCGCACCCCCCAAAAATCATCAAAGCACAAGCCGCCTTGTTGTGCTTTGTCATCTTCGCCGTTTTCGCCCGCGCACAACTCGGCAAAACTCGCCATATAACCGACCGGCGCATCCAGCCAAACATACAAATACTTCTCCTCGTCGCAATCGGGCACCCGAAAGCCGAAGTAGGGGGCGTCCCGCGATATGTCCCAATCGCGCAACTCGCCCAAAAGCCATTCCTGCAGTTTATTCGCCGCTTCTTTTTGCAGGCGCGGGATGTTTCCGCCGCCGGAAGGGTCGGCAATATGTTCAAAAACCCACTCGCGCAAAAACGCCGAATCATCGGCAAGGCGCAAGAAATAATGCACAGATTTTTTCATCACCGGCGCCGCGCCCGAAAAAACCGAAACCGGATTTTTCAGTTCCGCCGCTTCATAAACACCGCCGCACTTCTCGCAAGAATCGCCGTATTGTTGCGCCGCGCCGCATCGGGGGCATTCGCCGCGCACATACCTGTCGGGCAAAAACATCTTTTTTTGCGGGTCATACAACTGCTCAATCTCGCGCTCGGCGATGCGCCCCGCCGCGCGAAGTTTGCGGTACATCGCCGCCGACAACGCGCGGTTGCGCTCGGAATGCGTGCTGCCGTAATGATCCATTGATATGTCAAAGGCGGACAAATCGCGCCAATGGGCATCGCGCATTTTGGCTATCCACTGCTCCGGCGGCACGCCTTCTTCGGCAGCCCGCAGCATTACCGGCGTCCCATGCGCGTCGTCGGCGCAAACATAAAGGCATTCATTTCCGCGCGCGCGCTGAAACCGCGCCCAAATGTCGGCTTGCACCGCTTCCAGAAGATAGCCGAGGTGTATGTCGCCGTTGGCGTAGGGCAGGGCGGAAGTCAAAAGTATGCGGCGCATTACCGGCGATTTTATCACTGCGGCAGGATCTTTTGCCGCCGCCCCCATCCTGTAATATCCGGCTTTGTGTTTTGGGCTTTGTCAATCGCCGCCAGCGTTTTGGCATTCGCCCGCCCCGCCGCTTGCGTCAGGCATTCGCCGCGCGCCAGATGCGCCGCCAAAAGAGACGAAAACAAACAGCCGCTGCCATGAAAAACCCCGCGCCGCCTTTCGCAAACAACATCCCATATTGGCGCGCACACATCACTATCGGCGGAATATAAACAATGGCGCAACTTGCCTTTTCCGGCGGCAATGCCGGTTATCAAAACATAGCGCACGCCATCGGCAAACAAAACCCGCAAACCTTCGCTTATTGTTTTGCCGCCGGTCAATGCCGACAACTCGGCGCGGTTTGGCGTAGCGACAAAAACATGACGGGCAATATGACGGCGGGCGTTTTGGATGGCATTGGGCTTTTGTTGTTTTGCCGCCCCCGCAAGCGGCGCGGTAGCGGCAACAACCGGATCCCAAACAACCGGCGCGGGATGGGTTTGACGGATTTGTTTGATGCACCTGCCGACAGCGGCGGCATTATCGGCAAGCATTCCAATCTTAACTGCGGCAACGGGCGCGCCCGACAAAGCCGAAAACTGCGCGCCGACAACCCCCGGCGGCACTTGCCACAAACCGGCAAAGTTATCCAAATTCTGCGCGCTGACGCCAAGCACAACCGCCAGCGGGCGGCAACCGGCGGAGGCAACGGCGCGGCAATCGGCAAGCAAACCCGCGCCGCCGCCGCCGTCAATGGAAGCAAACACGGCAACGATTTTTTTCATATTAGAATGGGGCGGTAATGACAAGCGAAAACAACACAACCACAACCGGCGGCGGCAAAACCTACATCTGCCAAATATGCGGCTGGATCTACGAAGAAGACAAAGGCGCGCCCGAAGACGGCATAGCAGCGGGGACAAAATGGCACGACATTCCGCTAAACTGGACTTGCCCCGAATGCGGCGCGCGCAAGGAAGATTTTGAGATGACCGAGATTTGACGCGGTTATTCTTCGCGGTATTGCAAAACCCGCACGACTTTGAGAACGCCTTTTATCTTGCGCACTTCGCGCACGGCGATAGCGGCATTTTCGCGGGAGAGCAAGCCGAGCAAATACACAACGCCGCTTTCGCTGACGACCTTGACCGGCAGGCACGAAAACCCTTCCGTCTGCAGCGCGCACAAGTTTGCCTTTACGCGGGCGGTAAGAAGCGAATCGGAAGTGCGCGATGACAGGGATGCCGCCCCGCCAATGCCTATCTTGTTATGCACACTTCGCACATTGTCCATTCTGTTGGCGATAGCGACGACTTCGGCGCGCATTTTTTCGTCCGCCGCCTGCCCGGTGAGCAGCACAACGCGGTTATAACTGGTAACGCTGATATTGACCTTGTCGCCGAATTGTTTGTTCACGGCATAGCGCGTTTTTATCTCAATGGTTTCGTCCTCAACGAAAGAGCCGGGCGTCCGCTTGTCATTGGCAACCGCCCCGGCGACAACCCCCGCCCCGACAACGGCGGGCCCGCACCCGCCCAAAACCAAAATCGCCGCCAAAACAGCAACAACACCCCGCAACCGAATAATCATAATCGCCGCCATTATACACCATCCCGCCAATAACAAAAAAAATGCGCCGATGGCATTTTGTCGTATAATGCGATTTGCCATCGGCGGGCAGGGCATAAAAACCGCCCGCCGTAAAAACCGGTTTGGCGCACATTTGCGGGATGCGCCAAACCGCCAATTGCCCCGCAAAACAACAAAGGAAAAAACCATGTATCTGTGGAAAGTTGATTCGCTCGTGGAAGACCTGAAATCCGGGCGCGTGACCCAGTTGGAGCAGTTCAAGTACTTTCTCCTGTCCACCGTTTTTTGGGGGGTGTTGTTGTATATTCCGGATTCCGAAAACCTCACCGCGGGCTTTCTTTTCTTAGAATTCGCCGTTTCCATGGCTGTCTCGGTCGCGGGCGTGTTGGTTTGCTACAGAAGAAACAGCGCGGGCGATGATGCGGACTTTGTCCTAAGGATGGCGTGCTTGGCTATTCCTGTGTCCGTCAGAGTCTTGGTTTTCTTTTTTCTTGTTGGCATCTTCCTGGGGGTAGTGATGGAGGCTATGTCCGTTGGGGAAGAAACGGGAGACATGCTCATATCGTTGTTGGCAATAATAGTCTCAGTGGCTATGTGGGCATACCTTGCATCAAAAATCCGCAATGTGTCGGCGCGATAATGAATGCAAATTGATTAAAGTAATGAGGCAAGTCGGCTAACGCTTGCGGTTGCCCGCTACTTTCCCCCCGCCGCCATCCTGCGCAAAAAATCCGCCGCTTCTTTGGCGGTTTTGGCTTGTGTCATCGGCGGCAGGGAGCGGAGTATTACTTTGCCGTATCCGCGTGTTGTCAGGCGCGGGTCGCAGGCGGTGAATACGCCGTAATCGTCAAAATCGCGCAATAACCTGCCCGCTACTTGTTTCATCAATGTCACCGCCGCCGGAAGTTGATTCTTGCGAAAAGGATCTTCGCCGCGCAACCGCCGCCACCGGTCGCGCGCCGCCAAAACCGGGTCGTCCGGCGGGGCAAAGGGTATCTTATCCACGACAACAAGCGAAAGCGATTCTCCCTTGACATCCACCCCCTGCCAAAATGACAAAGTACCGGCAAGGACGGCGTTTTCGCTGTTCTTGAATTTTGCCAGCAAACGCTCGTTGGATTCGTCCCCCTGCCGCAATATCACATATTCCGGCGGCAAACGCTCGCGAAGTATTTCCGCCCCGGTTTGCAAAGCGCGCCAACTGGAAAACAAAACAAAAGCCCGCCCGCGGTTTGCTTCTATCAGCGGCAAAGCGACTTCCGCCGCCGCTTGCGTGTGTCCGGCGTCATTTGGCATCGGCAAGCCGGGCGGCAAATACAACATCGCCCGATTGGCAAAATCATAAGGGCTTTGCCATGCCGATGCGTCATTGGAAGAATCCAAACCGGCGGCATGGGCGAAATCGTCAAAACCGCCGCCGACCGAAAGAGTCGCCGAAGTAAAGATAACGCAATTGCAATTCTCCCACTGGCGCAAAAAAGCCGCGCGACCGGACAATGGCGCACAATGCATAACGGCGTTTTTGACATTCTTTTCCAGCCATCGCACGCGCGGCGATTCTTCCTCCCCTTCTTTCTCCTCATCTTCCCCCTTTTCGCCGTTTTCGCTTTCGTCTTCTTCGGCAAGCCATTCGCCCATTTGCCGCGCCCAGCGCAATGTCGCCTCGCCGCAGTTTGCCGCAACTTCGTCTTCACCGGCATTGTCTATCAACTCTTCGGCAAACCCTTGTGCCGCTTGTGCCACAACCGCGCCCGCATCGGCGGTTTTGGCATTTGTCATTACAACATCGCGCGGCAGGCGCAAACCGCCGAGGGCGGAGAGTTCGCGCAAATACCTTTCCGCCGCCGCCGTCAAAGCAAGCGCCGCGGGAGTGTTGCTTTTGGATTGTTTTATCAACCGCAGCAACTGCAAAACGCTTGCGCCGTCGCCGAGATATTGCGTTGCAAGTTGCGGCAAAAGATGCGCTTCGTCAAACAGCAAAACATCGCGCGACGGCAATATTTCCGCTATTCCTTCTTCTTTCAGGCGCATGTCGGCGAGAAAAAGATGATGATTGACAATGACGATATCCGCCTCCCGTGCGCGGGCGCGGGCGGCGTATAAGAAACATTCGCCGTAATAATCGCACTTTTGCACCGGGCAACTTTCGCGCGTGGACACCGCCGCGGCAATCGCCGGAGAATCGGCGGCGATATTGTCGGCGCTTCTTATGTCGCCGTCTTTGGTGTGCGCGGCAAAGGCGGTTATTTTCGCCCACTCGCTGTCTTCCGCGCCCGACAGCATCCCGCCGCCGCCCGCGGCGATATTGCGCTTGCACAAATAGTTCGCCCGCCCCTTAAGCACGGTCGCCCGCACTTTGCGCCCGAATGCTTTTTCCAGCAGCGGAATGTCGCCCAGAAAAAGTTGATCCTGCAAAGCGCGCGTGCCGGTTGATATGACCGCGCTTAATCCGTTTTGGATAATCGGCGCCAGATAGGCGAAAGTTTTGCCGATGCCGGTGCCGGCTTCAAACATAAAACACCCGCCCGATGCCGCCGCCTTCTCCACCGCCCGCGCCATCTCAACCTGCCCCGCGCGCGGGCGGTAGCCGGGCATCGCCCGCGCCAATATCCCGTCGGCGGCAAAAATATCATCCATCGTTATTTACCTTTCGGATTCTTCCGCAAACGGCATAAACACAATAAACACCGCAACTCCTTTATGCCGACAAAAGCCGCTTTTGCGCCGCCGCCAAATCTTCCGGCGTGTTTATGTTGGCAAATGCTTCGGCATCGTCAAACAACACTTTGGCACATTGATGACGCCCGTACCACAAATCTATCTTGCGCCCGCCGCCGCCGACAAACGCCGCCATATCCGCAAACAAACGCCGCCGGACAAGCATAAAAACCGGCTGCTCCCTGCCGCCGGCAACGGCAACGGCAATATCGGCATTTTGCTTTTTTGCCCCGGCGGCTAACTCCCGCGCCAAAGTAGCGGGAAAAAACGGACAATCGCACGGCACAAAAAGCACCCATTCCCCATCCGCCGCCCGCATCCCGGCAAGCATCCCCGCCAAAGGACCGGCAAACCGGCAAGAATCATCAACCCCGCCGTCAGCATTCCCCCCGCCGAAGTTATCAACCCCGCCGCGTTTGTGCTTATCACCGCCGCGATTATCAAAGCCGCCGCGCTTGTTATTTTCACTTTCGCAACTTTGTTTGCGCTTGTCGTTTTCATCTTTGCCGCCGTTTTCCACTGCGGCATCGGCGACAACCGGACAGCCGGTTTGTTGATATTCCAAATGATTGCGATTGGCGTTAATGATGACGGCGCGCGTTTGTTTTTGCAAACGGCGCACGGCAATAGCCGCAAGCGTCATCCCGCCGAGTTTCAGCAACCCCTTGTCGCCGCCGCCCATTCTCCGCCCCCGCCCGCCAGCCAAAACAACCCCAATAACATCCCCGCCGTTCATCGCTCCCATTTTAACCCCCGCCCGCCCGCGGTGCGGTCACCGTCAAATACGATATACAAAAAGGGCGAGATTTATGGCTTAATAACGGCGGCGCGCAACCGTTGGTTTTCTTTCACCAGATAACTGCTTATCGTCCGCCTGTCCTTGTCGCGGGCAAAATGCGCCATTCGGTGATGATGCGCGCACAGCACCGACAAATTCCACACGCCATCTTCTCCTCCCTTATGCAAAGGTACTATGTGATGGACTTCAATATATGGCTTGCCGTCTTTTTTGGTGAAGGCATTGTTGCAGTTTTGGCACATGCATTTTTCGCCGAAAACTTTTTTTGCCAGCCGCACCCAGCCGCGGTTGCGCGCGTAGGTTTCCAGCAAAACTTCCCTTTTGTCGGCGTTGGATTCGCCGCGCACAACAAGCACCGCGGATTCTTTTTCCAACTCGCCGGGCAATATATCCGCGCCCGAAAGCGTGTAGGCGTTATGATTTTTATTTTCAAGCAAAACGCCGCGCGCACACAATTGCTTCAAGGTTTCATCCGCCCGGGCACCGTGTTTGTTTATCAATTCCACCAAGGTGTCCGCCTCAAAAGTGCGGCTGCCGGTTTGCGCGCATTCCTCCCTGACGAGCAATTCCGCGCGCTCTTGCGCGGTCATCATGCCGAAACCTTCGTCAAAATCGCCGGTGAATTGCCCCGCCCGCTCCCTCACGCGGACGGCGCAGTCGGCATTTTTTCCGATGAGAAAACCCGCCGCAAACAATCCGCGCACAAACTCGCCGTTGTTGATTCTGAGCGTGCCTTTCGCCCGCCCATCGGTAATGTTGAATAAGCCCGCCGCATCCGGGTGCGCGCCCATCGTGCCGAAAAAATAAACGCGCAACTGCACTCCGTATTTGCTGCTTCCCGGCTTCCACACATAAAACGGCGCTTTGTCGCCGGGCAACGAAAGCACAACCCCGGTCAGGTTGCGGTATTCTTCGGCAAATGTTTGTTTCTTGTCCGGATTCATTTCGGCATGAATGTCGGCGGCGCGTGCGGGGTTTGCCAAAAAACCCGCCCATCGCCAAAACGAAGCGTTTGTCAAAATGCCGGACATCAGCGCAGCACGAGAAGATACTCGTGAACTTTGTTGATGATGAACTTATACGGATACCCGAGCGGGCGCTGGTTGTTATAGTCGGATTGCCGGTCCCAAACAATAATGTCCTCCAATACAAAACCGTGTCGCCGCGCTTCCTCGGCGGCATCCATGTGCAGGGGGTAAAAAACCGGACCCTTGCGCAAATCCGCAACATTCAAAACAAAAGGCGCGCCGGGTTTCAGCACCGAACGAACCCCGGCAAAAACATCCCCCAGACAATCCAAAAACTCGCGGTACAACTTCACATTGCCCATGTCGTCGGCGAGGGAAGAATACGAGCGGGCGTTTTTGCCATCGGCGCTGCGCTTGCGGTTGAGGATATCCCAATACGGCGGCGAAGTTATGCAAACATCAGCGCTGTCGGGTGGCAACAATGCCCGCAGATGCCGCGCATCGCCGACAATATAGCACCATTGCGATGATGAAAGGGGCGCCGCCCGCTCCTTAAAAATATCGTAAAAGTGCCGGTTAATGTCAACGCCGACCACATCCATCCCTTTTGCCAGCGCCGCTTCAAGCGCCGACCCGCTACCGGCAAAAGGGTCCAGCAAAACGCCTTCGCAACGGGTATAGGCGTCCAAAATACGCGATACCAAACTGACCGGAAACATCGCCGGATGCCCGATTTTTCTTTCGGCGGAAGTTTTGCCCAAGCCGCGCCAGATGCTGAAAGAATGCTGCAGCCATTGCGAGCCGGAAAGCAAGTTGGCTCGCTTCGCCGGTGTTTTGTGGCGCGGGGGTTTTTTAACCGCAACGGCGGAACTATCCGTCATATTCGTTTCCCCAACCGTCAAAACCCTGCCGCTTTTGGCGGGCGAAAACATCAAGGCGCGGACCCGGAAAAGCGGCGCGGATATGCTCGTATAAAGTTTGCGGTTTGACGCTGTGCCCGCGGGGCGATTCAGAAAACACCGTTTTCATCCGTCCGAGATGTGCCCGCTCAAAACGCGCCGCCCCGCGCCATGCAAACAAAACATGCTCGCTCACAATTTGATACGGGCTGAACGGGCAAGGTCCGGTTTTTTTGTCCCATGTCAGCATGGTATGAAAAGTATAGCCCCAATGGTCCAGCAACTCAAACGCCATTTTGACCACCGGCAAGCCGGTCGTGCGGTCTTTGCTGTTAGTCGCCCACAACCACAAAAATGATTCTTCCGCCGCCCATTCCGGCACCGGCAACGCCTTGATTTCCGAAAGCGGCATTGTCGGATAATCCAGCGTAACGCCTTGATTCGGGCGCGCGCTACGCTTGCCGGTCTTTCCCTGCCGCCACGGCGGGTCCACAACCAAACACCGATACTTCCCGCGCCGCCGCGGCAAAGCCGTATTATTTGATTTGCCGCCCGCTATCCTTGCCGCCATTGCCGTATTTTAACCGAATTTTTCACCACCGCCCTCTGCCCGGGCGTATTTGTTGCGGATGTATTGTTCCAGTATGTTGATGAAATCTGCGGCGATGTTTTCGCCTTTTAGTGCCGTGGTTTTTTTGCCGTCAATAAAAACCGGCGCGACAGGACTCTCGCCGCTGCCCGGCAGGGATATGCCGATGTCGGCATGTTGCGATTCGCCGGGGCCATTGACAATGCAGCCCATTACCGCAATATTAAGATTTTCCACGCCCGGATATTCCCGCTTCCATTTTGGCAGTTGCCGCGCAATGTGTTCTTCTATCGTCCCCGCCAAACGGCGAAAAAAGTCGCTGCCGGTGCGCCCGCAACCGGGGCATGCGGCAACGCGCGGGGCAAAAGCGCGCAAGCCGAGCGATTGTAATAAAACACAGCACAACTTTGCCTCTTCGCTTCGTGCCGCGCCCGGTGCCGGTGTCAGCGATGCGCGAATGGTGTCGCCGATGCCTTCGGCAAGTAATATCGCCATCGCCGCGCTGGATGATGCCGTCCCGCCCAAACCGCCGCCCGCTTCGGTCAAACCCAAATGCAGGGGATAGCGGCATTCTTTTGCCAGGCGGCGATATACCGCCAGCAAATCCGGTATGCGGCTGGTTTTGCACGATATGACAATTCTTTCCGGCGGCATTCCCCATTGTTGCGCCGCCCGCGCCGAAAGTAATGCCGACTCCACCAATGCCGAGCGCAAAACGATTTGAGAATCTTGCGGCGGTTTTGCCCGGGCGTTTTCATCCATCATCGCCGCCAGCAAATCGGGGTCAACACTCCCCCAATTAACGCCAATGCGCAGGGGTTTGTCGTTGTGCAGTGCGATATCCACAATGGCGCGAAACTGCGCATCGTGCTTGTCGCCTTTGCCGATATTGCCGGGGTTGATGCGGTATTTTGCCAGCGCCCGCGCGCAGTCGGGATATTGCGCCAGAAGTTTGTGCCCGTTGTAATGAAAATCACCGATAAGCGGCGCGTTAATATCCATATCATCAAGCCGCTTGCGCACCGATTCCACGGCAGCCGCCGCCTTTGGCGTATTGACGGTAATGCGCACCATTTCGGCACCGGCGCGGACGAGGTCGGCGCATTGAATTGCCGTTGCCAAATCATCGGCGGTATCGGTGTCGGTCATGGATTGGACGACAACCGGCGCGCCGCCGCCGATGACGACATTGCCAATGCACACCGCATGACTTTGGCGGCGCGGGGCGTATTGCGGCGGGCGGTTGTTATCGGCGGGCGTCATTTTGGATATTAATGGTTTTTGATATGTCGCGCACTTGTCCGGCGAGTTGCCCGCAGGCGGCGAGGATGTCGTCTCCGCGTGTTTTGCGAATGGTCGCCACAAAACCGGCGCGCACAAGAATATCGCGAAATGCCATAATCGCCGCCATCGGCGAAGGAGTGTATTCGGTGTCGGGAAAAATATTAAAAGGTATCAGATTAACCTTGCACCGCAACCCGCGCAAAAGGCGCGTCAAGTCGCGCGCGCAGGCATCGCCGTCGTTAATGCCTTTTAGCATGACATATTCCATTGTTACAAACTCGCGCTTGTTTTCGCCGATGTGTTCGCGGCATGCCGCCATCAGCATCGCCAGCGGATAGCGGCGGTTTATGGGCATCAGTTCATCGCGCAAAGAATCGCCCGGCGCATGCAGGGAAACCGCAAGGGCGCATTTTGCCCCGGCTTTCAGATGCGCCATCGCCGGGACAATGCCGGCGGTGGAAACCGTAACCCGCCGGGGCGGCAGGGCAAAAGCCAAATCATCGGTCATCACCCGCAAAGCGGGCAGGAGCGCGGGCAGGTTCAAAAGCGGCTCGCCCATTCCCATCATTACGACATTGCTGACCCGCGCCGGATATGCCAGCCGGTTGGCGGCGCGCAACTGCGCGATGATTTGCGCCGAAGTCAAGTTGCGCGAGAAACCCTGCTTGCCGGTCAGGCAAAACCGGCAAGCCAAAGCGCAGCCGACTTGCGATGATACGCAAAGCGTCAGCCGCCCGCCCTGCGGGATGAGGACGGCGTCTATCACTTCGCCGCCGATGTCAAACAGCAGTTTGCGCGTGCCGTCCTGTGCCGGCAAAACCGCCTTTTGATGCGGTTCTTCCGTTGTCGTTGTTTGTTGCAGGTGCGCGCGCAAATCCGGCGGCAGGTCAATAAAAGGATTGTCGCCGCCTTTGTGCAAGCGGCGAAAAAGTTGTTCGGCGCGGTATCTTTTCGCCCCTTGCTTTTGCAAAAAAAGCGAAAGCGCCGTGCGGTCCAAACCCAAAAGATTAACTTTGGAATGTTCCCCGCCAACTTCCGCCGCCGCTTCTTGTGTCGGTTGCGCCGGTTGTGCGCCCGGCGTCTCGCGCATCATCAGTCCAAATCCGGAAAGAAAAAGGCAATCTCTTCGCGCGCCGTTTGGGGAGAGTCGGAACCATGCACGGCATTGGCTTCAACATTGTCGGCAAAATCGGCGCGGATGGTGCCGGGTGCGGCTTTTGCCGGGTCGGTCGCGCCCATCAGGGTGCGGTTTTTTGCCACGGCGTCATCGCCTTCAAGCACTTGCGCCACAATCGGCCCGGAAGTCATAAAAGACACCAGCCCGTCAAAAAACGGGCGCTCTTTATGCACGGCATAAAAAGCCCGCGCCCGCTCGTCGCTCAGATGCAGCATTCGGGCGGCGACAATGCGCAAGCCGGCATCTTCAAAGCGCATGTAAATGGCGCCTATCTTGTTTTTGCCGACGGCGTCCGGTTTTATCAGGGAAAGTGTGCGTTCGTTCATAACCCGCCGATTCTATCACTTGCCGCGCCAAAAAAGCAAAGTTATCCACAACAATGCGCCGATGCTAATGGCGGCATCGGCGATATTAAAAGCAGGCCAATGATAACCGCCCAAATGCGCATCGGCAAAATCCACAACATAACCAAAGCGCAAACGGTCATAAACATTGCCAATCGCCCCGCCGGCCATCAATGCCATCGCAGCCCGTTCAACGGCGCTTTCGCTGCGGGCGGCGCAAAAAACCAGCGTGGCAAAAAGCAACAATGCAACAGCCGAAAAAAACCAAACGCCAAACTGCCCGCCGCCGGCAAACAAGCCAAAAGCAATGCCGTCGTTGCGGGCATTGACCAGTGTGAAATAATCATTGACATCCAATTGCCAATCGTCCGGCTTTGTCATAATAATGCTCTTGACACGCCGGTCAAGGGCAAAAACCGGCAGGCATACCGCCGCAAAAACAAGCAGCCGCCTAAACAAAACGCCGCCCGCCGTCATCATCACCCGTCGCCAAAAGACATCGCGCGCACAATAACGCCGTATTCTCCTCCGCCTTTTCTTCCCGCTCCTTTTGCGCTTTGACTTCGCCGACCGATTCTTCGCGATGCCAGCAGCGGGAGCATTTTGGCGCATTACACGCCGCCGCTTTGACAACACTTTCGCCCCGATGCAAGCGCGCACGGGAGACGATGAAAACATAACGCAACTCATCGCCGAGGGAGAAAAGCGCATCATATTCTTCGCCGTCGCTGCCAATATCCACTTCCGCTTCCAGCGAAGAGCGTATCATCCCCGCTTCGCGCGCCTTTTCCAACTCGCGCAACACGCGCTCGCGCGCTTTGATAATCAACTGCCATTTGCCGCGCAATGCATCGGCATCCGAAGGTTGCGGCAGGGGTGTGGCAAAAGTATGCAGCATCGGGCTTTGCGATTCGTCGTTATGCAAAACCCGCCATGCTTCGTCGGCGGTAAAACAAAGCACCGGCGCCGCAAGTTTGACAATCGCTTCGGTAATGGGATAAAGCGCGCTTTGCGCCGAACGCCGCGCGCGGCTGTTTTTCGGGCAGGTGTAAAGGCGGTCTTTGAGAATGTCCAAATAAAAACTGCCAAGGCGCAGGGAACAAAAATATTGCAGCGCATTCATCGCCGAATGAAAATCGTATTTGGCATAATCCGCCGCCGCCTGCATGCGCCATTGTTCGGTCATCGCCAGGGCATAGCGGTCAATCTCAAGCATTTGCCCGGCGTCAAGCGCATCGGCATTCGGGTCAAAATCCGAAAGGTTGGCAAGCAAAAAGCGAATGCTGTTGCGCAACCGGCGGTATTTTTCCACCACTCCTTTGGTTATCTCCGGCGATGATGCTATCTCGCCGCCGTAGTCGGATGATGCTACCCACAAGCGCAAAATATCGGCGCCGTTTTGTTTTATCACATCATCCGGCGAGACGACATTGCCGATAGATTTTGACATCTTGCGCCCGTCGCCGGAAACGACAAACCCGTGTGTGAGAATCTGCCGGTAAGGGGCGCGCCCGAATATCGCCGCGCCGGTCAAAAGCGAAGAATGAAACCAGCCGCGATGCTGGTCGGACCCTTCCAGATACATATCCGGCTGCCCGTCATCATCGCCGCGCCAATCCAAAACCGCCCGATGACTGACGCCGGAGTCAAACCAGACATCAAGCGCATCGGTGCTTTTTTCATACTCCTCCGCTTCCGCGCCGTCCAGAAAATCGCCAATGCCCGCGTCATACCATGCTTCAATGCCGCCGGTTTCCACCATCGCCGCGGCTTTTTCCATCAACCCGGCAGTGTGCGGATGTTCTTCGCCGGTTTTTTTGTTGATGAAAAAAGCCGCCGGAACATTCCAAAAACGCTGGCGCGACAAACACCAATCGGGGCGGTTTTCTATCATCATCCGCAACCGGTTTTGACCGGACGGCGGAAAAAACGCCGTGTCGTCAATGGCGGACAATGCTATCTCGCGCAAAGTGCGATTATCACCTTCGCCCTGCCTTTGCTTATCCATCGCCACAAACCATTGCCATGTCGCGCGAAAGATAACCGGCGATTTGTGCCGCCAGCACAAAGGATAACTATGCGGATATTTTTCCGCTGCCAAAAGCGCGCCGCGCTCTTGCAATTCGCCGATAATCTTCGGCACCGCTTTCCAGATATTATCGCCGCCAAAAAGCGAAAGGTCGGGGATAAAAAACCCGCGCCCGTCAACCGGCGCATCAACCGGCATATTATGTTGCCGCCCGATGTGAAAATCTTCCTCGCCATGTGCGGGCGCGGTATGCACCAAGCCGGTGCCGACTTCGGCGGTTACATGCTCGCCGCACAAAAGCGGGGAGGGGCGGTCGTAAAACGGATGACGAAAAACCAGCCCTTGCAATTGTTCACCGCGCGCGCGCCCGAGTTCGCGATAATGGCCATCATCGCCGCCCCAGCGTTTTAATGCCGCCTTTGCCAATTCCGCCGCGACAATAACCCGCCGCCCGCTAACTTCCATCAATGCATATTCCATTTGCGGATGCGCGCAGATGGCGCGGTTTGCCGGCAGTGTCCATGCGGTTGTTGTCCAAATCGCCGCGCCGATATTACCGCTATTGTTATCGCTATTACTGATGCCGAAAACTTTGGCAGCCGCCGCGCAATCTTCGGCGGCAAAAAAAACATCAATGGCATCCGAGTTGCGCTCTTCATATTCCACTTCCGCTTCGGCAAGTGCGGATGCGCAGTTTGTACACCAAAGCACCGGCTTTTGCCGCCGGGTGATTAATCCGCGTTGATATATTTCGGCGAGTGCGCGGATAATTCCCGCTTCGGTTTGCGGCGCCATTGTTTTGTAAGGGGAGTCCCATTCGCCCATAACGCCCATGCGCATAAACCCTTCGCGCTGCAATGCGATTTGCGTTTCGGCAAAGGCGCGGCATTGTTTGCGGAATGCGCCGGGGTTTTTGCGGTCGCCGCCGGATTTTTCCACCTGATGTTCAATCGGCAACCCGTGGCAATCCCAGCCGGGCAGATAGGGCGCGTCAAAACCGGCGAGTGTCTTGCTGCGCACGACAATGTCTTTTAGTATTTTATTGACGGCATGCCCCATGTGCAATTTGCCATTGGCATAAGGCGGGCCATCGTGCAAAACAAACTTCCGCCGCCCCCGGCATTCCCGCCGTATGCGTTGGTATAGCCGCGTCTTGTGCCACAAGTCAAGCATTTCCGGCTCGCGCTTTGCGAGGTCGCCGCGCATCGGAAAGGGCGTTTTCAAAAGATTAAGAGTCACAGCATATTCCCCGTCAAGCGCGTTATTATCCGCCTTTTGCGGCGCAAAAACAAATTTATCAAACCACGCCTTTTCGCCTTCTCCCTCATCCGCCAAACAACCGCGCCCGCGCCATATCAAACAACCGCCCATCCACGGCAGCCAAACCGAATAAGATAAACGCCGCACCGGCGAAAAATGTCGGCGTCAGCACTTCGTCCAAAAAAGCCGCGCCGAGCAATGCCGATATCGGCGGTATCAAAAAAGTCACCAGCACGGTATTAACCGCGCCGACATTTGCCAGCAAACGAAAATACAACGAATACGCGAACAAAGTCCCAAGCACTCCCACGCCGATTAAACCCAGCATCGGCAGCGGATAAAACGCCTTCGCCGCATTTTCCGCGCCCGCCGCCGTCCATGTCGCGCCGTCCTGCAAAAAACCGCCAAAGACGACAACCGGCAATAACAACAATGACGCAAACAACAACATCCCGCAGGCATTTTCGGACGGGGCGTTTTCGCGCACCCACTTATTCCCCCAATACGCGCCGATGCTGTAAGAAGCCGCCGCCACCAGACAAGCGACAGCACCGGCGGTGGCGCTAATGCCGCCAATGCCGCCGCCGCTGCCGGGCAAAAGCAAAAGCGCCGCGCCGAAAAAGCCGCAAAAAACGCCAAACCATGTAAGAGGGCGGCGGCGTTTGCCGGTCGCCAAGCGCACCAATACAATGGCAAAAAGCGGAGTTGTGGAGTTCAAAACGCCTGCCATTCCGCTGTTGATAAACTGCTGCCCCCAGGCAAAACACGAAAACGGCAAGGCATTACTGAAAAACGCCAGCACAATATAATAACGCCAGCGCAAGACAATAGACGACAACCGCCGCCAATGCCACAACAACAAAAAGACGGCGGCAAGCGACACGCGCCCCCACGATATCGCAAACGGCATAGCCGCGCCCAGCGCAACTTCCACGAAAAAAAACGAAGTCCCCCACAACAAAGACAAGGCGGACAAGCGCAACCAATCGGCGGTATTCATCCGTCAACCCCCGCCGCCCGAAAACTCGCGCGCCAAAAGCACCCGCTTGCGCGCCACGCCCCATTCATAACCGCTTATTCTTTCATTAATCGCGCCGTTTGACGCCAAAAGGCGATGACACGGAATCAACACCGCAACCGGATTTGCCGCCGCCGCCCGCCCGACCGCGCGCGCCGCTTTTTGGCAACCTATCACCCGCGCCAAAGCGCCATAACCGGCAACGCAGCCGGGCGGAATCGCCAAAAGCGCCCGCCAGACATTGACCTGAAAGTTAGTGCCGGAAACCGCCAGCGGTATTTTGTTGCCGTCATTGTTGTCATCGGCAAACATCAATGCGGCGATTTTTTTGGCGCTTTTGTTGTCGGCGCGCATTTGCGCCAAGGGCCATCTTTTTGCCAACTCGGCGCGAAAGGCGGCGGCATTATCTTCCGTGCTTTTTGCGTCATCGGCAAAGCGCAACAAACTTATGCCGCGCTCCGTCCCGGCGACAAAAACCGCGCCCAGAAAAGTGTGCGCATTGCCAAACCAAAAAGACAAACCCTCCCCCCGGCGGCAAAAAGCACCGGGAGTCGCCCCCTCAAAGCCGACAAACAAATCATGCGCCCGCCCGCCGCCCGACAGCCCGGCATCCCACGCCGCCGCCAAAATGCTCTCTCCGGCGGCAAGGCGCTTTTTGACTTGCGCCAATGTCAAGGCGGCGGCAAACTGCTTCGGCGATATGCCGACCCACCGCTTAAACTGCCGCTGAAAATGCCCCGGCGACATCTGCACCGCTTTTGCCGCATCGGCGAGCGCGGCGGGCGCGCCGCTTTGCAGGCGGCGGATGGCGGCTGCCATCTTTTGGTCGGTCTTATCGTAGGTGCAGGTTGTCATCGGTGCAATTGTCGCAAACTTCGCCCCGCCTTTGCAATCCGTTTCTTGCGATAGTTAACTGCTACAATTATTTTATGCCGCGCATGATAATAAAAACCGCCGCCAAAACCATCGCCGCCGCCGTAATGATAGCGGCAATCGCCTTTGCCGTTTTCTTCGCCGCCGACAACAACACCCTCCGCATCGCGGCGACAACTTCCGTGCATAATGCCGGGCTGTTGGAATCGCTCATTCCGGCTTTTGAGAAAGAGTGCGAATGCCGCGTGCATGTCGTCGTCGCCGGTACCGGCAAGGCATTGAAACTCGGCGAGCAAGGCGATGTTGACATGCTTTTGGTGCATGCGCCCGAAAGCGAGGAGCAATATGTCAAAGACGGGCACGGCATCGGCAGGCAAACGATAATGCATAACGCCTTTGTTTTGGCGGGACCGCCAAACGACCCCGCCGCCGTCAAACAAGCGGGCGGCATCGCCGAAGCGATGAAGATTATCGCAACAAAACGCGCGCCTTTCATCTCGCGCGGCGATGATTCCGGCACGCACAAAAAAGAAATGCAGTTATGGCGGCAAAGCCAAGCGGCGGACATAAACGGCAAATGGCGCATTCGCGCGGGCGCGGGAATGGGGCGGGCTTTGCTGATGGCGGACCAACTGCGCGCCTACATTCTCAGCGACTCGGCGACTTTCGCGGCACTGCGCGACAAAACAGACCTGCGCATCATAACAACCGACAACCCCCCGCTCAAAAACGAATACAGCATTATCATCATCAACCCCGCGCGCCATCCGCAAACAAACACCGCACTGGCGCGGCGTTTTGGCAAGTGGCTGCTATCGCCGCGGGCGCAAGGGATTATCGCCGCGCATCAAAAGTTTGGCGAGCGTTTGTTTTCGCCGGTGCGGGAAAACAGGCAATGACCGAGCCCGCATCGGCGTTTGCGCTGGCGGTGCATTTGTTATTTTCCGGCGACCCCGGTTTGTGGCAGATAATCGGCGTGTCGCTTTTTGTCGCTTTTGCCGCTTTGCTGGCGGCGGCTCCTCCGGCGCTGGCGGCGGCATATTTTCTTGCCAATCGCGCATTTTTCGGGCGGCGGGTTGTGCTGGCGGTTTTGCAAAGTTTGTTGTCTTTTCCGACCGTCGCCATCGGGTTGATATTGTATTTGCTTCTTTCGCGGCGCGGCATTTTGGGCGCTTTTGATTTGCTTTTTACGCCGGCGGCGATGGCGATAGGGCAGGCGTTAATTGTTTTTCCGGTGCTGACGGTTTTCGCCCTTGCCGCGCTGCAAAAAAACGACAACCGCATCGGCGAAACGGCGCAAACCCTCGGCGCATCCAAACTGCGGGCGGCGCTGACCGAAATGGCGGAAGCGCGCTTTGGCATTATCGCGGCATTGCTGACGGGCTTCGGGCGGGCGATATCCGAAGTCGGCTGCGCGCTGATGGTCGGCGGCAATATCGCCCATTACACGCGCAATATCACAACGGCGATAGCATTGGAAACGGGGGCGGGAAAGTTTGCCGAGGGCATTGCGCTGGGGATGGTTTTGGTTTTTTTGGCGCTGGCGGCATCGGCGCTATTGTCGTGGGTGCAGGGAAACCGGTGAGCGGCGAAAAAAAAGCGCAACTTGTGCATGCCGGGGGGATAACAAAATCCTACGGCGGGCGCGCCGTTTTGGATATCGGCGAACTGACAATAACAGAGGGCGACAGCATAGCGCTGACGGGAGAGAACGGCAGCGGCAAAACAACGCTGCTTAAAATTCTGGCGGGTTTGCTGCCGCCGGACGGCGCGCGGCGGTTGTTGTTTGACGGCAAAACCCCCTATCCGCGCGGCGCGCCGATGGTGTCGTATTTGCATCAAACGCCGCATCTTTTTGCCGCCAGCGTGCGCGCCAATGTTGAATACGGCTTGCGGCGGATGGCGACAAAGCCGCAAATGCGGGCGGAGCGGGCGGTTGAGGCGATGCAATGGGCGGGCGTTTTTCATCTTGCCGACATGCGCGCCGACAAGTTATCCGGCGGCGAACAACGCCGCACGGCATTGGCAAGAATCCGCGCTTTGCAACCGAGGTTGTATTTACTGGACGAACCGGCGGCGCATTTGGACGCCGAAAGCACAAAGCGCACGGCAAAGATGCTAATACAACTGCGCGGGCAAAACGCAACAATCATCACAGCGGGACATCCCCCCTTCACCGACACCATCCAAACCACCCGCCAATGGCATCTCCAAAACGGCAAACTAAGCGGCGGCTTTGGATAACAAAAAAACGGGCGGGACGCCCTTACAGGGCTATAATACCGTCATTCCCGCCCCCTCGTCATTCCCGCGAAAGCGGGAATCCAAACCCTTGCCATTTGTCCATTTGCGCGAAAGCGCAAACGGCGGCTTTGCCGCCGCAAATGGCAAACCCTGAGGGCGCGAAGCGCACTCATAATTAAAGCCCCGAAGGGGCGCCCTTGCGGGCGCGTTTGGATTCCCGCTTTCGCGGGAATGACGGTAATTGGTTGTTATAACCGGACGCGCAACTCGTATTGGACGGCGTATCCTTCGCCGAGGGCTATGCCAAATCTGTGCTGGTTTTCGGCATTGACATCAACAGCGAATATCTTGTTGCCGTAGGAATCCAAACCGGCGAAAACGCGGGTTTCGTCGTTGATATACGGCATTACGCCAAAGCGGTATGTGTCAAGATAAACCGCGCCG
>JBPCWZ010000059.1:0-3410 GCA_051009015.1 Gammaproteobacteria bacterium | reverse complement strand
TAGACTATTGAAGCGCCTTCTTTGAGGAAACCGATTGCACTCGACGGTACCGCGAGCACACCCTTGAATTTTTCTTCTTCAGGTCGAACTATGGCAAGAACACTGCTTTGCTTGCCTATATCGCCGTTCTTCAAGAGAACTGTCTCGATGATACCACGACGCGGGGCCAGAACTTCGTAACGGCGTTTGTCTCGCATCCGCTCCAGCTCCACCCGTGTTTCGCTGAGTTCAGCTTCCAATGCGAAGATGCGGTCGTCATATGATGCTCTTATCTCCTCCTTCTCGCGCTTTCGGTCTTCCTGTTCGCCCCGGCGCCGATGCGTTGTTTGCGCATGCCGAACTCTATTCAACTCAGCCTGCAAGACGATTTCCTCGGCGCGTTGCAGGGCGCCTATGGCTTCCAAACCGTCGTCATAGAAGTTCTTAACGACTTCAAACTTCTTGCCTGCAATCAAGGCTAGACGTTCAATCTTCGGTTTTTCCGCATTTAGGGCGGCGATTTCGGCATCATAATTATCGATGGCCTTGGTGAGCTTCGCCAGGATCGATTTATATTCAGCGTCCACGAGATCAATCCGAGACTGTAACTTCCGTTCCTTCTCCCTGAGCGCCGTCATTGAGAACGTATTTGACTTGATCTCAGGATCCGGAACTACAACAGTAGCCAATACTTGATTTTGGCTAACATGCTGCCCCGGTTTGATCTGGATCTTTTCGATAATCCCAGATTGGGGAATGGGAACATCGGCAAATGCGGTTATCGAATGAATGACACCTGTTGCCTCTTCCTTACGCGCATATTGACCAAAAACTAAAATTGTCAATGCACACAAGAAAAGCATGAAAAATAAAAGCCGCACAATGTAGAAAGGATAAGGCTCGCTTTCTACAACACGCCCCCACCAGTTTTCTTTGTCGTTGGCAATAAACCCAGGATCATTGTCATGGCTCATGTTTTTTTTATCGTGATCCTGCTTTAGGATTTAACATCGAGATTATTGAACTGATATCTCTTGCATTTTTGAGATGATGCCATCGACTCTCAATTGAGATTTTCGATGAAGTTTTTGATGGACAAACTCCTCAAAAAACAACCAATAACGCCATTCCTCTGGTTGATCACGAATGGCCAGCTCACATACTTCAGCCACCCTAGTCGTCAGATCCCTTGCGTTTTCTATACCTGATTTCTCCCGATCCGGATGTGGCTCGATCCGCTTGACGAAGCGAATTCGACCCGCGGCGGTGACGGGGTTCATACTGATGCTGGCAATATGGATTGGGGTCTTGGCAATGATGGAAATGAATGCAGGCCCCAGCAAGAAATGCGCCTTCCGACCAAAGAAGCTGACCGGCGTGCTTTCGCCAAAAAAGGGCGGCAAGTCGCAGAAGTGAATAAGGACACCACCCTGACGTATGAATTGGATCATATTGAACGTTGCAGCAGGTTTTGTGGTGTCGAAGGTTACATATTGCCTGCCGATTCGCTTGATCGTATCAAAGGCGGCTCGCTCATCATCACTAAGCCCGCCTTTTCTGGGGATTCCGATTTTCACATTCTCGGACAACGCATTGGCTAAGGTCAGGATGCCCCGCCAATAGTCAGCCATGTGTAGTAGATTTATAATTCCTCCATTTTCGACCGCTGCGATCAGGGCAGGATCAACTTCCAGCGTGCGCGTGATTGCAATAGCTTTATTTAAAGAAATTCTGCTGTAAAAATGGTTTCGGATTTCTCGTACATAATTATGGAAAATTGACTCTCGGGCTATCAGTCTTGCAGACTTCCGCTCGCAGCCGAGGACATCAACAACATTCTGAGTCGCGGCATTGATCTCGTTTCGCGATGTCAAATTGCATATCGGACGACACAGCGCGATCGTGAATTTTTCTCCAGCATTACTGTTTCCCAAGAGACTTATCATTGATTCGAGTAATGCAAACATACTTCTTTTTTTATGTGGGAAGCCTACTGGCCATCTCCGGCAGGCTTAACCTGAAGGAGCGGAGCGGTACGCATGCCGACCACAGACAAACCAACAAGCCGCCGCAAATATGCCGAGCATGACCAGGAGCCCATGACGTTTGGCATCTTCCTAGTCACGCCCGGAGGTTTTTTTATTCACGAACCTGTCGGCAACTTTCTGTCTGATCGAGAACAAGCTCCCCCGCCTTTTTACTGACAAGGTTGAGTTATATTCTCAAGGTCAGTCTCATGATTTCAGGTTCGCCAGTGATGTTACTAAAGCGGTCGCGAGACCAACGACAACAGGAACGACTGGATAGAAACCACCATTGCACGATAGATTCTTGACTTCTTCCTGTTTGAGCTCTCTCATTTTTCGCTCCTACATTTCTCGACTCTTACCATGAAGATACTAACATTGCCGCCGAGCGGCGTATATCACCCGTTTGGGGGCGGGGGTGCTGTCAGGGGAATCGGTCTTGAGCATACAGATCCCCTGCCCTACCGTCTCTTCATGATCAAATCGCCTTTCCAGTATTTTAAAACGTCACCCGAGATCATCCAGATGGCGGTGATGATGTACGTCAGATATCCACTTTCCCTCCGCAGTGTCGAAGATCTGCTCCATGAGCGTGGCATCGACACCTGCCATGAAAGCGTCAGAACGTGGGTCGATCGCTTCGGTACATTCTTCGCTTGGATGATCCGCAAACGACGCGCCCATGCCATGCGCCTAATCAAGCAATGGCGCTGGCATCTCGATGAAGTTTTCGTGAAGATCGCCGGCGAAACCCATTATTGTGGCGAGCCATTGATCATGAAGGCGAGCTCCTCGAAACTTATGTCACCAAGACCAGAGACAAGGCAGCTGCCATAAAATTTCTGAAGAAAGCCATGAAACGCTTCGGCAAGCCTGAGGTCTTAGTCACGGATGGCTTAGCCTCCTATGGTGCAGCGATGAAGGATATTGGCAACGAGGACAAGCGGGTAACCGGACGCTATCTGAACAATCGGATCGAGAACTCACATCTTCCCTTTCGACGACGAGAACGGGCAATGCTTCGATTTCGGCGCTTGCGAAGTCTACAAAAATTCGTCGCCACTCATCTTTCAGTTTTCAACCATTTCAACATCGACCGACACCGTTCCTCCAGATCAACTTTCAAAGCCAACCGTGACGCAGCACTAAAGGAGTGGCGGACACTGATCGCCGTCTGAGGATCTGACGACTTCAGCTAATCCAAGATCAGTATCGATTCCGCTGACAGCGCCACCGTCCGGTCCCCGATAGACGGCATCGACGGCAGCATTATTGACGACCTCGCCGATCCTGGGCAACTGATGCCATGCAATGGCTCGAGATGAATGGAAGCACGAAACAGCGAGGTGCAGAAAATGGGTGACTTTCCGCAGGTGGCGCGAGCTTTGGCAAATATGCTTAATT
>JBPCWZ010000058.1:0-15736 GCA_051009015.1 Gammaproteobacteria bacterium | reverse complement strand
GGCGGGAATGACGAAAGAGGCGGCATTATCAAAAAGGGGGCGGGGTGGGATATAATGTTTTGCCAGATGCGGGAGAAGTTGTTTGTCCGGACTTTCGGCTGCCAGATGAATGCCTACGATTCGGCGCGCATTGCCGATGTGCTCGGCGGCAGTGCCGATGCGGCACAATCCATTGAAGAAGCCGATATCGTCCTTTTCAACACCTGCTCGGTGCGCGAAAAGGCGCAGGAGAAAGTGTTTTCGGACCTCGGGCGGGCGCGGCAACTCAAAGAACGCAACAAAAATCTCATCATCGGCGTCGGCGGTTGTGTGGCAAGTCAGGAAGGCGGGGCGATATTGGAGCGCGCGCCTTATGTGGATGTCGTTTTTGGACCCCAAACCCTGCACCGCCTGCCGCAGATGATAAAACGCCGCCGCCAAAGCGGCAAGGCGCAAGTGGATGTGTCGTTTCCGGAGATGGAAAAGTTTGACAACCTGCCGCCGCCGTCATTCTCGCCGCCGTCCGCTTTTGTTTCCATTATGGAAGGATGCAGCAAATACTGCTCTTTTTGCGTTGTTCCCTACACGCGCGGCGAGGAAATATCGCGCCCGCTTGCCGGCGTGCTGGACGAAGTCGCCCGCCATGCGGCAAATGGCGCGCGCGAAGTTGTGCTGTTGGGGCAGAATGTCAATGCCTATCGCGCCGCCATTGACAACCATCAAGCCGATGGCGGCATTGCCGATTTTGCCGCTTTGCTGGAATGTGTTTGCGCCATCCCCGCTATTGAGCGGGTGCGCTTTACCACTTCGCATCCCGCCGAGTTTGGCGAGCGGCTGATAAATGCCTTTGCATCTTTGCCGAAACTTGCCGACCATATTCACCTGCCGGTACAATCCGGCTCCGACCGCATTTTGGCGGCGATGAAGCGCGGCTATACCGCCATAGAATACAAAAGCATCATCCGCCAAATCCGCCGCGCCCGCCCGCAGGCGACTATTACCAGCGATTTTATTATCGGCTTTCCCGGCGAAAGCGATGACGATTTTGCCAAAACGATGAAGTTGGTTGATGATGTCGGTTTTGATTTCAGTTACAGTTTCTTATACAGCCCGCGCCCGGGCACGCCCGCCGCAACCTTGCCGGACGACACGCCGGAAGCGGACAAAAAACACCGCCTGATGCAACTGCAGGACAAACTCGCCGCAAACGGGCGCAAGACAAGCGAACAAATGGTCGGGCGGGTTTATGATGTCCTTGCCGAAGGCGCGGCAAAGCGCGGGCGCGGGTTTTTGTCCGGTCGCACTTCCAACAACCGCACGGTCAACTTTCGCGCCGATGACGCCGATATCGGCAAAATGCTGCCGGTGCGAATTGTGGAAGCGACCGCCCATGCCCTGCGCGGCGAAGTTGATACCAAAACGACCGATGGCGCTTGTTGAGTTGTCGCTTGCCGATAACAACCGGCTGGCAAACTTGTGCGGGGCGATGGACGGCAATATCGCCCGCATCGCCCGCGCTTGTTCGGTCAATATTGACAGGCGCGGCGGGCGCTTTCGGGTTTTTGGCGACAGGGCGGATGTCGCCGCCGATGCCATTCGCTTTTTATACGCCCGCGCCGAGCGGGATATCGCCGAGTTTGATGTGCAGATGTGCCTTGCCGAAAAGATAGGCGGCACAAGCGGCGAAGGCGAAAGCACAACCGGCATTGACGGCATCAATGGCATCGGCGACATTGCCGACATTGACGGCGGCGGCAAAACTTCGCGCGCTACTTTGTTTTTGCCGCGCGGCGAAAACCAAAAGGCATTACTGGATAAGATTCGCAACAATCCGATAACCATCGCAACCGGACCCGCCGGCACCGGCAAAACCCATCTGGCGCTTGTCGGCGCATTGATGGCATTGCGAAGCGGCACTGCAAACCGCATTACGCTGACTCGCCCGGCGGTGGAAGCGGCGGGAGAGAAACTCGGCTTTTTGCCCGGCGATATGGAAAGCAAAGTGCATCCGTATTTGCGCCCTTTGCATGATATTTTGCGCCAATTGCTCGGGCGGCGCGAGGCAGAGCGGCGGCTGCAGCATAATGAGATTGAAGTTATCCCGCTGGCGTTTATGCGCGGGCTGACTTTGGCGCGCACGATAACCATACTGGACGAAGCGCAAAACGCCACGGTCGGGCAAATCAAAATGCTACTAACGAGATTGGGGCGCGGCGGCAAGATGATATTGACCGGCGATATCGGGCAGAGCGATTTGCCGCCGCAAGTAGCGCAGGGGCTATCCGATGCGATGGACAGGTTTGGCGACATTCGCGGCATTGCGATGCATACTTTTGACGATGGTGATATTGTCCGTCATCCTCTGGTGCGCGATATTCTCGCCGCTTATGACAAGCGCGGCAAAAAAAGCAAATGACAACGCGGCAAACTCCGCTGTCATTGGCGGTGCAATATAACGCCGAAGGCGACGAAGAGCCGCCGTCCCGTTCGCGGGTGCGCGCGTTGATTCGCGCCGCGCTGCCCGATGGCGGCGATATCGGCGTGCGTTTTGTCGGCGCGGCGGAGTCGGCGCGCTACAACAAACAATACCGCGGCAAAAGCGGCGCGACAAATGTTTTATCTTTTCATTACGGCAAAGCCGAAAGCGGCGGCATTCGCGGCGACATTGTCGTTTGCGCGCCGCTTGCCGAGCGCGAGGCGGCGCTGGCGAAAATGCCACCGGCAAATCATTATGCACATTTGATAGTGCATGCCGCTTTGCATCTTTGCGGTTATTTACACGAAAGCGAAAGCGATGCGGCGGTAATGCAAAAAGCCGAGCGCGGCATATTGCGCCGTTTTGCCATTACCGCCGCCCCGCATCTGCGATGAAAAACAAAACAGCAGATTGGCGCCGCCGCCTTGCCGATTTGTTCGGCGTCCGCCCGGAAGACACCGGAGAGTTGGTCGGGCAGATAGACGCCCTGCGCAAGAAAAGCGGGCTTTTCAACGAGCGGGCGATGAGCATGATAGAGGGCGTTTTGCGCATGAGCGAATGGCAGGTGCGCGATGTGATGATTCCCAAAAACGACATTGTCGGCTTTGCCGCCGATGACGACTATGGCAAAGTTGTGGCAAAGATTTGCGAATGGCAGCATTCCCGCTATCCGGTTTTTGCCGCCGATGGCGAGCAGGTGCTTGGCATTTTACTGGCGAAAGATTTGTTGAAACACGCGGCCGACCCGGGCGGCTTTTCGTTGAAGAGTGTTATGCGCCCGCCGGTTTTCGCCCCGCTGACGCGGCGGCTGGACAAGTTGCTGGAAGATTTTCGCACCCGCCGCAGCCATCTTATTGTGGCGGTTGATGAATATCAACTTCCGGCGGGCATTGTTACTTTTGAAGACGCGCTGGAAAAGATTGTCGGCGAGATAGAAGACGAATATGACGACGAAGACGACAGGGCGACAACACCGGCGGCGGGCGGCGGCATTGTTATCAACGGCGCGATGTCGGTTGAGGAGTTTAATGCCGAAATGCCGGCGACACTTCCCGCCGATGGCGCGGATACCATGGCGGGCTGGTTGGCGGCGGAGATAGGGCGCATTCCGCCATCGGGCACAAAGCATTCGGGGGGCGGTTTTGTTTTTGAAGTGCTTGCCGCAAACGACCGGCGCATCCGCACGATAAAGGTAAAAAAACAATGATGGGATTATTCCGCATCTTTCGTTTGTTGCGTCTTTTGTCGTGGCTGATTCGCCTGTTGCGGCGGCGGTAAAGGCAAAAGAGCGATGAAAGGTTTTTCATATGACGCGCTGGATGTCTTGATTGACGCGGCATTGCTGATAGACCGCCACTTGCTGCGCGAAAGGAGAACCCTTTGGCTGCTGCCAATTGTCATCATTGCCGGTTTAATGGCGGCGGATGCGCAGATGCCCGCCGATACTATTTCGCTTTTCGGGTTGGAACTGCCGGGCGGTATTGCGACAACCATCCTTGCCTTGATGGCTTATGCCTTGCTGCTGCATTGCGCGGCAAATGCCAAAAGCGTGCGGGCGGCGTTTTGGCTCGGCTTTGTTTTTGGCTTTGTCTTTTTTGCCGTTGGATTGTTTTGGATATTTCAGGCATTATCGGGTTATATCGGTTTGCCGGTAATAGCCGCTTTGCCGCTGGCGGCATTGTTGTTTGCTTATTTGGCTTTATACATTGGCGCGGTTTGCGCGGCGGTGCGGTATTGCGTTCCGGCGGGCAGGATATTGGCATTAATAGCGGGCGCGGCTGTTTGGACTTTGGCGGAGAGTTTGCGCGAAGTGGCATTGACCGGCTTTCCGTGGTTTGCCGCCGGTTATTCACAAATCCCGAATGGTTTGTTTGCGGGGTTTGCGCCGCTTGGCGGAATGGCGACGGTTAATTTTGCGCTAATGTTATCGGCGGCATTATTGGCGGCGGCATGGCAAAGGGGGGCGGGCGGATGGCACAAAAGAATGATTTATATTGTCGTCATCGGCATCATCATCGGCGCGGGCGGTTTTGGCAAAACGGCACAATGGACAACGGCAAAAGGAGAAGTATCGGTATCGCTTTTGCAGGGAAATGTCAAACAGGAACTGAAATGGAAAAAGGAAGAAGTGCGAAAGGCGCTTTGGGATTACCTGAAAATGGCAAAGCGCAGCGAGGGGAGAATAATCATTTTGCCGGAAACCGCCCTGCCGATGACGCGGGATAATTTGCCGACGGGATATTTTCTATCCCTGAAAAGCATGGCGGAAAAAAGAAACGGCGCGGTCATCGCCGGAATGTTTGAGGAAGAAAGCGGCAAAACATACAACGCCGCCATAGCAACGGGCGATTTTGCCGAGACAAGTTATCGCAAGCGTCATCTGACTCCCTACGGCGAATATCTGCCGCTTGCCGACATTACCGGGCCGCTTTTGCGCCGCGAGTGGATGGCATTTTTCGGTTTGTCGCCGGGGCTTTCGGATGCGCCTTTGCGTTTGCCTTTTGCCGATATCGGCATTGCCATTTGCTACGAGGATATTTTTGGCGGCGAGTTGCGCGGGCGGATGGCAAAGGCGGATTTTCTGGCAAACCTGACAAACGACGGCTGGTTTGACGGCTCTATGATGGCGGCGCAGCATTTGCGCTATTCGCAGGCGCGGGCATTGGAAAGCGGGCGCGATATAGTCCGCGCGACCAACACCGGCGTTTCGGCTTTTATCAATCATCGCGGCGAAGTTGTGTCTGTTTTGCCGCCGCAAGAGCAGGGGATATTGGAAGGGCGTGTGCAGTTGCGAAAAGGGGCGACTCCTTTTGCGCTCTACGGCGATGCGCCGGTTTTATTGTTTGCCTTGTTGTTTTTCGGCGCGGTTGTTTTTGCCGCGCGCAAAAAACACGGCGGTGAGCGCGGCGGCGGGCGGGCGGCGCTTATTGATTAAGCAGGGAAGATTTGCCGTATTCCTTTCGCAATACTTCGGCAAAAAGCGCCGCGCCTTTTGCGGCATTAACTTCCCAATCACCGGCGGCTTCGTCATCGGCGTCATCGCTGACATATTTATAAGCGGCAAAATCAATCCCCAATCTCCGGCAAACTTTGTGCAGGGCAAACCCTTCCATATCCACCAAATCAATGCGGATATCCAAACCTTCCAGTTCGCCAATATCGGTTACAAAAGAATCGCCACTGCCCAGCACAATGCCTTCGGCGGGCGGCAAACCCTCAGCCGAAAAAGGCGCAACCCCGCGCGCAAACCCCAAAGCGCGCGCATCCATATCGCGCTCAACAAAAGTATCAACCCGGTGCAAGCCGACCAGCCCGCCGACCGCCCCGGCAGAGCCATAGTTAATCACAAGCGAAGGGCGGTATTTGTTAACCGCCTCAAAAAGCGCAATAGCGGCGCTGACTTTGCCGACACCGGTATGCACAACCGGCGCAAAAGCGGAAAGCCCCTTAGTTTCCTGCGGCACGGCGGCAACAATAATATAACGCCCCCCGCCTTTCGCCGCCACATCTTCGGCAACAACCGGCAAAACAACCCCCGCCGCCGCCAAAAGCAAAACCGCAACCGCCAAACTTCTAATGCCAAAAAACATCCGCATTATTATACGCCAACAATTCGGGCAACCCTCGTCATTCCCGCCCCTCTCGTCATTCCCGCGAAAGCGGGAATCCAAACGCGCCCGCAAGGGCGCCCCTTCGGGGCTTTAATAACGAGTGCGCTTTGCGCCCTCTGCGGTTTGCCATTTGCGGCGGCAAAGCCGCCGTTTGCGCTTTCGCGCAAATTGCCAAATGGCAAAGAGTTGGATTCCCGCTTTCGCGGGAATGACGGAAGAGGCGGGGTTATTCTTTGGTTAGTTGGTCCAAAGCGGCGGTTATTTGTGCGGTTTTTTCTTTTATTACCGCCATTAGTTCCGGCGGGGTGCGGGTGTCGGTTTCGGTTTTTTTGTTGGGGTTTTTGGCTTTCAGGTCATAGTTGTTTTTGACGATATCATCCGCCGTTATCGTCCAACTATTCGCGCTGTCGGCGCGGTTTGGCAGGAGTTCAAAGAATTCCTTAAAGTGGTGCAGGGTTAGTGGCTGGCGTTTGGTCACTTTGACATCGCTAAGGTCGTAATACCAAATCTTTTCGGTCGGTTTGCCTTTGGTAAAAAACAAAAGATTGGTTTTGACCCCGGCGCCCGCTTGGCTGAAAACGCCGCCGGGCAAACTGACAACACAATACAAATCGCATTTTTCCAGCAGGCGGCGTTTGGTGCGGACAATGGCGTCTTGGTTGGTTTGGAACATAAACCCTTCGTCCATCACAACACCGCAACGCCCGCCGCCTTTTAGCGCGGCTATCATATCCTGCATAAAGAGTGTTTGGGTGGAGGAAGTGGGATAGTTGTAGCGCGTTTTCGCGCTTTTGGCTTCTTTGCCGCCGAAGGGCGGGTTTGACAATATGACATCATAAAACTTTTCCTCGTGCGGGAAGAGCGCGGCGGAAGTCGGGGTGCGCGACAATGTATTGCCGTGCCATATTTGCGGATAATCTATGCCGTGCAAAACCAGATTGGCGAGGGCGATGGGATAGGCGATTTTTTCTTTTTCGCGCCCGTAGAAAGTGTTGTTGCGCAGTTTGGTCAGATTTTTGCCGCTGTCGCCGCCCGCCTTTTTCATATATTCAAACGATTGCGCCAAAAAGCCGCCGGTGCCGCAGCACGGGTCATAAACCGTATCGCCGACTTGCGGGTCAATAACCTGCACCATAGCGCGGACAACTTCGCGCGGGGTAAAGAACTGCCCGCCGTCGTTGTTTTTCTCGCCCATCTTAAGCAGCAAATTCTCATAAACCTGCGACAGGGTAAAGAAATGGGTGTTATTCATTTGCGATTGACGCAAAGCGTCAATGCGGTCAAGCACTTCCAGCATATCGCGCTGGTTGTCAAAGTGGGTTTTTTCCACACTGCGCACGATTTGGGCGATAACCTGCTGTTTTTCGCTTGCGTTTTGTTTGTCGGCAAAACTTTTAAGGTGCGGCAGCAGTTTGTTATTGACAAAATCCAGCAGGGCATTGCCTTCGCTTTCGGCGAGTTCTTGGCGATAGTCGCTATCTTTTGCCGCCCAATCGCGCCAGCGATAGGGGTGGGTGAGGGACGGCGAAAATGATTTATCCACCGCTTCTTTTCGCGCTTGTTCGCTCATTTCGTTGTCGTCCAGAATGCGCAAAAACAATAGCCAACTGAGTTCCGGCACATATTGCATTGCCCCCGCCATATTGCCGCGGCGCATAATGTCGCAAATGTTTTTGACAACCGTATCTACGGATTGCCTGCCGTTGTTTGTTGCCGGTTGTTGTTCGGCGGCGGCTTTGGCTTTTTTGCGCGGCATAGCGGTTATTCTATCGCAAATGCCTGCCGTAATAATGCGCCCGGAAGTGCGTTAATGGCATTCAATTCTTCATCGGCGGCTTGTTGTGCTTTTGCCGCCGCCGCCAATTGATGGTTAAGCAGTTTTACTTGTTGCCTCTGCTCCGGTAATGGCGGCAATGGAAAAGTCAGTTTCTCCTGCAGACGGGATGGGCGAACTTCTTTTATTGTTGTCCCGCTTGCCAGCGATAAAATAAAATCTTTGTTGTGCCGCAGCACATAATAAAGATATTCGGGCGTTATCTTTTCGGAGTTAACCACAATGCCCGAAAGCCCCTGCTTTGTTGCAACCGGAATTTTGGCGATGCCGACATTGCCGATTGTCGCGCCCAAAGAGATAATGACCGACCCGGCATCCCAAACTTTTGCCGAGCAGTTTTGCAACCCCTTTTCCGTCAGGTTTTCTTTCGTCTGCCATATTTCAGGGCGGATATCTTTAACCACGCACCAGTTAATATCACCGCCGAAGTTATCGGGGTTTTTGCGCGGCGGCGTCCCGCCATCTTTCATTTCCGAGATGACTTCGCCCAACTTCACCAAATCCCAACCGTCGGGGAGTTTATCGTTTTTGTTATAGGGGAAAACTTCGCGCAACAAAGCGGACGGCAACAAACACACCGCCGCAACTTTCTCCTCGGCGGCAAGCCGCATCTTTTCCACTTCCGCCATTTGGCGGTTAAAAAGTTTGATGATGTGGTTTTGTTTCGGCAACGGCGGCAGAGGAATCGGTATTTCTTTCGCGGGGTTAGCATTAAGATGCATTCCGCTAACCTTATTCTGCACGGCTTCATAGCCAGCCGCCGATGAAAGCCACAAAAAGGACCATTCATCCGCTATGCATTCCGCATCCTTTGATTGAAAGGACATCAGTTCGCCGGAAAAGAAAGCGGGGTTTTCCGGAATTATCCGGACAAAGCAAACCTTTTTGCCAATGTATTCCGGGTTGTGGGCATCCGCGCCGACAAGCGTCATTCCGGTGCGCAGTTTCCTTAATCGGGGAATGCGGGAATCCGGCACATAACTATTCACGCCCGGCTCCCAATTTAGTTTTCCCGCTTTGATATCGCGGAATTTAACAATACGCACACCTTCGGCGGTATACCATTCGCGGCGCGGCGTAACGCCCTTGACAACATCGCACACTTCGCCCAACTTCGCCCACCGCCAGCCGGACGGCAGTTTTCTTAACTCACTCATGCCGCAAACAACCGCTTTTTAATCTCGTCTAACAACGCTTTCGGAGTCGCGCCGCTGACGCTTTGCAATGCGTCAAAACCCCCGGCATCTTCCACCGAATTGGCATTAAATACTTCGTCGCTTTCCAACTCTTCAATGCCGCCAAGGGCAAACAAACGCGCCAGCGCCAATATGGTTTTGTGCGGCGCTTGTTCAAATGCTTTCAGCCATTCTTGGTTTTTGCCGTCAAACGCTTCGGCGCGCTCTTTCCGTGTGCGCGACATAACGCCAAAAGCGGATTCTGCCAATATGTCATAATCGTCATATTCCCCCTTTGCCAATAACCTGCCCAGCACATGGGGCGCGGCTTTGTCTTCCGCCAAAAACTTCAATAGCGCCGCCCGCTTTTTTGTATCCACCCATTCGGCGCGGAGATGGTCGGCACTTTGTATCCGCTGTAATAACCTGCTCGCCAGCCGCTTGCGATATTCCTCCGTGCTTATGCGAGTTTGCGTGCCGTCTTCCTCTTCCCATCCGACATAATCGCCGGTGTCGGCGATGTGCACCACAAAACCACCGGCAAGCGGCATCGGCTTTTGTTCCGGCATAATGCGCCGCCTTTTGCCGCCGCCGCCTTTGGGCGGCTGCCAATCATCTTTGCCGAGCAAACTCGTTGCATCCGTGTAGTCATAAACCGAAAAAGCCAGTTTGTTGTTTTCCTCGTCTATGCGCGCGCCCCTGCCTATCATCTGATGCAGGGCTATCGGCGAACTGACATACTTGAAAAACACGATGTTGCGCAGGCGCGTAATGTTCACGCCCGTCGTCAGCAACTCCACCGTCGTCGCCACAAAATAATTCCCGTCGTTGCCTTTGAAGTCCGGCAGTACCTTGTTGCCTTCCGAGTCGGCAGTGCAGCGAAAAGCATAGGGGTCGGCGATTTTTTCGCCTCTTTTGCCGCACCAGTCGGCATAAAGATTATTCATCTTTGTCGCAACTTCCCTCGCGTGTATGTCGCTGGCGCAAAAGATTATCGTTTTTTGGCGCGGGTCGCCGCCGCCGTTTGCGATGAGATTGTCAAACAAATGCCCGCACATCGCATTGATGCGGTCGGGCAAAATGAGTTTGTTGTCAAAATGCTGCCCTTGATAGGCATCCTTCAACTGCTCTTCCGCCAGCATTTCGCCGCTTTTATAATCCTCCGGATTGTGTTGGATTAGTTCATCCCGCAAAATGCCGGTGTTGTCCAAACTGACATTTGCCGTGCTTATGTTGCAACGCGCCAAATAACCGTCCGCCCCGCCCTGCGATAAAGAATAGGAATATACCGGCTCGCCAAAATGCCTGTGATTGTCCGCGCTTATTTGTTTGTCTTCGCCGCTTTCATCGCCGCCAATCTTGCGCGGTGTCGCTGTCAAGCCGATTTGCGCCGCTTTCGGGTTGCGGTCCAATATCTCCGACCACTTGCCCCACGCCGAACGATGACACTCGTCTATGATGATATGGCTGAAATGGTCGGGCGGATAATGCTCCATCGCAAAAGATTGATTGTCATCATCCGCCTTATCGCCGGATATGCCAAGCGTTTGATATGTCGCTATATGCACACGGGCGTATTTGGCTTCGTTTTCGCCGTCTTTGCCGCGCCGCACCGCCGCGGCATCGTTGCCGAAAATATCAACAAAATCATCAAGCGCCTGACCGCGCAAAGCATCGCGGTCGCACAAAAACAAAGCGCGGCGCATCCTTCCGGCATCGCGCAACCGCTTTAATAAATGCGTTGCTATGAAAGTTTTGCCCGCGCCGGTCGCCAAACTTAATAATACCCGCGGCGGCTTGTTTGTTTTTTCATCCGCCGCTATCTTTTCCAATGCGGCGCGAATGGCGGCATCCTGATAATACCGCCGCCCGCCTTCGCCTTCTACATATGGCGTTATCAAAGGTTTGGCGCATTCCTCGTCCAAGCCGAAACCGACATATTCCTCGTAGCGGCGGCGTAAATCATCCGGCGTTGGAAAATGCGCCATATCCCGCGCATCCGAAGTTTTGCCCGTGCTGTGGTCGTATTCCACAAAACGATAGCCATTGGTGGAATATGCAAAAGGCACATGGACAAGACGCCTATAATGCCTCGCCTGCTCCAAACCCGCGCCCGGCGATTTGTCGTTGCTCTTTGCTTCCACAAGCGCAACGGCAACTTGTTGCGCGCCTTCTTTTGGAATAACGCGCAATACATAATCCATTATCCGCTTCTTGTCGCTGCGGTATGCGCCTTGCTCATCCATCAATATCGCGCCCGCCGTCTCTTCGCGGCGTATCATATCCTCCGTCCAGTTGCGCCGCAACAATGACGGCGTTATCAACTTCGCCCGCGTGTCGGATTCGCTGTAGTTCTCTGTCGTCATCTTTTTGGCTTTTGCGCCCCCCGCGCAAAAGAATGATTATAACCCGCGCCGCCCGCCAAATATGGCGAAAGGGGGTTATTCGTCTTTTGGGGTTTTGTTGTGCAGGGGCAGGCGGATTTGGGCGCGGGCGCCTTTGTTGTGGTTTTTGACGGTGATGCTGCCGTTCATTGATGTCAATGCCTTGCGCGCTTCCGACAAGCCCAAACCCGTGCCGCCGGGCTTTGTCGTTACATACGGCTCAAAGATCTTTCCGGCGACTTCCTCCGGCAAACCGCCGCCGTTGTCGGTTACCGTCAAAACCGCCGCATCCGCCAAAAAAACCGCGCTGACATGAATATGCGGCTTGTCCATCCTGGATACCGCGGCATCGGCATTGCTCAGCAAGTTGTGCAAAACCTGACGCAAGGCAAGCGGAGTCGCCGCGACCGGGCGCGTCTCGTTCGGCAAATCCAATATCAAACGCAAATCCGCGCGCTCATACAAACGCGCTACCTCGCGCACCAATGACGCCAAATCCACCGGTTCCGGCAAAAGTTTTTGTTCGCCGCCGGTGTCCCTGAAAGAATCCACCATCTGACGCATCGCATCAACCTGATTCACAATCGTCGTCACCAATCTTGCCAGTGTTTCTTTTTCCGCTGTCGGCAGTTTTGCCGCAAGTTTGCGCCCCAAACGCTCCGCCGCCAATCGTATCGGCGTCAATGGATTCTTTATCTCATGCGCAAAACGCCGCGATGCTTCTTCCCATGCCGCCTCGCGCTCCTCCCGCATCTGCCTCGTGATATCCACAATGACCACCAAAGCCGCACCGCCCGCCTCCGGCGGCAGACGCCTCGTGCGCGCTACCAATGTCGCATCCGCCGGGCCCGCTATCCGCCGCTCCTGTACTTCATAATCCGCCGCCGCTATGGTTTCGTTTATCGCCGCTATCGCCGCATTGCCGCGTATTTTTGCGCCGATAAACTTGCGCATGTCGGTTTGCAAAAGCCGCGATGCGCCGTCATTCGCCCGCGCGAGTTTGCCGCTGTCGTCAAATACCAGCACGCCGGATGTCAATGATGCCAGCAGGTTTTCCAAATATAAGTTTGCTTTTGTCAATGCCGCCTGACGCTCGTCCAATGTCCGGCGCGAATCCGCCAGGTCATCTACCATTGCATTAAAAGCCCGGTTCAAACGCGCTATCTCATCCGAACCGCTCTCCGGTAATCTGCGGCTGAAATCGCCATGTCCGACCGCCGCTGTCGCATCCGCCATCGTTACCAACGGATGCGCCAAACGCCGCCCCAGCCACAAAGCCGCCGCCGCCGCCGCCAGCAGTATCATAAAAAATGCCAAAGTCAAAGTTATCAAAAACGACAAGCGCAAACCGCGCCGCACCGCCAGCAAGTTGTTGTATTCGCGCTGTCCCAACTCCACTTCGCGCAAACCCGCCAGCAACTCCGCCGGCAACGGGCGCACCAAACGCACCGCATATGCCCCCGCCCCCGAAGGCAACCGCAATACAACCGCAATGCCGCCGCCGGTCAAATCGCGATGCGAAGTTTCCGCTTGCAGTGCTTCCAATGCAATGCCCGATAATCGCTCCTGCTCTCCTTTGCCGCTTGTCGCCAAAGCGCGCCCGCTGTTGTCGTATAACGCCACGCCGTCCAACTGATGAAACAGGCGAAAATCTTCAACCCAAAAAGGCAAACTGTCGCGCCCGCCAAGATTGCCCGCCATATCGCGGGCGACGGTCTCCAATCCCGCAAACTCGCCTTCCAGCACGCTCTTGCCAAATGCCTCGCCCTGTTCAAAAGCCCGCCCCAGCGGAGTCGCAAACCATGAATCAATGCTGCGAAAAATGCCCGCCGTTGATACGCCGTATAACAAAACCGACGGCAATAATGCTACCGCCAGCAACACGCCGCCCAAACGCAAAGCCAATCTTCCGCCCGGGGCATTCTTTCGCCAGTCGGCGGCAATGCGCAATGCCATCGCGCAAACCGCGGCAAAAATAATCAATATCAAAACGCCGTCCGCCGCCAAAAGCGGCACAAACCACTCTGCAAGATGAGGAGATTGAAAAGTCGCCGCCTGAGTCAACACCAGCGCCACAAGCGCCAGTGCCGTCAAAATAATAACCGGCACAAAACGCATCAATCGCGCACCTGCAGCACAAAACGCCGCCAGCCGGATGAAGTATCCCAGCCGTCATCTGTCAATAAATCCACTTGCATCGGCGCCGACAAGTTGCCGATATCCGCTTCAAACTGCGCGATGATATACACGCCTTTAAGTTCGCGCATGCGGGCAAAGCCCGGGTTGTCCGACGAGCGCGCCCGCAAACGCCCCAGCCGCCCCAAAGCCGCGCTCAGCGAATCATAACCGGTCTTGCGCCCGCCGCTAACGACAACATAACGCGACAACAATGAATCAAACGAAAGCGAAGGTTCCCAGGTGACAAAACCCAAATCTTCGTCCAGCCACCAGTTTCGCTCGCGCAAAAAACGCATCTCCAGATGCATCCGCAGGGTAATGCCGCTTTTGAGAATCGCCCGCAGTTTTTGACTGTCGGCAACCGCCAAATCCGCCTGCACCGCATAACCTTCGGGGGTTTTTTGCAGCCAGACATCGCGGACGGCAAAGTCGCCGCCGTCATCGCCCGCCGCCGCCGCCGCAAACGGCGCGCACAACAACAACGCCGGCAAACGCAACAGCGGCAAACACCGCCGCAGTATTACAATCGCAACTCGCGCCATCGGATAATGCCTTCCATAACCAAATGCGGCTTGTGTAAAACCGCCCGCGGCAACCACGGCAACAACTCTCCCGCATCGCCTCCGGTTATTATAATCGCCGCCCGCGGCAAAACGCGGCGGCGAAAAGCCAAAACCGCCCCCGCCATCGCCGCCGCAATACCCGCCGCCATCGCCGCCTTCGTATCGCGTCCGGCAGCCAAAGACGGCGGCGGTAATAACGCGCCGCCCGCCAAACCGGTTTTTTGTGATAACGCCCGCCGCATTAACTTCGCCCCCGGCACTATTATCCCGCCGATAAAATCGCCATCGCCGGTCAGGGCGTCTATCGTCAAAGCGGTTCCGGCATCGGCGATAACGGCATCCTTGTTTTTGCCCGTCGCCGCAAGCATCGCCAGCCATCGGTCAATGCCCAGCGCGTTCGGCTTGCGGTAATGATTGCACAGCCCGCCCTGTCGCAAAGGCGGCGGCGGAATAAAACAAACCGCATCCGGCAATGCTTTCATAATATCGCCGCGCCGCTTTTTGCCAACGACATCGGCTATCACAACTTCATCGCACTTCCGCGCCGCCGCCGCCAAAGCCGAAAGCCCGCGCGATGATGCGCCGGTTTTTGTCATCCGCCGCCCGCGCACCAACGCCCACTTAATGCGCGTGTTGCCGCTATCAACCGCCAGCCACATTATGCACTTCCCCGCACAAACAACGGACAATGCCGCCGCCGCTTTTTAATAACAATGCGCCGTCATCGGCAAAACCGGCGAAAATGCCGCTGTTGTTTTTTTCGCCCGCACCCGCGTCATTCGCTATCGTCATTTCATCGCCGACTTGCGGCAAATGCGCGCGCAAAGCATCCGGCAAAAACGAACGCAAACCATCGGCGGCAAACTTCGCGCAAGTTTCTCTTACCGCACCGGCAAGCATCTGCGACAACTCGGCAAGCGGCGGCAAACCATCGGCGGTATCGGCAAGCCCCGCCGCCGGTTTGTTTATCAATGCCGCCATTTGCGGCGTCAGTTGCAAGTTAATGCCGATGCCGATAATAATGCTTTTGCCTTTTGCCTCCGCCAGCACGCCGCCTATCTTGCGCCCGCGGGCATCCAGCAAATCATTGGGCCATTTCAATCTGACATCGGCGTATTGTTTCAACACCCGCCACAATCCGGTGCCAATGGCAACGGTCAAACCCTGCGCCATCGGCGGCATTGACAAATGCGCCGAAAACAAAACCGCCGCCCCCGGCAACGAAAACCACAAACGCCCGCGCCGCCCGCGCCCCGACATTTGGTGCTCGGCAAAAACAAAAACCGGCGGCGACAAACCGGCGGCATCATCATTGGTGCTTTTTGTCTGATGCACAACAACGGCATCGGTCATGTGCAACCTGGCATCGCCAATCCATTGCGGTTGATAACACAACCGCCATTCGCCGTTTGCGGCTGCTTGCACCGCGCCATAGTTATCGCGCCATCTTTTCAGCGCAGCCAACGCATCGCCCGCGGCGACAAAACCGCCGCGCCGCGACAACTCGCGCAAAACAAAAAAATCGGCGGGGCGCAT
>JBPCWZ010000057.1:0-12195 GCA_051009015.1 Gammaproteobacteria bacterium | reverse complement strand
TCAAAGTGCAAAAGCCGCCAACAATTAAAGCAAGGACGGCAAAAGCGCGAAAGGCGACAAAAACGTCAAAAGCGGTTTGTCCAAAGGTCTCAGCCGTGCGCCGTGCGCCGTGCGCCGTGCGCCGTGCTATTCTAAAAAACGACATATCAAGCGTGCTCAAAAGCATTGCCAAACATTCTAAACCAAAAAAAGCCCGTTTTGTCAAACTCGCCAAAAAAAATCCGCCCCCGTGTGAAAAAAACCACCATTGCCATCTTCGTCATTCCCGCCTGTTTTCGTCATTCCCCTCGTCATTCCCGCGAAAGCGGGAATGACGAATATCATCAGGCATTGCCGGACATGTCGGCGAGCAGGTTAATGTCAAAGCCCAGCCGCCGGGTTGCTTCCGCCAGCCGGCGCGAAGGCGGCAAATCAAAGACGATATCCAAACTTGCCGGCATTGTAATCCATGCGTTATCTCCCACTTCGCTTTCCAGTTTGCCGCCTTCCCAGCCCGCATAGCCGCAATAAAAAACCACCTTGTCCGGGGCAGCCCCTTCGGATACGGCGGTCAGAATATCGCGCGACAAAGTTACGCCAATATTGTCATCCACTTTTATGGTCACATCAAACTCGCGCGGCGGCGAATGCAATATGACAACTTGTTCCGGCTTGACCGGACCGCCGCGCATTACGGGATTGTCGCTGCCGCCGCCGGGCGGGGCGGCTTTCAGGGTGGACAAAAGTTCGCCCTCCTTCGCCGGTGACGGTTTGTTGATTACCAAACCGAAAGCCCCCTCGCTGTCGTGGCTGCAAACCAGCACCACAGAATCGGCAAAAACCGACCCGCTCAAACTGCCGGTGGAAATAAGAAAATGATTGGTCAGATCCATAAAACGCTCCCGCAGTATTTTAGCGCACTTTTGAAGCGGCGATACGGCGGCAGCCCTCTTCCAGCAATGCCATCATATTGCCAAAACCGCCGGTGTAATAAGGGTCGGGAATGTCGGCATCGGCAAACATCCTTATCTCCGCCGATGCATCCTCCGGCGACATCCGCCGCAAAGCCGCAAAATGCCCGCTATCCATCGCATAGATAACGGCAAAGCGGTAAAAATCATCGGCGCAAACCTGCCGCGCCCGAATGCCGCTCATGTCATAACCGCATAGTTCCGCCGCCGCCGCCGCCCGGGCATCGGGCTTTTCGCCGCTATGATAGGCGCTGATGCCCGCCGAATCCACCAACACTTTGCCGCCGGTCATCTTGCGAAGAATCGCCTCGGCAGTCGGCGAGCGGCAGATATTACCGGTGCAAACAAACAACACGCCTTCGGCGCGAAGCGTATCGCCGCCGGTGTTTTCATTACCGGCGGGCTTTATGTTTTTTGCCATAACTTTCCATCCCGCAGTTCCAGACATCTGTCGGCGCGCGCCAATAATCGCCCGTCGTGTGTCGCAGTTATCAATGCCATCTTTCGCAACCGGCACTGCGCAAGCAGCATATCAAAAACACCATCGGCATTTTGCCTGTCCAAGTTGCCGGTCGGCTCGTCGGCAAGCACAATATCCGCCCCGCCGACAAGCGCCCTTGCGACTGCTACCCTTTGCCGCTCGCCGCCCGAAAGCGATGCCGGTCGCTTGTCGGCGCATTTTTCCAAACCCAAACCGGCAAGCAACTCGCGCGCCGCCGCCAAAGCCCGCCCGCGCCGCTCTCCGCGTATCAAAAGCGGCATTGCGGCATTTTCGGCGGCACTAAACTCCGGCAGCAAAAGATGAAACTGAAAGACAAAACCCAGCCGCCGGTTGCGCAACTTTGCCAAACGCTGCGGCGGCATCGCAAACAACCGCTCGCCGCAAACTTCAACTTCGCCGCCATCGGCGCGGTCCAAACCGCCCAGAAGATGCAAAAGAGTCGTTTTGCCGGAACCCGATGCGCCGCATATCATCACCGCCTCGCCGGGCGCAACTTGCAATGCGGCATCCGCCAAGACAACCTGCCGCGCCCCGCCGCCCGGGTAAGATTTGCACAAACCATAACAAGCAACGGCGGGCGTATCGCCATCGCCGCCTTTATGATATGCATTATGATTATTCATGGCGCAAAGCATCGGCGGGAAGTTGCGCGCCGCTGCGCATCGCCGGCCATACCGCCGCCAATACCGAAAGCACAAAAGCGGCAGCAGCAACCGTCAAAACATCCGTAAAAATAATCCGCGAAGGCAAGCCGCCAAGTTGATAGATATCGCCGGGGAAAAGCGAAGAATCAAACCACTCTTCCAATGTTGCGACAATCCTGCCGGCATTTGCCGCCAAAGGCAAACCCGCCAAAACGCCGACAATCGTGCCAACGCCGCCGATGAGCGCGCCTTGCAGCAAAAAGATGCGCGATATCGCACCGCCGCCCGCGCCCATCGCCCGCAAAATGGCAATATCGCCCCGCTTGTTGCGCGACATCGTTACCAAAGCCGAAACAATATTAAAAGCGGCAACGGCAATAATCAAAGTCAAAATAACAAACATCACCCGCTTTTCCAAAGCCAGCGCGCGGAATAAACTGCCATGGCTGCTCGTCCAATCATGCAAATAAACATCATCGCGCTTTGCCGAAAGCCGCTCGCGCACGATGGGAGCGTCAAAAATATCCGCAGTTTTCAATCGCACCGAAGTAATGCGCCCCGCAGTGCGGTATAACTTTTGGGCGTCCGCCAGATGAATATACGCCAGCCCGGCGTCATATTGATACACCTGCGCGGAAAAAATACCGACAATATTAAAACGCCGCAAGCGCGGCAATAATCCGGCGGCGGTAAAACGCCCGCGCGGCGCGACAAGTATCAACTCATCGCCGACATCCTTGCGCAAATCGGCGGCAAGGCGCGCGCCGAGCACAATGCCATAACGCTCCGCCCGCAAAGATGACAACGCGCCGCGCCGCATTTGCGCGCCGATATCGCTGACTTTTGCTTCTTCCTCCGGCAATATGCCGCGGATAAGCGCGCCCTTGACAATATCCCCGGCGACCAACAAACCCTGCTCCTGCACACTCGGCGCGGCGGCAAGGATTTGCGAATCGGACAAATAATCCCCGGCAACCTCCCGCCAATCAACAAACCCTTCGCCGGTGGAAACAACTTCCAAATGAGACGCAACCGACAAGATGCGCGCGCGCAGTTCATATTGAAAGCCGGTCATGACCGACAAGACAACCAAAAGCGCGGCAACGCCAAGCGCAATGCCGGCGGCGGAAAGCATTGACACAAAAGAAACAAACCGGTCGCGCCGCCCCGAAAGCGCATAACGCAACCCGACAAAAATATCAAACGGCACAACACCCCGATTCTACCCCGCCACAACGCCGCTCACACATTTACAGCACGCTTTTGCCGCCAATGCCGCCGATTATCAAAGACAGCGCGAAAATGCCCGTCATTCCCGCGAAGGCAAGAATCCACCGCCACGATAGCGGCGACATTCCAAAGCCGGAGTACCGGGGGCGGGCGGCAAGGGGCGTTTTTAACCTTGACTAATCAGGGCAAAGAAAATTGTTTCCTTGCATATCAAGGCAAAAAACAAGAAATTCCAGACCTGTCGTTGCCAACTTAAACCGGCGAAAATAACGATTAAAGCGCGTCATATCGCCATTGTCGTCAAAAAACACCACCACCGGCAAGGCGGGGGTTTTTGTCATTTGCGACATAGCGGCGGCATAAAACAATGCCTGCCCAACCGCCTCGTAGGGCTTGCTAATTCGCTCAACCTCAACCGCCCAATGCTTTGACGGAATCCAACAATCAATCCTTGCTTGGTCGGGCAACGCGTATTCCTGCTTTCCGTCATTATCATCGCACCACGCCATTGCATAATCCGATTCGGGGAATCTCTGCGACAATGCCGGAAGTGAAAATAATATAGCGCAAATTATGCAAACGGCATGCCGGAATTTAATCATACCATTCGCCCTTGCCTTTGGGCTTTATCAATGGCTTTTGTCAATTCGGCGGCGCGTTTCTTTTCATACTTGGCGCGGTCTTTCTTAACAACTTCGGCAATCCGCTCGGCGGCGACAGCGCGGCGAAGTTCGTTCATTGTCCGCTTTCCCTTCTTACTATTGCACTCGCCGCAAAGTAATTGCAAATTAGAAAGGTCATTATCCCCGCCTTTTGCGCGGGGAATAATATGGTCTATGTGCATTAGTCCCATCCGAGTCGGCTTTGTGCAACCCGGGCATATTCCGCCTGTCCCTTTGTATAAGATTTTCTTGGTCTCATCCTTTTGCGGGATAGGGGGCAGAGGCGGAAGGTCTGCTTCCTTAAGCGTTTGCACATCCGGCACTTTTAACCCTGCGAGCAAATGCGCTGCGCACTTGTTTAGTTTGCGGCGTAAAACACCGGATGCCTCTGTCCCTATATCAATGCCAACCCAACGGCGGCGGTCGTCAAAAAATAACTCGCTCGCGGCGGCAGTCACGCCGCAACCGCAAAAGGGGTCCATTACAAGGTCACCCGGTCTGGATGACGCTTTCAATATACGGCGCAACAAGGCAATCGGTTTCTCGGTCGGATAACCAACACGCTCTTTGCAGGATATTTTTGCCCCCAATGGCATTAACTCTTTGTCACTCCACCAATCGGTCATCGTTGCGCCCCGCTCCCAATCTACCTCTTTTGCCGCAATTGTTTTGCGCCCATAACCGGCAGATTCGGAATATGGACGATATTGTGGATTAAACTTTGTTTTGGCGCTTTTGCCATAAGCCAAAATAACATCGTGCTTCCGGGCAAAAGCGCCTTTCGGCACTCCGCCGCCGGAATAGCACCATATTATTTCGTTGCGGCAGTTATCTTTGCCAAAGATGGCATCCATCAGCAATTTGACGCCGTGCGACATTGTCGGGTCGCAGTGGTAATAAATTGCCCCTGTGAATTTAAGCACCCGATGCATCTGCACCAGCCGCGCCCCCATATAAGTCAAATATGCCGACCACGAGCCGCCATTGGCGTAGCCCAATGCGTCAATAACCGCAGCGGCGCGGGGATGCCGCAATGCCAAAACATCCTGCTCGTCGTCGTGAATGTCCGCAAGCGTCCAAGTATCCTTGAAGGATACTTTCTTACCCGATTCCCGCAGGGGATTCTCCCACTGCTTACCGGTGTTAAACGGCGGGTCAAGGTATATCAAATCCACGCACTCGTCGGGCATGCGCGACATTACCAACAAATTGTCGGCATTGTAGATTGTGCGGTCAGATGGAAACATAGCCGCGCCCGCCGCCTTTGCCTTTTGCCGCCAAAGCGGCAAAGGCGAAGATTTGCCCGATGGCGATAATCGCCGCCGTCAGCATCAATTTCAATTGTGTTTTTATTGCCCTCTCCGGTTGTGTTTTAGCCAAAGCCCGACACGAATGTCAGGCGATTGCTAAAACGACCCAGGTATAGGATGTCCCTGTTATTTCCAGCCGAAGCCGGTATTATATTGACAAGGTCGCCCGACGAGGACGACCTGAGTCGTTTTAGCGGTGTCAATATTACACGAAAACCAGCCAAAAATTCCAAATTCGCCAAAAACTTTTCCGCTATCTACCAAAAACAACAAAAAGGCGGCGGATTTGCCCTTGTCATAATTTTGCCAGATGGTTGGCGGTGGTTTTTATTGTTTGCAGGCGGGTTTGCCAATTGGCGGTTGCCAATTCATCGGCGGTTTTTATGCCGGTTATTTGCCTTAGCATTTCGGGGCGGATGGCGGGGCGGAGTTCGGGGGTTGTTGATGGTGATAGCATTTCGGTGATGGCGGTTGCCGGGCGGGTTTGGTTTATGTCGGCATCGGCAAGCGCATCGCGTATTTCTTCGGCGATGGCGCGGCTTTTGCCGTCATAAAGAGTCAGATGCGGGGTGTAGGAGTGTTGCGGTTTGTGCCATATCGCTTTCAGCGCCGGGGAATGACAATGCAGATACACGGTGTTTTGTTGCTTATTAAAAAAAGTGCCGATGCCGCCGAGGCAAACTTCCGCCCCTTCAATCATCCGCGAAAGGCGGCGGATGGCGTCTTTTGACATGCGGCGGTTGCAGGGTCCGCGCACTGTAATATGCGCCGTCCTTTTGGCATCCGGCGCGGCGGCAAAGCGCATCAGGTTTAGCATATCCATCACCGGCGCATCGGCAAAGCGGACGACATAAAAAACCGCCCTGCTAACAACACTCTTAATCGCGCCGTTGTTATCCCTAATCATCGCCAAAACCCTCCCCGCGCGACAAATCCACCAAAGGCAAACTACAAAACCAAAAAGCGCATAATGCCGCTTTGCCCGGCGCTTTTGCGAATCAGGTTGTGCATATCATCGCCGAATTGCCGCGCGCGCACAAGCGCCTTTTCGCGCTCGGTTTTGTCTTCTATCCAGCGCAAAACTTCACACTCCTCTTTGCCGGTTTTATCCAAAAACCATGCATAGTTATCGCGCACGGCGGCGGCAAGTTGTTCTCCGCCCGCCACAGCCCGCCCCGCTTCTTCAAGCCGCTCCATCGGCGAAAGTCGGACAATGCGCAGTATCTCTTCCATTGTCGGCTTTTGCCCCTCGCGCACCAAAAGCAGCACCGCCGAAAAACAAAGCAGCATTCTGCTGAACTTGAGTTTCAGGTTGCGCAGCATATCTTTGTTGTAGCGGGCGATGTCGCTGTGCGGTTCGTTGCGGCGGTATTCGTAATTAACGCACATTGTCCGCCAGTAGCGCAAAATGTCGTTGATGAGAAATATCGCGTTGCGAAAATCCTTGTTGCTGTCGTAGATGTCGCGGCAATAACTGCGCACGACTTCTTCGGCGGCGCGCTTGTATTCGCCTTCGTTATGCACCGGGCGGCTTTCCAGCAAAAGCAGCATTCGGGCGGTAAAGTGATTTTGCCAGTCGTCCCCGCGCCCGCCCATCTCGGCGAGCAAATCGCCAAGGTAATGCACTTTCAGATATTCGCCATCGTTGCTAAACGGCGGAAAGCCCAAATCACGGACGCCTTCTATCAAAGCGGCGTAAAGCGGGACTTCGTCCAACTTGGCAATGCGGTTGCTTTGGCGCGTCCCCGCGTGCAGAAAAAACAAATCAATGTCCGATTTGTCGTGCGCTTCCAGCCGCCCGTAGGAACCGGTAACATAAATGCACAAGCGATGCAGTTTGTTCAACACCGCGATTTGCCCCACGGCATCTTCCAACTTGCCGAGTTTTTGCCCGGAGTGTTGCTTGCGTTCGTCAAGCAGTTGCCGCCAATTGTCGTTTGCCGTTGTCATTGTTATCTTTTGTTGTTGTTGTTATCATCGCCGCGCAAGAGTGCGGAATGGGAATGAGCATAAAACCCTTCGGCATCGGCAATTGTCGCCGTTGTTTTTGACAACTTTGCCGCGCCTTTTGGCGATGCGCGAAAGAAGGAAGTGCGGCGGATAAAATGCCGCGCGCTCAAAGGGGAGAAAAACCGCGCCGACCCGCCGGTTGGCAATACATGATTTGTTCCGGCGCAATAATCGCCAAAAGCAACCGGCGTTTGCGCGCCGACAAAAACCGCCCCCGCCGTTGTTATCTTTTCGGCAATGGCATCGGCATCTTGACACATTACCTGCAGATGTTCCGGCGCAAAGGCGTTTGCTATCTCGCAACATTGACAAATATCGCGGGCGGTTATCAGCGCGCCGCCTTTTGTCAAAGCGCGCGCGGCTATGGCTTTTCGCGGCGTTGTTTTCAGTTGCGCAGCCAAAGCGTCATAAACCGCATCAACATCACAATCGCAAATGCCGATGCACACCGCATCTTCGTCATGCTCCGCCTGTGCTATCAAATCCGCGGCGACCCATTGGGGGTTTGCGCCCTTGTCAAAAATAATCATCACTTCCGAAGGACCGGCGATGGAATCCAAACCGACTTCGCCGAATAACTGCCGCTTTGCTTCCGATACATAAACATTTCCCGGACCCGCGATAATATCCGCGCGGGGGACGGGCGCACAGCCGAAAGCAAAAGCGGCAACCGCCTGCGCGCCGCCAAACTTCCAAACACTATCCGCCCCGGCAACGGCGGCGGCAAGCAAAACCGCATTATTGACTTCTCCGCCGCGCGCCGGAGTGGATACGCAAACATCATTAACGCCCGCAACCTTCGCCGGAATAACGCCCATCAAAACCGAAGACGGATATGCCGCCTTGCCGCCGGGGGCGTATATCATCGCCCTCTCAACCGGCGATGCCCGCTCGCCGAGAATATTGCCGTCATCATCGGCAAACTGCCATTGTTGATAACACTCCTGCGGATGCTCTTTTGCCCGCTCCTTATGCCGCTCTTTTTGCCACTCCTTTGGCAGTTGGCGGCGGTGATATTCGCGCAATCTTTCCGCTGCGGTTTGCAAGGCGGCGAGAAGTTTGACATCGGCTTTTGCCATAATGTCGGCGCGCGCCTTGTCGTCCAGCGTTATGCAAACTTCGTCATCATTAACCGCGCCGTCCAGTTTTGCGCTAATGTCGCACAACGCCGCATAACCGCCCCCGCGCACGCGGCTGATAATATCGGCGACTTTTGCCGCCGCCGCCGTTTGCGCGGAAGTTTGCGGGTTTCGCAAGGCGCGCACTTTGGCGAAAAAATCGCCATCGTCATAATGCAGGCGGGCGATATCCAGAGTCATTGTTTCGGCGCGCAAACTTCGGCGAAGCGGTTTTGAAGTTTGACAATATCGCCGCGGCGGCGGCGGGCGGCGATGCGATTGACAATAAGCATTGCCGATATGTCGGCGATGGTTTCTTTTTCTTCCAGCCCGTTGTCGCGCAGGGTTTTGCCGGTGTCGACGAGGTCCACAATGGCATCGGCAAGCCCGACCATCGGCGCTATTTCCATATTGCCGCCGAGTTTGATGAAGTTTGCCGCGATGCCCTTGTTGGCAAAAAACGCCCGCGCCGTATTGACATATTTGGTAGCGACAACCAACCCCCCGCTTGCGGAAGTGTTGTTTTTGCCGCCGCCATTGTCATCATCGGGCGGCGCGGCAACGACCATCCGGCATTTGGCGATTTGCAAATCAAGCGGATGACAGATATCGGCAAGCGGCTTTTCCATCAACACATCGCGCCCGGCAATGCCGATTTGCGCCGCCCCGCAAGCGACAAAAGTGGGAGTATCCTGCGCGCGGGCGATGATGAGGCGGACGCCGTCATCATCAGTCGGCAATATCAACCGCCGCGACCGCGCACACTCCGCCTTCGGCGCAAGCCCAAGCGCACAAAGCAAAGGCAGCGCCTCCTGCCAAATCCGCCCCTTAGCAACAGCAATAGTAATCACAACCGCCAATTATAACGGCGACAACGCCCAAATCAGTTATCAAATAGCAGTTATCAGCAATCAGTTGCCGGTTATCGGCAGTCATTTGCCATTTGCCAGCATGCGGTTTGCGCTTGCGCACATATAGCAAAAATCCGGCTTTACGGATTATCACTTTTGCCCGCCGGGTAAATTGACAGTGCTTTTGCGATGGTCATTGTTTGGCAATTGCCGAAAAATCTGCCTGATTGTTTTTACGAGCCGCGAAGCGAAGTTCGACAATTGCCGCAATAGATATCGTCATTCGCTCTTGGTCTGCATACCGGGTTTCATTGCCAAAATCCCCGCCGGTCACAACTCTGCGGACATTTTTTATCGCCGCACGCATACTGGCGGCATTGTTGCCAAAATTCTCGCTGATAAAGCGAGACAGCAAGAATTCCGAGGCAATAATTTGCCCCTCCAGCGACTGCATCTTCCTGCGATTGCCGTCATCAACCGGAGAAGACCAATACTCGGCGGCGATTCTCAAAAAATCACCGCAAAGATGTTCAAATTCCTCAACGATGCGCTTTTGTCGCGCCCGCTTGTCGCGGTACCAATTGAAGATACATCCCATCAAAGCGGACAATACCACCCCCCAGGAAGTTGCCCCCAAGGCAACAACCAGCGCTGAATCCAACCATTCCGTCTCTTTCATGCCGATGCTGCCTTTTCCGCCGCATCGCGGATGTATTCTTGTATGTCCTCAATGTAAAACGACAAATGCTTTTCAGTCGCCTCTATTTTGAGAACCTCGTCAATCTGCGCCAGAGTGAGTCCCTTCACGCGCACAAGCCCGCCAAATGCCTCTTCCAAGAAAGCGGTGGTAAACCCTTTCATGCCATCCAGCGTCACAACAACGATATCCCCCGAGCCCATGGCCCTGGCAATGCTCGGATAGAGGATATCCTCGCGGAATTCCTCCCCGGTTTTTTTGCCGTGCTTCCGGAGGCGCCCCAACGGCACCGGCGAAAACGCTTTGGCAATGTTAATTTCCATCTGTTATTCCTCCAGCGTGGACGGTATTATATCCCAAATTACTAAAGTTCCGTGCAATTCGCGCTTTAACGCGCTGGAAGTGTAATTTCCATCGGGGAATATGTCATTTTTCTCATATCTAACCATCCCGCGCCGGCTGTATATTTCCAGCCATCCCTGCCCGTTGTGATTAATCAACCTTACCAACTCTTTCAGCCCGCGCCCCCTAAACGGCTGCCTTGTAGATGATTTGGGCTTAAGCATAGCCGCCTTTACTATATTTTGGTCGTTTAATTCGCCCTGCACAAATGCGCCAATCACCTCTATTTTCTTGAGAGATTGGAAAATTGTGCCGGGTATGGTTAAGCCCCGGTCGTAGCATATGACTTTAATTTCGCCATTCGTCTTATTCACGGACGCCGAAATCCACCAACGGGATGTTTCGTCCTCACGCATATTTTCGGCATATGCGTGGTCCCGCGTATTGGTCACCGCCTCGCCCATCCCGCCATACAAGAAGGTTAGAAATGGCGCGGTAATGCTACCCGCCGGAAATGCCTTCTCCACATTGTTGATAATTTTCATGATGTCCTGCCCATCCAACTCACCAAAGCCGGAGACAAAACGGACGAAATCCTCGTCCAGCGGTTCCCCGCTAGTTTTGACGGTTTGATGTTTGGCTTTCAGCAAGCCAAACAACCCCATACTATCCAATTGATACCGCACATTGGGGTCCCAGCGGCGGTCATTAGCCACATATCTTCTATTGTCCCTGATTTTGATGACTTCCAGTTCGGCAGCAAGCATCAGCGCCGCCGGTGCACCGACATGCCGGACATGATTGAAATTGATGGACAGCCGCTTATTGCCGACATCCCTGATGCGATTTATCTGCTCGACGACGCCGTTATAGTTGTGCGCCAAGCTCAACTGCTCCGGCAGTCTGATATGTTCCCGGGGCTGACGGTTTGATTGTCTGGCAATCAGGCGGTGCTTGCCTTGCCGCCGCATGTTCTTGTGCAATCTTGCTCGTTTTTGGTGCCTTTGCCTCTCGGCGAGTTTGTCTGCCCGCCTGCACATAACGCGAACATAGGCGCCGTCTCTGCGCGGCTTTTTCATCTTACGCCGCAACCCCCATAACCCGCATTGTATCATTAACTGGAGATATCCGCAACTTTGGCGGTGGTTTTTCGGTTTTTTCTGCATTTGTCGCCCGGTGATGGCGGTTGTGAAAGTGCTAAACCGCTCGTTTGTTATAATGCCATCGGCGGCGAAGTTTCGCCAAAATTACCATTTTGCAGCGGGATTTGTGTTATGATGCTCGCTATGCGGTGGGTTCTTTTGCTTTTTTTGGCACTTGTTTCTGTGATGGTCTTTGACCAACTGATGATAATGGCGTTGTCTTTGTGCGGAGGGGTTGCGATTTCGTGGCTTATAACGGAAGAGAATGACCGCAAAGCCGAAGAGCAAAAGCGTCGGGAAGCAAATGAACGCCGCAAAAACGGCGAGCCGCCTGAGTCCGGCGTTTAAGGCATCTCACAACAACAGGAAAGAGGACAGACCAATGATGAAGTTTTTGAGCAACCTTTTGGTTGGCGACATTTCGCTATATCAAGCGGCGGCAACCGGCGATGTTACCGCCGTCAAGGGTTTGATTGTCGGCGGGGCGGATGTCAATGCAAAAGATAACGATGGCATGACGCCTTTGCATTTGGCAGCGGCATACGGCTCAACCGAAACGATACTTGTCCTTCTCCAAGCGGGAGCGGCTATTGACGCAAAAAAGGCATATGGCTTCACGCCTTTGCATTTGGCGGCACATTGGGGTCAACCCGAAACCGCGCTTGCCCTTGTCAAAGCGGGCGCGGATATTAAGGCGCAAGATGACGATGGCGAAACGCCTTTGCATTTGGCGGCAA
>JBPCWZ010000056.1:0-3675 GCA_051009015.1 Gammaproteobacteria bacterium | reverse complement strand
GATTCCCGCTTTTGCGGGCATGACGCCCTTGGTGGGCATCCACTTTTGTTATAGCCCTGAAAGGGCGTCCTGTTCATAGCACGGGGCAACGCCCCGTGAGTCGGCATTTCAATTAATCAAGCCCTGAAGGGGCGCTCCTTCTTTTGCAGGGCAAAGCCCGGCAAAAACCATCAATACAAAAACAACCCCCGCAGGTTTGACAATTGCCGCCATCGTTTTCGGTCGCCCTTTCAGGGCTTTAATGCCGCGCCCTTGCGGGCGCATTTAGATTCCCGCCTGCGCGGGAATGACGAAAAGGGCGGCAATGACGAAGTTATCCTTTCAGCCATTTGCCGATATCGGCGGCAAAATAAGTCAGCACCGCCCGCGCTCCGCCGTCATTCCCGCCGCCCTTTTCGTCATTTCTGCAAAAGCGGGAATCTATGGGCGGATGGCGGACATTGTGCGAAAGGGGCGGGTTTTGGCGGAAATGGTGTTTTGGGCTAATCTTGTGATAATATGCCCTGCGGATGACGGGATGGCTTGCCGCTGCAAAACGCAACTCAAAAGGAGCGAAACTATGAAAGAAAAACGGCAAATCACACTGCTGACGGCGGCGGTTATCGCCGTCGGGCAGATATTCGCCATGCCCGCTTTCGCGTTGGAATCGCGTAATTACGAGCGCATTATCAATGGCGGCTTGGCGGGGAATCTAACGCTATCGCTGATGCCCGGCGATAAAGACGACCGCTGGCGGCTTGTTGGCGACCCATCGTTGCCGGACGGCACGAATTTTGGCGGCATTCTTGCCAAAGTTGGTGAGGACGGTAAAATCAAAATTGAGCGTGTCAAGCCGGAAGACCTTGGGGTGCAGGAATATTTTGTTGTGTTCGGGGAAGACCCGGACCTTGCCGGCGGGTATCGTATTATCACAAGCGGCTACCGCGATGGTAAAGGCAGGTTGCGACTAACCGGCACAAGACCTGCACCCGGACGCGATAACCGCGCCTTGTCGCGGGGCTGGGCGAGTGTAAAAGATGCCGCTGGATTCAGCAAAAGCGCGGACGACACGCGGGAATACAACTTACGGCTGATGACTGCCGCCGGGCGCGCCGACGACTGGAACCAATCGCAAAAGCCGTTTAGTTTGCTGGATAGCAGGCAAGTTCGTGCGGCGATTTTTCAAAACTGGCCAATTGTACTTCTGATATTTGTTATTTGGTTTGTTATTTGGATATTCTCTCGCAAAGATTAATATCGCGAGAAAACCGCCGCTTACCGCTTTGTTAATGCCGCCATTAGATTCCCGCTTTTGCGGGAATGACGAAATTGGTGGGAATCCACTTTTGTTATAGCCCTGAAAGGGCGTCCTGTTCATAGCACGGGGCAACGCCCCGTGAGTCGGCATTTCAATTAATCAAGCCCTGAAGGGGTGTCCCATTCTTTTGCAGGGCAAAGCCCGGCAAAAACCGCAAAGCCAAAACCCCACCCGTTTGACATTCGCCGCCATTGTTTTCGGTCGCCCTTTCAGGGCTTATTTGTTTAATATGCCGATTCACGGGGCGTTGCCCCGTGCTATGACCATGCCGCCCTTTCAGGGCTTTTATAACGCGCCACTATCGCGGCGGTGGTTTGGGAGATTCCCGCTTTTGCGGGAATGACAAAAGAGGCGGGGTTTGGTAGAATGTCGGCGGGGAAGAGATGGCTGGCGGGGGGTGTTTTATTGTTGCCGATGCGGTTTGGTTTTGCGCCGGGGGGCGGGAAGTTTTGCGCGGGGAGAGTTTTCGGGTCGGCGGCGGCGAAGTGCTTGCCATTTGCGGCGAAAACGGCGCGGGGAAAACCACTTTGTTGAAAATCCTCGCCGGTTTGCTGCCGCCGGATGAAGGTGAAGTGCGCCGTCTTTTTGACCGCGACAATAACAAGCGCGAAAAAGGCGGCGGCAATGGCGGGGGCGAAAATGACGGCGGCGGGGATGTTGATGATTGGCGCGAACACTTTGTTTATATCGGGCACAAAACCGGCATGTGCGGCGAACTGACGCCGATGGAAAACTTGCGCGTTTTTGCCGATATGCGCGCCCGCCCGCCGCGATATGATTTGGCGGCGGCTTTGGCAAGTTGGAATGCCGATATTAATATGCCTTGTGCGCGGTTGTCCGCCGGGCAGTTGCGGCGGGCGGCTTTGGCGCGGCTTTCGGTTTTGGCGGCGAAGGTTTGGCTTTTGGACGAACCTCTGGCTTCTTTGGATGCGCCGGGGCGCGAGCGGTTTTTTGTTGCGTTGCGGCGGCATTTGAGCGAGGGCGGGGCGGCGGCTGTGTCTTGTCATCATCCGGATGAGTTGCCGTTTGCCGCGCGCGTTGTCCGGCTTTGCGGGTAATATCGCCGCGATAATGATTACCATGCGCACCGGTTTTGGCGCGGTATTCAAGCGCGACATAACGCGCCGCTTTCGCAATATTGCCGAAGCATTGACGCCGCTTTTTTTCTTCGCGGCGACTATTGCCGTCTTTGCCATCGCCCTCGGCGGCGGCGCGGGCATTCTCGCCAAAACCGCGCCCGGCGTGCTTTGGAGCGCGGCGCTGTTTGCCGCTTTGCTCGCACAGGAGGGGATCTTTGCCGCCGACAACAACGAAGGGTTTAGCGAACAAATGCTGACCAGCCCGCATTCGCTGACGATTATGGTTTTTGCCAAGTCCATCGCGCATTGGCTTTTTACCGGCGCGCCGCTTTGTGTTGCCGCGGGTTTTGGCGCGGTCGCTTTGCATTTGCCGGTTGATGATGCTTTGACTCTGGCGGCGGCGTTGTTTGTCGGCACGCCGGTGTTTAGTTTGCTGGCTGCCTTCGTCTCCGCTTTGTGCGCGAGAAATGCCGTTCTTGCCGTCTTTTTGGCTTTGCCGCTGGCGCTGCCGGCTTTGATATTCGGCGCGGCGGCAAGCGGCGGCGGCACGGGGGCTTTTTTGTTTTTGGCTGCGTCTTTGACTTTTGCCCTGACGGTTTTGCCATTGGCGACGGCGGCGGCGTTGCGGGCGACGGCGGGTTATTGACGGATAATTGGAATGATGAAGTTTTTGCATCGTCTCGGCTCTCCGGCTTGCTTTTATCGCTTTGCCGGGCGGTTGTTGCCTTTTTTGGCTGTGTCGCTGGTTGTGCTTTTGGCGCTGGGTTTGTATGGCGGTTTGGTGTGGGCGCCGCCGGATTATCAGCAGGGCGAAGCATACCGGATTATCTTTGTGCATGTGCCGGCGGCGTGGATGTCGCTTATGGTTTATGGCACGATGGCGGCGCTGGCATTTTGCGGCGTTGTGTGGAACTTTAAGATGTCGGCGGTTTTGGCATCGGCATCCGCGCCTATCGGCGCATCTTTTACTTTCATCGCCCTGGCTACCGGCGGCATTTGGGGCAAGCCGATGTGGGGGACCTGGTGGGTTTGGGATGCGCGTTTGACTTCCGAGTTGGTGTTGTTGTTTTTGTATTTGGGCTTTATGGCATTGCAGGCGACATTGCCGGACAAGCGCGCCGCGTGGCGGGCCGGGGCGATATTATTGCTGGTGGGGTTTGTCAATGTGCCGGTGGTGCATTTTTCGGTGGATTGGTGGAATACGCTGCATCAACCGGCGACGGTCTTTCGCGCCGATGGTCCGGCGATGCATCCGCAAATGCTATATCCGCTTTTGACAATGGCGGCGGCGTTTATGGT
>JBPCWZ010000055.1:0-6264 GCA_051009015.1 Gammaproteobacteria bacterium | reverse complement strand
ATCAAGGTCAGCGCCGCCGTCAGCGTCGTCTTGCCATGATCCACATGACCCACCGTCCCCACATTCAAGTGCGGCTTAGTACGCTCAAACTTCTCTTTTGCCATTGTTGTCTCCTCGTTGTTGTTATTCCGCCGCGCCGCGCTTTGCGCCGCCTTTGCGTCCGCCGCTTGCGGCAGCCGGGTAAATGGTGCCCATGGCCAGGATTGAACTGGCGACCTCTCCCTTACCAAGGGAGTGCTCTACCACTGAGCCACATGGGCAAAGCGGAGCGGGTGAAGGGAATCGAACCCTCATGTCAAGCTTGGAAGGCTCGCGCTCTGCCATTGAGCTACACCCGCCAAAGGCAAGAAAACGCCCCGCGGCAAAACCCGCAGCAACAGGCAGCAGCCCGCCCGCCGCAGTCGTTGTGGTTGATGATATGTTGTGCCGCCCCATCGTTGTCAAACCGCCGAAAAACCAATTGCGCCCGCCGCAAAAACAAACCCGCCCTGTGGAGGGGGCAGGATTCGAACCTGCGAAGGCTTAGCCGCCAGATTTACAGTCTGGTCCCTTTGACCGCTCGGGTACCCCTCCCGCCATCTGCGCAATCCGGAATTTCCGCTTAGTCCGCTATTGTAGCACACAATTATCCGCCTTGTCAATAGTTTGGGCGATTTTTTTATTTGCCGCCGGAATTTTTATCACCGGCGGCAAACTGCGCGTCTTCGGTGGAACCGGACAAAGCCGACAATGTCGCGCCGCTGACGGCATTATTGACGGCGTCAAAATAACCCGCGCCGACTTCGCGCTGATGGCGCGCGGCGCTAAACCCGTGCGCCGCCGATGCGAACTCCCGCTCCTGCAAATCCACATATGCCGTCATCCCGTCGGCGCGATAGCGCCGCGCCAAATCAAACATCTCATGATTGAGCGCATGAAAACCGGCGAGAGTGATGAACTGAAAACAATAGCCCATCGCGCCCAGTGTCTTCTGAAAAGCCGCGATATCGCCGTCCGACAAATTGCGCTTCCAATTAAAAGAAGGCGAGCAGTTATATGCCAGCATCTTGCCCGGAAACTCGGCGTGAATCGCTTCGGCAAAACGCCGCGCTTCGTCAATATCCGGCTTTGCCGTCTCGCACCACAACAAATCGGCGAATGGCGCATAAGCCAAACCGCGGCTGATGGCGGCATCCAAACCGCAGCGAACGCCATAAAACCCTTCGGCAGTGCGCTCGCCGGTCACAAAAGGCGCGTCATAAGAATCGGCATCGGAAGTCAGCAAAGTTGCGGCATTGGCATCCGTGCGCGCTATCAAAACAGTCGGCACATCAAAGATATCCGCCGCCAATCTTGCCGCTTGCAGTTTTGCCACCGCTTCGCGCGTCGGCACCAAAACCTTGCCGCCCATGTGCCCGCATTTCTTCGCCGATGCCAACTGATCCTCAAAATGCGCGGCGGCGGCGCCCGCTTCTATCAATGCTTTCATCAACTCAAAAGCATTAAGAACGCCGCCAAAACCCGCTTCGGCATCGGCGACAATCGGCAAAAGCCAATCTTCCACGCTGTCATCATCTTCCATCGCCGCGATTTTGTCGGCACGCAGGAGGCAGTTGTTGATACGGCGGACAACAGCGGGGACGCTATCGGCGGGATAAAGCGACTGGTCGGGATACATCTCCCCGGCGAGATTGGCATCCGCCGCCACTTGCCAGCCGGAAAGATACACCGCCCGCAAACCGGCTTTTGCCTGCTGCATTGCCTGATTGCCGGTAAGCGCGCCGAGGGCATTGACATAGTCGCCGCCGCCAGCCGTTATCATCCGCCAAAACCTGTCCGCGCCGCGCCGCGCGAGGGAATATTCCACCCGGACACTGCCGCGCAAGCGCACGACTTCATTGGCGGAATAATCGCGCCGGATGCCTTGCCATCTGGGCTCGTTATCCCACTTGTGCTGCAATGCGGCGGCGTCTTTTTGTCTTTGTTGTGCGGCGGCTTGCGGCATTATTGTGATGACCTCCCGGCGGTAATGGCGATAAAAACACGGCGCAAACGACACACACGGCGGCGCGGCGCGGCTTGACATTATAACGAATTAGCGGGCGAATTAATACCGCCGATGACAAATATTGCAACTAAAAACGCATTACCTTATGGCATTCCTGTTATATTTATCCTATCTCCGGCGAAGTAATGGCATATATCCTGCCGGTCGGCAGGGGCGGCGTTTTGCCCTTATACATTCTGGCGATGGTAAAACACTGGCGCATATCATACCGCCGCGCCATCACTTCGGCGGCGGGATTGACATCGGGCATATCCATAAACAAAGGTTCGCCGCCGGCGGCATGCGCTTTCAATGCCCGCAACAACATATCGGCAATGCCATCATCATCGGCAAAAAGCGGCGCGACTTTGCGCCCGCTGCGGCATTTTCGCATAACACCGACACCAGCCAACTTGCCGCCGCGCAAATAACCGAGGGTAATAACTTCGGGCTGACAAATCCACGCCCGATAAAAAGCCGGACGCGGCGCGGGAAAAAACGGCAAAAGATACGCGGCAATATCGTCAAAAGCCAAAGCGGACAAACTAACAATGCCGTCATCTTTGCCATCTTTGCCGATAGCCGCGGGCAACGCGCCGCCGCCCGCAAACTCGCGGCGGATATTGACAAAGGCAAACACAAAGCCGGATTTGGCATAACTATCAACCTGCCCGGCAACGCCATCCAAACCGATGACGGCGCAACTTGCCATTTGACTTATCGCCGCCCGCCACATTTGCCAGCCAAACCCCCGCCCGCGCATATCGGGGCGGACAATATAAAAGCCCAAAAAGCCAAACCCGCCGCCCGCCGCGCCATAACGCACGGCAGAAACCAAAGCGACATCTTCGCCGCCAAAAGCACCAATCAAAAACGCGCCATCATCAACAACCCGATAGCACCCGCCATCAAAAGCCCCCGGATTCCACCCTTCCCTTTCCGCCCACTCGGCGAAAAGGGACATATCGGCGGCGGATGCCGCACGGATTGTCAATGCGGTATGCATGGTTTTGTGCGATTATAATGCTAAAATCCAAACTAATCTTGTAATATAATGGTGGTGTTAGAAAGATTGCCAAATCTGCGGGATAGCTCAGTGTTAGAGCGTCTTGCCGCTTGCCGGTAAGAAAGTCAGCGGGTTCAACTCCCACTTCCCGCAGTCCTATTTATCGCCGATTATGTGTCAGATTCCTCCGGCAAATCGGCGGCTCTAACCGCCCCCGCCGCAACCAAAACTTTGGCGACATCATCATCCGAATCATCGGATTCCACACAATCCAGAACGGTTCTCCCGCCCCTGTCCAAACAATTAACATCCACCCCCGCATCTATGAGGGCTTTCACGGTTTCGCACTCCGCTCCATTTGACACTGCAAAATGAAGGATGGGGTCATCAAATGCGCCCTGCTCAACTTTATTATCATATACATGTTGCCACGCTTGATAGTGCTCCCATACGCAGATAAAACCGGTAATCGCGGCAGCATTGTCAGCCAATACGGCGCATTGCAACGGAGTATAGTCGTCTTCATTTCTAAGTAGTAAATACATTCCAATTCCGAAATAGGTCATCACTTCCACATAGTGCGCCGCGGCTTCCGCTATCTCCGCAGAGCCGACATTTTTGGCAATCCAAAAGATACTAGTCCCAGTTCTGCCGATATATCCATCTAATTCTTTCTCTTCGCCCAAAGCGCGGGGAGGACGAGGGGTTTGATAACTGGCTTCTATCAATGCCTCCGCCAATTCCACATTGTCATATTCCACCGCCATCATTAGCGGGGTCTCCTCGTTATTGTTTTCCCGATGTTCGGCACCCGCGCCTGCGAGAGCGTCAATCACTTCCATATTTTTGCTATGCGCCACAACAAGATGAAGCGGCGTGTCGCCGTCATTGTTTTCCTCGTTCGGCGAAGCGCCCGCTTTTGTCAGGGCGGCGACAACTTCCGGGCTGCTATGTATTGCCGCCCAATGAAGCGGGGTATTGCCCTCGCGGTCTTTGACAATGTGCATCCCGCCGCCCGCATCGGCGATAGAAAGCGGCACTTTTGCCGCTACTTCGGGGGGAATAGTCGCCCAATCCACGCCAAAGCACACGGACGATTTAAGCAGAGTCGTCATTTCCCCCGCTTTCCCCGATGGGAAGTTTTGTTCGCGCCTTGAAGTTGCTAACCCGCTTTTCATGGACATGCGCCAACACAATGGCAACCGCCTTTTCTGGAGTAATGCCAAACCATTCCCCCGCCGTCCTGCTTTTGCCAAGCGCGCGATGAATCGCCTGCTCCACTTCCCGCAAACCCTCGTCCAGAGGGACAAGAATTTCGGGGATAACATCCTCCTTTTTGATGCCCGCAGACGCACAATGGCTTTGGATTTCGCCAAACCGCCGCTTGAAGTTGTCGTCGGTTATGCCAATCTTAACCTTGCCATCGCCGGTGTTTTTGATAACATAAATGCCGCCGCACTCGCGCAATGCCTGTTTGCCAGAATAAACTTCCAGCCGCGCATTATCGGCATAATATTCCAAAGTCACTTTCGCGCCTTGCAGGTCAAAAGTCAATTTTTCATTCTCGGATTCCACTTGCCCTTTTTCATTCTGCAGTCGCTCGTATTTCGCCGCCGCCTCGCTGTCGCGGGCTTTCATCTCCCTCCACATTTCAACGGACAACCGCCCTCCTGCCGCCTTAACTTCCTCCAATTCTTTTTCGTGGTTGCGCTCAATTTCGGCAACATTTTCCCTAATTGTGCCAATTGCCGCCGACAACTCCCTATATGCTTGTGCCACCGTCTCGTCCGCCTTGTGGCGGTATCGGACGGCATGAATTGCTGCCTCGTTGATATCCTCCGTGCTCCACCATAACGCCCACCCATACAAAACCATGAAACCGGAGCACAAGAGCAAAAGAATCCCCCAACCCGTAGATATCTCCGCGAAGAACCACACCACAAAACCGGACACCCCCGCGAAAAAGGGCAAAGCGGCAAACACCGAGAGCGTCTTATCATCGCCTTCTGCTTTCTCCGCCGTGTTTTCCACTCCCATTTTCCCAGCCAGCGAGAGACGCGCGGCTTGTTGCGGCTTTTTATCTTCCGCAACGGCTTTCGCGGAATCGTCCCAGCCAGCGTTAGCAAGCCAATTGGTTGCACCCTCTATCGTATCTTCCAGTTTGCCGATGAAACCGAGCAAAGCGTCTTTGTTTTTGTCGCCCATCCGCCCGATTATACGCCTTTCAATAACAATAATGCCCGCAATGCGCCGGAAGTTTGCAACTACCGCCGCACCTTGTCCAAATCGGATATTGGTTGCAGTTTGTTTTTGCCGGCTACCTGCACGGGGATGATGCCTTTTTGCATGGCAAAGACAGCAGAATCGCGCGCATTTTGCGGGAAACGATGGAAAAGAAGGGCGACAAATAACGACAACAAGCCGACGAGTTGTTGCGCGAATTGGATTAGTGGCGGTTGATGGATTCCCGCCTACGCGGAAATGACGAGAAAGGCGGACGGCGCATCGCCCACCGTTAGTTTTCGCCCCCATCGGGGGAATACGAAAACACGGAAAAGTCAAGCCGCCCCGCGCCGCGCAAATCTCGGAAGCGATTATCCGCACTTGCGGATAAATGCAACGAGTATTTATATCCTCTGGAACGCACTCTCCCGCCATATTCCCGGTAATCCAACAGGGCGCGGTTTTCCACAAAGTAAGCGCGCGGCACGCGAAGATGGTGAAAATGCTTTCCAATCCCTTCGCCAATTTCGCACAACAAATTCGTGTGCCCGTCGGAATTTTCCACCAGCCATTCGGGTATATCAATCCACCAGACCTTTCGCCCCTGTTTGATATAGCATTTGGACACGCGGATATCTTCGCCATCCAACTCTGGGCGGTTAATCCGAAACCACTCTTCGCCCTGATAGCGCATATTGGGTTTGTTGCCAGACATTACCGCCGCACCTTGTCCAAATCGGATATTGGCTGCAGGTTGTTTTTGCCGGTTACTTGCACGGGAATGATGTCTTTTTGCATGGCAATCGCTATCGGGTCGACGGTTGTGCCGTTCGGCATCTCCTCCAAAGGCGCGCGGCGGAATATCACCGCCCCGCTTATCTCGCGCCCTTTGGCATAGTTCGGAAACAACTTGGCAAAATGCGGCAAACGCTTGTCGGCAAAGTGCAACACATCATCGGTGCGCAAAGTGCGCTTCACTTCCATCGCCATCGTCGCCGTCTTATTGACG
>JBPCWZ010000054.1:0-7844 GCA_051009015.1 Gammaproteobacteria bacterium | reverse complement strand
GGGTTAATTTGATACAATGGGCGGCGATGAAATATTGGGGGTTTTTGCTTGTCGCCATTATTGCCGAGGTTATCGGCACGGCGTTTTTGCGCCAGAGCGAGGGGTTTAGCAAACTTGCGCCGTCGCTTGCCGTTGTCGTCGGCTTCGGGCTGAGTTTCTATTTTTTGTCGCTGACGCTGAAAGTCATCCCTGTCGGCATTGCCTATGCCGTTTGGTCGGGTTTGGGCTTGGTGCTGATATCGCTGATAGGATGGAAAGTATTCGGCGAAAAACTCGGCGCGGCGTCATTGTTGGGAATAGCGCTAATCCTCGCCGGAGTCATCATCCTCCACTTCTCCACCAAAACCCCGCCGCATTAAAAAGCCCGCCCCTTGCGCGGCTTTTTATCATTCGGCGAGGTTGCGGATTTTGGTTGCCAACTCCGCGTTTATCCGGCGCGGGGAGTTGTCTTTTCGGTTTTTGTGGCGGCGGCTGCCGGGCAACCTTGCACCGGGGATTGCCGATAGTTTATTGATAAACGATTCGGCATGTTCGTTCCAGCCGTTTCCGGCGATATATTGCGGCGACAATGCGATTATCATCTGACCGCCGCGCGGCGGGGCGCCGTCTTTGTTGTCCCTTTGCGCCGCTTCAAAACTGAAAGATTCGCCGACCAGCGCGCCCGCCAATAACTCCACCATCATCGCCAAAGCCGACCCCTTGTATCCGCCAAAAGGCAAAAGCGCGCCTTTTAATATTTCCGCCGCATCTTGCGAAGGGTTGCCGTCTTTGTCTATGCCGGAGTTTGGCGGCAGTTGTTTGCCGTCACGCGCCGCGATTTGCACTTCGCCTTTTGCCATCGCCGCCGTTGCCATGTCAAAAACCAGCGGCGCTTTGCCATCCCGCGGCCAGGCAAACGAAAACGGATTAGTGCCAAAAATCGCCTCCGTCCCGCCAAAAGGCGCAACCGCCGGCATATACGACACGCACGACATTGCCACAACGCCAAGTTCGGCAAGCGCTTCCGTCTCCCGCCACAAGGATGCAAAATGATGCGAGTTTGTCAAAGCCAAAACCGCCGCGCCGTTTTGTTTGGCGCATTCCGCCAGCGGCGCGGCACAGCGCATAAGCGCCAAAGGCGCATAACCGCCTTCGCCGTCGCAACGGATAACAACGCCGCCGGTGTGCGAAGGTTTCGGGTCGGCATTGCCGTTAACTTTGCCGCTTTGCAAACCCGCGACATAACCGGGAATGCGAAAAAGCCCGTGCGAACTTGTGCCGCCGTGCGAACTGGTAAAGTCCCTTTCGGCGGCGGTTACGGTTTCGGCAACCGCATCCGCATTATCGGCATTCGCCCCCGCGCGCATTAACGCCCGCCGCGCAAGCGTTTGTATTTCGTCCAAAGTCATTTCAATCGTCATCGGCAAAACCCTCCGCGGCAAAAACACAGCCGCAAAAACATTATACGCATTTATGAGTCGCCATCCACAAGTTTATGTCGTCAAGCGTTTGCGGATGGATGGAATGCGCCGCCGGATATTCCTTGTATGTGATATTCCAGCCGCCGCCCGCAAGCGCATCTTTGGAATGCCGCGCCCATTGCGGCAGCACAACATTATCGGCATCGCCGTGCGCCATAAATATCGGCGTTTGCCGGTTTTCATCTGCGGCATCTTGCAACAAAGAATCGGCAAAAAGCAAATAACCGGACAAAGCGATAATGCCGCCGAGTTTGCAATGATGACGCAAACCGCAATGCAAAGCCATCGCCGCGCCTTGCGAAAAACCGCCCAGCACAATCCGCCGCGCCCCGCGTTTTTGTTCGGCGATTAACAACGCTTCCACAATCGCCGCCGATTCCATCACGCCCGTTTTGTCCGCCCTGCCGGAAAGGTCTGCGCTTGTAATGTCATACCATGCGCGCATTGACATTCCGCCGTTGATGGCGACCGGACGCACCGGCGCATTCGGGCAAACCACCCGCCATTTGCCGCCGCCAAGTTGCGCGCCGAGCGGCAATAAATCTTCGCCGTCCGCGCCCAAGCCATGCAGCAGAATAATACTGCCCGGGCATTTTGCCGAATTCGGGGGGTTATATTCTGCCGTCATATTGCCAGCCGATAGTATCAAACAACCGCCGCCAGTCAAAACCTTCGCCCGGGTCGGTTTTGCGCTCCGGGGCAATGTGCCGGTGTCCCGCTATCATCATTTCGCCGCTTCTTTTCATCAATGCCCGGGAGAGATTAACAAGGGCGGAATATTGACACTCCTCAAAAACATCATCCTCCGCCCCTTCCAGTTCCACGCCGATGGAAAAGTCATTACACTGCTTTCGCCCGCGCCATTGCGATTCTCCGGCATGCCATGCGCAGTCGTCGGCGGATACGAATTGCAACACTTCGCCGCCGCGCCCGATGACAAAGTGCGCCGACACGCGCAACCCTTTCAGCGTCTCATATTCCGGGCGCGATGCGCAATCCAACGCGCCGCAAAAAAGTTTGGCGATATCGCCGCCGCCGTATTCCCCCAGTTTGATACTGTGCACAACCAGTAATGACAATGCGACATCATCGCCGCGCCGGTGAAAGTGCGGGCTGTTATGGTGCGCCGCCGCCAAAAGCCGCCCGCCGCGCCACAAATCACCACACTCCTTATTCATAAAAAAGCCGCGGCAAAACCGGCAAAAACAAAAGCGCCAAACCAGTTATTCGCCCGAAAAGCCGCCAAACACGCGCGCGGGCAGCGCAAACGATACCAAAACCACAAGCGGATAACCCATATCATCGCCGCCAGCAACGCTACCTGATAACCAACCCCCCAGCCGTAAAAAACACCAAGGGCGGACAACCACAAAACCGCAATGGCATAAAAAATACTGACATAAACAATATCGCGCGCGCCAAACCAAATCGCCGCGCTTTTCACCCCCGCTTTAATATCATCATCGCGGTCGCAAATGGCATAGATGGTATCGTATGCCATTACCCAAAACCAATTCGCCGCCATTAGCAACCACACAACTGCGGGCGGGTTTTCTTCGCGCACCGCCGCCCATGATATGGCAATGCCAAAGCCGAATGCCAAAGCCAATACCGCCTGCGGCACCGGCATAACCCGCTTGGCAAAAGGATACGCCGCCGCCAATAACAAACCGCCAACCGCCCACAACCTCGCCAACGGCGGCAGCAAAAGCCACAACACAAAAGCCGCAAACAACAACAAAGCGGCAAAAACCAAAGCGGAAAAAACGCCAATGCGCCCGCTTGCCAGCGGCCGGTCTTTGGTGCGCGCGACTTGCGCATCCAAACGGCGGTCGGCGATATCGTTTATCACGCAGCCGAATGCGCGCATGACAAAAACACCGCCGATAAAAATCGCCAGCCATTTCCAGCCGGGCCATCCTTCCGCCGCCAGCCACAACCCCCACAAAGTGGGCCACAACAAAAGCAACGCTCCTATCGGCTTGTCAATGCGCGCAAGTTGCATATAAGAATGCACACAACCGGCAAGTTTCATCATCACACCAAAGCGATACTTAAAACTGCAGCGCCGACAGCGGCAGGGGATACGCCGATGCCAACTGACGGCGCAACTTTGCCGCCCCCGGCTCGCCATAAAACAAACCGCCCAAAGATACCGCTATCCGCCGCCATTCGCGCGCCGGTTCTTTTGCCGCGCCGGCAAGCATTCTTTGCAAAACCAAGCGGCGCGAAGGCGGCGCAATGTCATAAACCCGCCGCCCGATATCGGCAAGAATATACGGATTTTGCACCGCCGCCCTTCCTATCATCACGCCGTCAAACCGCCGCAACATCAGCACAACATCATCCGCCGAAGTAATGCCGCCATTGACAATCACCGGCAGTTGCGGCATTTTCCCGCGCAACTTTTGCGGCGTTTCATAATCCAAAGGCGGCGCGGCGCGGTTTTGTTTCGGGCTCAACCCCTTCAACAACGCCCGCCGCGCATGGACGATTATCGCGCAAGCCCCGCCTTCGCCGACGGCATCGGCAAAAGCAAACAAACACTCGCCCACATCGGCATCGTCAATCGCCGTGCGGCATTTGACCGTCACCGGCAAGCCGCTTTCGCTTTTTGCCGCCCGCACCAAAGCACCCGCCAACTTCGGCGATGCCATCAGGCACGCGCCGAAGTTGCCTTTTTGCGCGCGCCCGCTCGGGCAACCGCAATTGATATTGACGGCGTCATACCCCCATTTCGCGCAAATCCCCGCCGCTCTTGCCATCGTTTCAACATCCCCGGCTGCCAGTTGCACTATCGCCGGTTTTTGTTCCGGCGGCAAAAAAAGCATGCGGTGAAGGGAGGAAGAATCGGCGCGCACAACCGCCGCCGCCGCAAGCATTTCGGTATACAAAACAGCGGGCGGGCAAAGATGCCGCCACAACATCCGCCCATGACGATGCGAATAACGCATCATCGGCGCAATATGCAAACCCGAAGCGGCGGGCGAAGTCGCCAAAGTAGCCGTTTGCATTTTCAACAGGCGGCGCGCGCGAGTGTTTGCGTCTTACCAAAGCGCAACAAATCGCCGCCAAAGATGCGGCGGCTAATTCGCAAGTGCGTCATCGGTCGCTTTCTGCAGAATGCGTGCGATTTCGCTGCCTTCGCCATGCTTTGTTATGGCAGTATTCAGCGGCGTGCTTCCGGCATTCGTGCGCACAAACAAATCCGCCCCCGCATTGACAAGGGCAAGCGTGGTTTTGGTTTGACCTTGCCATGCCGCCAAATGCAAAGGCATTTCGCCATCGTTATTTTGCGCATCAATATCTGCCCCCGCATTGACAAGGGCAAGCACGGTTTCGGCTTGACCGAACCCTGCCGCAAAATGCAAAGGCGTATTGTTCTTGTTACTTTTTGCCCTAATAGCCGCGCCATGCTTGATAAAGGCAAGCGCGGTTTCGGTTTGCTCGTTCCCTGCCGCATAATGCAAAGGCGTATTACCATTGTCATCTTCTGCTTCAATATCCGCCCCCACATTGACGAGGGCAAGCGCGGTTTTGGTTTGATTTTTTTCCACCGCCCAATGCAAAGGCGTCACGCCTATGTTATTTTTTTCCCCGATAGCCGCGCCACGCTTGACAAGGACAAGCGCGATTTCGGTTTGACCAAGCGATGCCGCCCAGTGCAAAGGCATACAGCCATGACCATCTTTTTCGTTAACATCCGCCCCATTGTCAATCAAGCAGATGACTTCGGCGACCTTGCCGCGTTTCGCCGCTTGATGCAGAGGATATGCGTTATTGTTTTCGTTTGCCATAGTTTTGTCTCCTTGTATTGTTATTCCAACTCGCGCAACAAATCTTCGGCTTGTTGCTCGTTTGTTTTGCCTGCTTTCATTGCTTTCTGCAGGAAAAGTGCGATGACGCTGTCTTTGCCATACCTTCGTATGGCAATATCCAACGGCGTGTTGCCGTCAGTAGTGCGAGCGCGCAAATTTGCCCCCGCTTGGACAAGGATAAGTGCAATTTTGGCTTTGTCATTATATGCCGCAATATGCAGAGGCGTAAAATCCGCAATATTTTTTGCCTCAATATTCTTCCCTTCGTCAATCAAGCGTCTCGCTTCGGTGACATTGCCTTTTTCCGCCGCTATATGCAGAGATGTCCAGCCAAGTATTATTTTTCCAATATCTGGCTTACTGTCAGTCGGGCGGTTGTTTCCGGGTAGTCTGGATGGTGCTATCTCGGGGATGTCCTTAAGGTCATCAATGGGAGCGATGCGCACCGGGCGGTTGGTCTCTGGGGGAGGCATCTTGGAGATATCGCCAATCCATGCCACCAGAGGCAAATGCGGCAAATCACTATCGGCAAAAGCCGCGCCGCCGATAGCGGCGGAGAAGCAAACCGCGCACAAGGCGGGCAGGAAGTTAAAGCCGCCGCTGCTTTTGCCGCCCTTGTCTTTTGCCGCCAAAGCGGGTAGGGCGAAAAGCCCGAAAACGGCGAGAATCGCCATCAGTATCAATTCCGGTTGTGTCATTGTTTTCTCCTTGTAATGTTTTGCGGTGGTTGCCGCAGGGCGATATTATACAACAATCGGCGGGTAGGAGATTCCCGCCTGCGCGGGAATGACGATATTAAAGCCCTGAAAGGGCGACATGTTATAGCACGGGGCAACGCCCCGTGACCCGGTGTTGTGATAAATATAGCCCTGAAGGGGCGTCCCATTCTTTTGCAGGGCAAAGCCCGGCAAAAACCGCAAAGCCAAAACCCCCCGCCCCCTTTGATAATCCCCGCGCTTGTTTGATGGCATTAGAATCCATCTGTGCTATGATAGTGCGGATGTTTCACGGGAAACCATCGGCGGAAGCGGCGAATGATAGCGCGGCGGCGGGGGGGATGCACGAAGGCGGCGGCATGCGCGATAATAATGCGGCAACTGTCGCGCTTGGCGTTACCGGCTCTATCGCCGCTTACAAGGCGGCGTATCTTTGCCGAATGTTGCGCGAGGACGGGTTGCAAGTGCGGGTTTTGATGACACCGGCGGCGCAATCTTTTGTCGGCGCGGCGACTTTTCGCGCGCTCAGCGGCTATCCGGTGATAACCGGCGACGGATTGACCGATGATGCGGCGGCAAAAGACGGGATGGATCATATCCACATTACCCGCCGGGCATCGTTATTACTCATCGCCCCGGCAAGTGCCGATTTCATCGCCAAAGCCGCGGCGGGCTTTGCCGATAACGGACTCCTCGCCGCTTTTCTCGCCGCCGCCCCCGATGGTTGCCCGAAGATGCTCGCCCCGGCGATGAACCGGCAAATGTGGCACTCCGCCCCGACACAGCGAAATATCCAAACCCTCGCCGCCGATGGCACGACTATCATCGGACCCGCCAGCGGCGAACAAGCATGCGGCGAAAAAGGCGAAGGGCGAATGACCGAACCCGCCGATATGATAAAAGCCGTCCGCTTGGCGCTTCACAAGCCGATGCGCGGTTTGCGCGTTGTTGTCAGCACCGGCGCAACAGCCGAAAACATTGACACAATGCGCACCATCAGCAACAAAAGCAGCGGGCGAATGGGCTTTGCCATCGCCGCCGCCTGCCGGCAAGCGGGGGCGCAAGTTCGCGTTATCGCCGCCAATACTTCCGCCCCGCCGCCGCCATCCTTGCCGCCGGATGCAATAGTGCGGGCGGCAAATAACGATTTGATGGAGCGGGCATTGTTAAAAGAATGCGCGGATGGACAAATGTTTATATCCGCCGCCGCCGTTGCCGATTACACCAGCGGCGGCGGGCAAAAGCACAAACACCCGCGCAGCGGCGGCAAAGGATTAGTTATCAAATTGATGCCAACTAATGACATTTTGGCGACAATTGGCAAAAGATACCCGCATTTGTTTACCGTAGGGTTTGCCGCCCTGGACGGCGATAATGCGGATGGCGGCAAATGGCGCACGGCGGCAAAAGCCAAAATGCGCGCCAAAAACACGGCGATGATGGTCGCCAACAGCGTCAATGATGCCGACAGCGAAAGTTGCCAACTGGCGGTTTTTTACTCCGACGGCGGCGAATACCGATTGCCGCGCCAATCAAAAACCGATGCGGCGGCGAGTTTGGCGGTCATGCTTGCCGAACGCCTGAATGTTTCCCGTGAAACATCCGCCGCCGCCGAAAGCACAACAAAAGCAAAACGCGCGGCGGCACGATAACAAACAACAACAACCGGAGACAACAATGAGCAAAATGGTCAAATGCATAAAATACGGCGAAGAGATGGAGGGTTTGGCGATGCCGCCCTATCCGGGCGCATTGGGCCAGCGCATCTTTGACAATGTATCGGCGCGGGCATGGGGCGAATGGCTGGAGCAGCAAAAGATGCTGATGAACGAATACCGCCTGAACATGGC
>JBPCWZ010000053.1:0-5124 GCA_051009015.1 Gammaproteobacteria bacterium | reverse complement strand
GCCCTCGATCGCTTCTCGGCCATCGCCACATGCCTGGTGTGATGCGTCGGCATCGATACGAACGCCGAGCCATTGCCGTAGGCCAGGGCCGTCTCGACCGCTGATCGATTCATCATGCCCACCTGCTGGTTGAGCACGATGCCGCCGAGGACCGCGAACGGCCCCTCCGACGTGATGAGCTCCTCGACGAGGCCAGCGACGCCGGAGCTGATGCCGAAGTTGTCGATCAGCACGATGCCACGCATGCCGGCCTCGACAGCCTGGTTCGTAGCAGTGACCGCATTGACGCGTCGCTCGTTGATGTGCGCCGTGCGCCGTGCGCCGTGCGCCGTGTAATGCTAAACATGTGTTTGTGCATGTCCGTCTTTGTCATCATCGGCATAACTCCCGCGATTATACACACAATATCCGCCCTGTCAAACATTTTTTTCATCTTTGTGCTTTTTTGGCATTTTCGCCCTTTTCGTCATTCCCGCGAAAGCGAGAATCTCCCAAACCATCGCCGCCAAAAGCGGCGCGGTATAAAAGCCCTGTAAGGGCGACACATCCTTTTGCAGGGCAAAGCCCGGCAAAACCCGCGCCGCATTATCATCGCCGCCGTTTTTGTGTGCCGCCCTTACAGGGCTTGATTATCGGGGATGCCGATTCACAGGGCGCTGCCCTGTGCTATAACATTTCGCCCTTACAGGGCTTTAAGAATGCGCCGCCTTTGGCGGCAGTAGATTCCCGCCTGCGCGATTATCGGCTAACGGCGCAAAACCGCAAAGGCGCGGCGGGAATGCGCATCCGTATTAGTTGCGGATGGTGCGGCAGATGTTGTCCAAGGCGGCATTGACCAGTTTATAGCCGCTTTCGCTGCCGTATTGTTTGGCGATGTCTATCGCTTCGTTGATGATTATCTTGTGCGCCGTTGCCGGATAGGCAAGCAACTCCGCCGCCGCCGCGCAGATAATCGCCCGCTCCGCCGTGCTTATCAACTCCGGCGGGCGGCGCACGGCATCGGCTAATAAATCTTCTATCTCCCCGCGGCGCCCGTCAAAAGATGCCGCAATGCCAATTGTCAAATCATCATTCAACACCGCCGCTTCCGCCTTGTCCGCTTCCGCCTCGCGGCGCTTTTGCACCATCACCGCCGCGCTTTTGCCGCTTTCGGACAACACGGCAAAAACCGCGCCAAATGCCGCAATGCGCGCCCGCCGCCGTGATATCTTCATCGCCCCGCCGCCGCTTTTGCCGTGCGCTTTTTCATATTACGGTTTCAGCAGCCACAAAGCCAAAGCGGCATTGACGGCATCTTGCGCCTTTTTGCGGCATCGCCTTTGCGCCTGCTCTTTTGTATTCACGGTCAAAACGCCGTTGCCGATAGGAATGCCCGTTTGCAGTTGCACTTGCATAATGCCGCTCGCGCAAGTGTTTGCCACCACCTCAAAATGATAAGTTTCGCCGCGCACAACGCACCCCAGCGCCGCCATCGCCACAACATTGAAGTCGCTTTCGGCGGCAATCTTCAACGCCATCGGCAACTCCAAAGCCCCCGGCACGCGCATAACCAAAGGCGTCATGCTTCCCGCCGCATCCTTGGCGCTTTTTAGCATCTCCTCGGCGATGTCGGCATAAAAATCGGCAACCGCCAAAGCAAAATGCACATCCGTTTTCTTTGCGCTCATTGTTCTATTATCTCCTCAACCTGCAAGCCGAAACCCGTCATCTGCGGCACGCGCATTTTGCCGGACAGCAAACGAATCCGCCCCGCGCCCAGATTCTTCAATATCTGCGCGCCGATGCCATAAGTGCGCAACTCCGAAACCATCGCATTGTCGTGCGGCGAATCCAGCAACTCCACCTGCCGGGTTATGTTTTCGCCGCCGCCGGCATCCAGCAATACCGCAATGCCCGCCCCTTCTTCGTTTATGCGCGCCAAAGCGCGATGCAAACTCCACGACCGCTCCGGCACTTCTTCCAGCAAGCCGTCCAGCAAAGTCGGGCGGACTATCACCCGAGTCAAAACCGCCCGTTCGGCGTCTATCCGCCCGCGCGATAATGCCAGATGCAAACGCCCGGCAACCGCATCCTCAAAAATATGCAGTTGAAATGTGCCAAACGAAGTTTTTACCGCCGACCGCTTTTTCGGGGTTATCAAGTTCTCGGTGCGCAAACGATGCTCTATCAAACCATTGACCGCCCCTATCTTAAGATTATGCTCACTCGCAAAAGCCGTTAAATCGGTCAGCCGCGCCATCTCGCCGTCGCTTTTCATAATCTCGCAAATCACCGCCGAAGGGAAAACCCCCGCCATCGCCGCCAAATCGCAACCCGCTTCGGTATGCCCCGCACGCACCAAAACGCCGCCGGGCTCGGCGCGCAAAGGAAAAATATGCCCGGGAGATACGATGTCGCCGCATGTCGCATCCGCCCTTGCCGCCGCCAAAACAGTCGCCGCCCGGTCGCGCGCGGATATGCCGGTTGTGATGCCGCGCGCCGCGTCTATGGATACCGTGAAGTTTGTGCCAAAGGCGGAATCGTTTTGCGCTTTCATCAGCGGAAGTTGCAATTGCTCGCAATGTTCGGCATTCAGCGTCAGGCATATCAAGCCGCGCCCGTGCGTCGCCATAAAATTAATCGCCTCCGCGCTGGCATAGTGCGACAAAAGCAACAAGTCGCCTTCGTTTTCGCGCCCTTCGTCATCAACCAAAACAACCATCCGCCCGCGCGACAACTCGCCGACAATGACATCAATGCTTTCAATCATCGCGCCCCCTCTTTTCGCCGCCGCCCGAAAAGTTGCGCGCCCTGCCACAACAACAACAAGGCAAAAACACAAAACAGCAAAAACACCATCTCCGGAATGGACAAGCCCGCAAACTGCCAATACACCGCCGAACAATCGCCATCGGCGGAAAATGATTCGCGGATAATATCCAAAAGCGCGCCGCCGCCCGCGCCGGACAAACAAGCACCGCCGTCATCCGGCGGCTGATACTGCAGCCACAAATGCCGCCCGGCAACAACAAAGCCGCAAGCCAGCGCGGCAATGTTGCCAAACCATAATATCCGGCGCGCGTGCGCAAAAACAAAAGACGCCGCAAACAAAACAAGCATGACAAAAACAACAATGCGGTCAAGAATGCAAAGCGGGCAAGGATCCAAAAGCAAATAGCGCTCCATAAAAAAATACGCTATCGCCAGCGCCAAAGCCGCTATCGCCGCCGCCGCCAGATAAGACCGCCGGAGCATCGTCATCGGCAAAAACGCCCGCCCGCCGCTTTCGCCCGCAAGCCAAAAGCCCGGCAGCCAAAAGCCGCAATCTTGTCAGGAGAATTTTTTATATTTGTCCAGCAGACGGAGCGGTGCTTTGAGGGCATCGCGGCGAAACGGGTCGCCCAACTCGCGGGTGCAGACCAATTCCAATATTGTCGTCTTGCCGCGCTTTTGGGCGTCGCATGCTTTTTCCAATGCCTCGCCGACTTCGCCGACATTCTCTATCCGCTGCGCGCAAGCGCCCATCGCCTTGGCGATATCGGCGAAGTTTGTCGCCGCTTTGTCGTCCTCGCCGAGATTGACGCCCAAAAACCGGTTGCCGTAAAAATCCACCTGATTCTTCTTCTCCGCGCCCCACTGCCGGTTGTGAAAAACCACCGCGGTTACCGGAATGTCCTCGCGCACGCAAGTGAGAATCTCGCCGAAACTCATCCCCCATGCGCCATCGCCGACATATGCCACCGCCGGACGCTCCGGTGCGGCAAGTTTTGCGCCGATGATGGTCGGGAATGCATAGCCGCAGTTGCCGAAACTCATCGCCGCGAAGAAACTGTTCGGATGGCGAAAGCGCAAATAACTGTTGGAAACCGAGCAGATGTTGCCGATGTCGGTGCTGACCATTGCATTGTCCGGCATCGCCTTTTCCAACTCGCGCAACACTTCGCGCGGATGCATTCCCTTGACCTTGTCCGCTTTGACGGTGTCGGCGCTCCACTGGTCTTTCTCCGCCGTCCAGCCGTTCAGTTCTTCTTCCCATGCGTCCTTTTCGCTCTTGATGGCGCGCGCGCGCGCTTCCTTGTCGGCATCGCAGGCAATGCCGCCCGCCAGTTCCAGCCGCGCCAAAAGCGCCTTCGCCGTCGCATGCGCATCGCCGCAAACACAAACCGATACCGGGCGTGTCAAACCCAGCATCCGATGATCGGTATCCACCTGAATAATCTTCGCGCCGCTTGGCCAGTAGTTCATCCCGTATTGCGGCAAAGTGCCAAAAGGACCAAGCCGCGAGCCCAATGCCAAAACAACATCGGCGCGCGACAACAACTTCATCCCCGCTTTGGAACCCTGATAGCCCAAAGGACCCGCCCACAGCGGATGGTTGCACGGAAAAGAATCGTTGTGCAGATAACTATTGACAACCGGGCAGCCAAGCCGCTCGGCAAGCGCGGCGCATGCCTTCACGCCGCCGCTGAACAAAACACCGCCGCCGGCGATGATGACCGGAAACTTCGCCTTGGAGAGAAGTTGCACCGCCTCGTCAAGCGATTGTTCGCTTCCGGCGGCATACGAAATTTTGCGCGGGACAGGCACTTCATAATCCGCCTCGCCGTAAAACAAATCGCGCGGGATATTCAGTTGCGCCGGACCGCGCTCTGCCATCGCATACTCAAAGCAGCGCGCCGCCATCTCCGCCATTCTTTCGTGGCGGCTGACATGCCCCTGAAACTTGGTTATCTTGGAAAATATCGGCAGTTGTTCGGTCTCCTGAAAGCCGCCCAGCCCCAGTCCCATGCTGCCGGTCTCCGGCGTTATCGCCACGACCGGCGAATGCGCCCAATAGGCGGCGGCAATTGCCGTTACGAAGTTGGTAATGCCGGGGCCGTTTTGGGCGATGCAAACGCCGTGCTTGCCGCTTGCGCGCGAATAGCCATCCGCCATGTGCGCGGCGCCCTGCTCGTGAACCGTCGGCACAAAGCGAATGCCCGCCGCGGGGAAAATGTCCAAAGAATCCATATACGCCGAGCCGACGATGCCGAAAACATCGCTGACGCCGTAAGCGGAAAGGGTCTCTACCAGCGCTTCGCTGGAGGTCATTCTGGTTGCCATCGGTTTGCTCCTTGGTTTTGCCGTGTTTGGAAAAGTGGTTGT